>CANQHZ010000015.1 GCA_947623805.1 uncultured Lachnospiraceae bacterium | reverse complement strand
TAGCTATAAAAAAATGCGAGAAACCCTTGGAATTATCAAGCTTCCCCGCATTTTAACTGTCAAAGATGGGATTATATTGGGAGTTTGGCAAGGTGTAATTTGTGCTGATGTGGAAACGTGTATATATATTTTGATGGGAATGTTTAAGAATGGAGCTGATATGTGAAAACGTTGGGTATTGTTTTTTTTGGGGGGGGATTGGCTTAAGGACGAAAACGCCGAGTGATGTCGGTGGCACGCGAGGCTCAAATGGGGATTTCCTAATGCAATGCGTGTAGGTGTTCTAAACCGTGCGAGGTGCGGCGCAAGTCGCCATCCGTGGCTCCGTGCGCCTCGATTTGCCGTCCAGGCAAATCGCCCTCTAGGTGTCTTAGCATTGCATAAGGAAATCTCCCATTCTCGCCTAGGCGTGCCACCGACATCACTCGGCGTTTTCTGGTTATCGAATACTTCACGTATATGAACCCTACATTCTAAAAAACCTTGCAGTTTAAAAGGTCGCTTAGATATGTCTGCCGTGAATGCCCAGGCGGAAAATGAGGATTTTCTTATGCAATGGCAGAACACATAGAGGGCGATTTGCCCGGATGGCAAATCGAGGCGCACGGAGCCACGGATGGCGACTTGCGCCGCACCTCGTCCGACTTAGAACACCTAAACCCATTGCATTAGAAAATCCCATTTTCCAGCCTCGGCATTCACGGCAGACATATCTAAGCGGCCCCCCAATACCGAAAAAACCTCCCCACGCCCTCCAATATTTCTTGAATTTTGTCGCAATTTGTGGTACAAATATATATTATTCCAACAATTTCCGACAGCAGGTGAAAAAATGAAACGCGAATACTCAACCCAAAACGTATACGACGCTCTCCAGGAGCGCCTGCATTTTATATTCGAGGAATTTGACAACATCTACCTCTCATTTTCAGGCGGCAAGGACAGCGGACTCTTACTAAACCTCACCTTGGATTTTCAGAAAAAATACTATCCTGACAAAAAAATCGGCGTTTTTCACCAGGATTTTGAAGCGCAGTACACAGTGACTACAGAATACATAGAACGCACCTTCCAGCGCATAGAGGGCGATGTACACCCCTATTGGGTGTGCCTGCCTATGGCGACGCGCACGGCGCTCAGCAGCTATGAAATGTTCTGGTATCCGTGGGACGATACAAAAAAAGACGCGTGGGTGCGCCCCATGCCAAAGCATCCCTACGTGATAAACATAAACAACAACCCAATCGCCACATACCGATACAAAATGCATCAGGAGGACCTCGCCAAGCAGTTTGGGCGCTGGTATCGCTCCTCGCACGATTACAAAAAGACAATCTGCCTTTTAGGCATACGCGCCGACGAATCGCTACAGCGTTACAGCGGCATATTAAACAAAAAATACCGCTATAAAGACAAATGCTGGATCACAAAGCAGTTTAAAGACGTTTGGTGCGCCTCTCCAATATACGACTGGACGATCAGCGACGTGTGGCATGCAAATTATTTATTTGGATATGACTACAACCGCCTTTACGACCTCTACTATATGGCAGGCTTAAAGCCAGACCAGATGCGCGTGGCATCTCCGTTCAACGATCATGCCAAGGAAAGCCTTCACCTGTACCGCGTAATCGATCCCGAAATATGGGCAAAGCTTGTCGGGCGCGTAAGAGGCGCAAACTTCGGCGCGATATACGGCAGGACTAAGGCTATGGGCTACAGAAGCCTTACACTCCCCGACGGGCACACATGGGAATCATATACAAAATTCCTGCTCAGCACGCTGCCTGCGCGCCTTAGAAACAATTACATCAAAAAATTTGAGACATCTATAGAATTTTGGCACAAGGTAGGCGGCGGACTTGACGAGGATGTCATAAACGAGCTTATCGAGCATGGCTACAATATAAAACGCAACGGCGTTTCCAACTACACCCTCATGAAAAATTCACGCATAATTTTCATAGGCGATATACCCGACCACACAGACGACATCAAAAGCACAAAGGATATCCCAAGCTGGAAACGGATGTGCTACTGCATATTAAAGAACGACCATATCTGCCGCTTTATGGGCTTCGGGCTGACAAGACAGCAGCAGCAGGCTATAAAAGCCTTAAAGCAGAAGTACAACGGCATAGATGAACTTGATAAGTAATACAGACAAATGACAAAAATAACTAATAATAACTAAAAATGACAATAAAAGTGAGGCGCATATTTATGAAAGGCAAAAGTCCCGTATATAATATAATCTCCGTCCCTATAGACAAAATAAAGCCAAACGACTACAACCCAAACTCAGTAGCCCCGCCAGAGCTTAAACTCCTCTATGACAGCATAAAGGAAGACGGCTACACAATGCCGATAGTATGCTATCACGACGACTCCGACGACAGCTACATAATAATCGACGGTTTCCACAGATACCGCATCATGCTCGACTATCCCGACATATACAAGCGGGAAAACGGCATGCTGCCCGTGTCCGTCATTGACAAGCCCCTCGACCAGCGCATGGCAAGCACTATCCGCCACAACCGCGCAAGGGGCTCTCATGACGTAGACCTTATGAGCAATATCGTCAAGGAGCTCAATGACCTCGGACGCTCCGACGCATGGATCGCAAAGCACCTTGGCATGGACAAAGACGAGCTTCTACGCTTAAAACAGCTTACAGGACTTACGCAGCTGTTTAAAGACGTGGACTTTGGAAAAGCGTGGACTCCGATAGATGAGCAGAATGATATGGAGTAGCTGTCACTTTTCATTTATGCTTGATGCGATTATTTTCATTCTGCCTTTTAGTCTGACGTTTCCAAAGCCGTTTGGCAGAATAAAGTGATCGCCTTTTTTGATGCTTATGTCGTTTATAAAACCTTCCCCGTCTATCACGCTCATTATAAGGAACGGATAAACCTGTTCCAGCTCAGCATATCCGTCTGTCTCCAACCGCCATACGCGATAATAATCACAGGAAATAAGCAGGTTCAGCTTATTTTTTTCGCTGCTTTTGGCAATTTTTTCAGCGCGGAGCACAATTTCATCAGCATTTACCGCAGGGACAGTGATAACATCAAGGCTTTTTTCAAGCTGAAGGCTGCGCGGCGCGCCGTCGGACAGGCGCCCATAATCATATACGCGGTATGTAATATCTGAGTTTTGCTGCGTTTCCAGCACCTCAATGCCGCCTTTTATCGCGTGTACTGTGCCAGGATTGATTTGGATAAAGTCGCCCTTTCCGACAGGCACATGACGCAGCAGCTTCTCCCACTGTCCGTTTTTAATCATATCCGCAAGCTCCGCCCTGCTCCCCGCGTTGTGCCCTATTATAAGCTCTGCTCCTTCGGACACGTCAAGGACATACCAGCACTCTGTTTTGCCAAGTGAGCCGTCCTCATTTTCAGCGGCATACTTATCATCAGGGTGAACCTGAATACTCAAATCGCTTTCCGCGTCAATTATTTTTACAAGCAGTGGAAACCTGTCGCCATGCGCGTTTCCAAAAAGCTCAGGAGCATTTTTCCAGAGCTCGCTTAAATGCTTCTTATTGAATAGTCCGCCATCTACAATACAATCGCCATGCGGGTGCGCGCTTACCGCCCAGCATTCGCCCGTATGTGATGAGGGCGTTTCATACCCCCACTCCTCGGAAAGCCTGCTGCCGCCCCATACGCTTTGTTTAAATACAGGCTGCATAAACAATATTTCCCTGCTGTTGCTGCCGCTGTCATCTTCCATACAGCATGCGTGTTTTCCACAGTTCATTTATCTCTCTCCTATCTCTGTGTCTGACGGCGTCACCCTGCTGTGGTCTTTTATGTATTCTACTATATCGTCAACCTCCGTAAAAGCAAGGCATACATAGCTGTCCGCAGCCCCGTAGTATATCGCTATTCTGCCGCTTTCAGAGTCGTGGATTGTCGCGCAGGGAAAGCACACATTTGGCACAAAGCCCCTCTCCTCGTACCACTCCTCGGGCGTAAGAAGGAAGTTCTCACAGCGGTATTTGACTATCGATGGATTATCAATGTCAAGAATTGCTCCGCCGATCGAATAAACATATCCGTTGCATGTACCTGTGACTCCGTGATAGAAAAGAAGCCAGCCCTCGCTCGTCTCAATGGGCGCGGCTCCGCCGCCGATTTTAACTGCCTCCCACCATTCACTGCCCTTTCCCATTACGTGCCTGTGCCTGCCCCAATACACCAAATCAGGGCTTTCGCTCACAAATATATCGCCAAACGGCGTGTGCCCGCTGTCAGAAGGGCGGCTAAGCATAACAAATCTGTCATTTATCTTTCTTGGGAACAGCACAGCGTTTCTGTTAAACGGCAGAAACGGATTTTCAATGCGCGTAAAGGTCTTGAAATCCGTCGTTTTTGCCATTCCTATCGCCGCTCCGTAAAAATCGCCGCACCATATGATATAATATGTGTCCTCAATTTTCACAAGCCTTGGATCATATGCGTATAAGGGCATAAACGGCTCTCCCTTTTCATCTTCAAAATTAATTTTGTTTCCGTCAAAATCCCAGCAGATTGCGTCTTTGCTTCTCCCCATATAAATATAGGGTATGCCGTTTGTCTGCTCACCGCGGAATACGCCGATAAAGCCATCGCCGTAAGGCATCACGGCGCTGTTAAATATCCGCGCCACTCCCTTTATGGGATTTCTGCCTATTATGGGATTTTCGCTGTACCGCCAAATCGGCGCATCCTTTAAGCCCTCTGGTCTTTCCTGCCAAGGCATATTGGGCACAGGCTGGCTTATTATTTTTATTTTGCTCATACTTTAATCCTCCATCAGTTTCAAATTGCTCCTTATAAGCTCAATTCTCTGCCTTACGCAGTCCGCTGAGCGCAGCGCGTCTTTAGGCGTGTTAAACAGATAATCCTCCAGCTTTTCTATCGTCGTCGCCGCCACATGAAGCCTGGTATCGCTGGAAGCATAGTAGACAAACACATCTCCATTGCTCCTTGCCACAGCGCCGTTTGTAAATACCACATTTGAAACATCGCCTACGCGTTCCGCCCCAAGCGGCGCCAAAAACACGCCCGAAGGCTCGGCTATAACCTTTGAAGGATCTTTTAAGTCAGTGCCGAAAGCATAAAGCACATACCTAAGCCCCGCCGCCGTGTTCCTTACCCCGTGAGCAATGTGTATCCAGCATTTTTTCCCGCGTATCGGCGGCGCTCCCGCTCCGTTTTTTGCTTCTGTCAGAGTATGGTACACCCGCCTGCTTATAATCTTTTCCTCGTCTATTACAGCGTGGGCAATATCGCTGCATAAGCCAAAGCCTATTCCGCCCCCGCTCCCTGTTTCAAGAAAGCTGTCCATCGGTCTTGTATAAAACGCGTATTTTCCGCCGACAAACTCAGGGTGTAGCACTACGTTGCGCTGCTGCGGCGAATGGAGCGTCGCAAGATTGTCAAGACGTTCCCACACCCTCAAATCCTTTGTGCGCGCAATTCCCGCCTGGGCTGTCGCGGCGGAAAGGTCGCTGCTTGACGTATCCTTGCTTTCAGAGCAGAAAACACCATAAATCCAGCCGTCTTCATGGCGCGTAAGGCGCATATCGTACACGTTTGTTTCATCAGGGCAGGTATCAGGCAGCTCTATAGGCATCTGCCAGAAACGAAAACCGTCTATACCCGTCCTGCTCTCGGCAACGGCAAAAAATGATTTTCTGTCATTGCCCTCAACCCGCGCTACAAGGCAGATTCTGCCGTCAAGTTCTATCGCCCCCGCGTTCATCACGGCATTCACGCCAAGTCGCTCCATAAAAAACGGATTGGTTTCCACATTCAAATCGTAGCGCCATTCCACAGGCACGCTTTCCCTTGTAAGCACAGGATATTCATATCTGTCATATATTCCGTTGTAAAAATCGGTCTTTTTGTTCTTTCTTGCGATTTGCTCCTCCAGCCTGTCTTTTTCAGCCGCGTATCTCGGATGCAGCATATTCAAGCCTCCTCTCAATCATTTCCGCCCTTTATTCTCTTAATCAGCTCCAGACACATTCGCCCATTGTGATATGGGCACTTCCAAGGATCCGCAATAGGTTTTTTGACATTAGGCGCGCCGTACTGATCCACTTCCTCAAACCACTCCGAACCGTCACGCGAATCCACGATATTTTCCATAATGAAATTCCATATGTCACAGGCGGCTTCCAAAAATATCCCTGCATCAGGCGATTTTTCCCATGCATTGAAAAAGCCTACAACCGCCTCAGCCTGAACCCACCAGACACGCGTTTCATTCTCTGTGCCGCGCTCGCACTCATAGCGGAGTGAATTGTTTCGGTACGCACTTTTGTATACCTGGCGCGCCATTGACGATGTTATCAGATCTGCCTTTTCGCCAAGCTTTTCATCGTCAAGAACACGGCAGCCTAAGTCAAGCAGCCAGCTTGCCTCGATATCATGACCGTATGAATGTAAATCAATGAGCGTATTCCACTCTCTGTCAAAAAATACCTCCTGTCGGCACAGCTTAGGATTATAGACATATTTTTCAAAAAGCCCTAAAATTTCCCTTATGCGCTTTCCCACACGTTCATCACCCGTCACCCTGTAAAGCTGCGTGTATGCCTCAAAGACGTGAAGAAGCGTGTTCATTGTGCGCTGCGCCATCACACCGTTTTCTGAAAGCTGTTCATTGTCCACAGGCGTAAAATCACGCGAAAACGCTTCATTGTACCCTTCGCCGTCACGACATCTGCCTTCTGTCAGCCAATATAAGTCCCACGCCGTATTAAGCGCGTCCTCGTCTCTGGCGGCTTCATAGTAAGATGAAAGGGCATAGATTGCAAACGCCTGATTATATACATGCTTTGCACTGTCATTTACGCTGCCGTCGCAGTTGACCGACCAGTACACGCCACCATATTTATTGTCTATAAAATTTTTTCTCAAAAACTCATACGCGTGACGCGCATACCGCAGGCACTCCTCCGAATTAAGCGCCAACGATGCATTTGAGAAAAACCACAATATTCTGCTGTTTAGTATACAGCCCTTTACCGCGTCTTGCTTTACCCGCAGCTCACTGTCCACATAACCGTAATAGCCGCCATGCTCCTTGTCGCAAAGCCCTTTCCAGAACGGTATGATAACCTTTTGCAGATGAGACTCTGCCGCCATTTTAAGCCCCTCGGGATTTTTCTGTCCCGATGCCAAAATACACTTGTCATTCATATACAAACTTTTGCCTCCGTCTCAGCCCTTTACCGCGCCTGCTGCCATGCCGCTGTACACCTGCTTCTGGAATATCAGGAAAAACAGGAGTATGGGAATAATGGTTATAAGCACGCCTGCGCAGATATAGTTGTACTGATTGCCGTAAGGTCCAGTAAACGTATACAGCGCCGTGGATATCGTCTTTAGCTCCGACTTCTGCAGATAAAGGCTTGACGCGTAGTATTCGTTGTACACGCTTACGCCTTTCAGTACCAGAGAAGTAACTATCGCAGGCTTTAAAAGCGGAAACAGAATTTTGAAAAATACGCCGAAATAAGTACAGCCGTCCATTATCGCAGACTCGTCAAGCGAAACAGGCAAATTTTCAAAAAACTGCAGGAATATGTATATGGAAATTATGTCAGTGCCCATCAGCACAATCATATATCCGTACAGGTGGTTTATCAGATGCAGCCTGTTCATTATCTCATAAATAGTTACCTGCATTGCAATTCCAGGCAGAAGCGAAGCAAACAGGAACAAATTTTCGATTATCCCTCTGCCTGGGAACCTGAATCTGTTGAGCACATAAGCCATCATTGAGCTGATAAGCACAGAAACCGTGAGCACTACCAGAAGCACAAGCGTAGTATTTACAAATCCTCGGAGCATATTTGCCTGCTTAATCGCTATCACAAAGTTTTCAAAGTTTAAAAAGGACTTAGGAAGGTCAAGCACGCTGGTTGACGCGTATTCCTCATTTGTCTTAAACGCCGTAAGCACGCACACGCATACAGGGGCTATTGCCACTACTGCCGCCGCAATCAGTGACAAATATTTTACTATCGAAAAAAATATTGAAGTTAATTTTTTTGTATTCATTCAAACAGCACCTCCTAATTCTGCAAGCCCATCTCTCATTTTCTCTGCCTCTGCGCCTTTTCAAGCCTTTTTCTCCTGCGCACTGCGGCTTTTGACTCGTCGCTTGTGCCGTCGTTAAATACATATTTAAAGAAAAGCTTCTGAGCCACAGTGCAGATAATGATAAGCGCAAGCAGGATTATCGCCATAGCCGACGCCAGACCTACTCTCTGGTTTTCATGGGCTATTCTGTTCATAATTACAAAATACGTACCTGTTCCCATCATACCGTTTGTGATAACATAAGGAGGCTCAAATGCGCTCAGACAGCCGCTTATGCACAAAATCAGGTTCAGCACGATAATCGACTTTATACTCGGCAGAATAATGTACCGAAACTGGTGCCATTTGTTGGCACCGTCAAGCGAAGCTGCTTCGTACAAGTCATTGTCAACCGACATCATAGCGCCAAGAAACATAACAACATTCTGCCCCATATACCGCCACACTGATGTCGCGGCAAGCGAAATATTGTTGATGCGCCTGTCCTGAAGCCAGAACGGAATATCCTCCAAATCCATTCCAAACATCTGCAGAATCGTATCAAGCACGTAACCTCTGGCATAAAAGAATTTGAAGATAAAGCCGACCGCAATACCGCATATCAGGTACGGGAAAAACAGCGCCGCCTTGAAAAATGCCTCGCCCTTGACCTTAAACGCCATCATAGTGGCAAAGAACAAAGCCAGAGCAAGCTGGACAGCCCCGCCGCCCATATAGTACAGGCTCACAAGCAGAGAGCCGAAAATTTCCGAACGCTCAAAAGTTTCCTTATAGTTTGCAAGACCTACAAATGTACGCTTTCCTATGTACTTCATATCATAAAAGCTAAACTGCACCATCTTTGCAAACGGGATATATGTAAAGGTAAAAAGCAGAATCAGCGGAATAGTCATAAATGTAATCAGTATAAGCCATCTTTGCACCTTCCTGCTGCCAATCCACCTGCGGAACGATTTTTTATTCGATATTGTATTTGTAACTGCCCTTGAATTTTCCATTCTGCCCTCCATTCCGCCGCCTTGGGCAAATCCGTGCAGATTGCGCCAAGGCGGCACCAATCAAGAATAAAAAATGCTGCCTATTCGATTATTTCCACGTTAAAATTTTCCTGCGCCCTTGTCCATTTTTCATTCCACTCATTCATCTTATCGTCAAGCGTCATGCTGCCATAGAGAGCCGCTTCAAGCACTTCGGACACGGGATAATCGCCGCTTAACACTTCTGCCATATTGCGTATGTCGTCATAAAGGCTTTCCTCGCCTTCAGCGGGAGCATTGTCGGAAAGGAGCTCTACACTGTCAAATTCCTCCAGAGTTTCAGGATACGGCGAACCTTTAAGAGCAGGTATGCTGCCCTCGTCTTCAAAAATTGGCGACTCCTCCAGAAGCCACTTGATATATACCATCGCCGCAATCTGATTTTCCGTGCTTGCCTGATTATTTATGCCATATGCGTAATTTCCTCCTGCGGCTGCCGCCCGCTTTCCGTTTACTGTTATCGGAAACGGCATATATCCGATATCGTCGGGATTGTCGCCTGCGTCTTTAAACTGCTGTACGCACCACGAACCAAGCACCATAGTCGCAATCTCGCCGCGGTTAATCATGCCCTTTGAAGATTCCCAGTCGCTTGAAGCGGGATCCTCCTCTACCAGACCTCTTGCCACAGCCTCATACAAGGTATAGAACACTGCGTATGGTCCGCTCATCTCATCATTCTTCGTAAACGGATCCTTTGTGTGCAGAAGCTTATTGTTTTTATAATCAGGATCTGCGTTGGAAGCGATTCCTACATAATCATTCCATGCTCCCATAGTCCAGCCTGCCGAAAAATTAGTGTAAAGAGGTATCGCATCTGTATTGTCCTTAATCTTCTGAAGTCCATCCAAAAATTCATCAGGGGTTGTGGGCATCTCGGTTATGCCTGCCTCCTCCCATATCCGCTTGTTGTAGGCTACTCCGCCTGCCGTACCGCCATTTGGAATACCGTACACTGTATTGTCAAAAGTCTTTTCCGTCACAAAATTATAGCGGTCATTTAAAGTCGCATAATCTCCAAGCGGAACAAAATATGTAGAGAACTCGCTTTTTTCTACTGTGGCGGGGATAAAGCAGACATCTCCCCAGTCGCCGTTTGTTAGGCGCAAGGTTACTGATTCGGCATAATCGGTAATGCCCTCGTAAGTTACCTTGATGTTTGGATAAAGCTTCATAAATTCCTCTGCGTAGCCCTTGTACACCGTATCTACGATATCGGTTCTATCAGTAAGGACCAAAATATCCGCTGCGATATCCTGATAATCCGTTCCCAGATTTATCTGGTCGATCGTCGGCACGCCTGATGCTTCGCTCCCTTGAGCGTCGGCTGATGCCGCGCCCGCTTCTGCGCCGCCTTGGTTTGCAGAACCGCTGTCATTGCCGCCTTTGCTTTCACTGCCGCTGCCACCGCAAGCGGTCAATGATAATGCAAGTACCGCCGTCATTCCCATACTGACAAGCTTTTTAATTTTTCTCATTTCTTTTCCTCCTTAAAATTAATATTAATTTTTAACTTTTTTAAGTTAAATTTATTTTACTATTTTCTGTGTATTTTTTCAATTATTATCTGCTCTTTTCTGCATTTTCATCATTTTATTGTAATTATGCCTGATTTTTTGCGTTAAATTGTTAGGCATTGCTACATTTTTTATATTAATTTTTTAATTAATTACTTTTGTTTATTAATTAAATCTGTTTTTATGCGCAGCATGCTGTCCAATGCGCCTTGTGGAGACAATAAACTGCGGACATTGACAGCAGCGTCAAAAGCAGGAACGGAAATCAAAAAAGGCATCTATACCATTTAACTGGTATAGATGCCTTTTTCGGTTATCATCAGCTTAATTGCATCTGCATATAATGTCCGAAGTCTTTTTGACATCTTAGTTTTTTATTTTAGTTTTTATTTTGTTTTTATGCTGTTTTTCCACACCACACGGCCTGAAACCACCTCCAGGCTGCCTGGGCGGCTGGGATACCTGATGCACTTTAGCATCTTGTCTATCGCCACTTTGCACATTGCTTTTGTGTTTACCTCATAGGACGTTATTTTCATATCCGCATACGTGGAATAAAGGAAATTGTCAAAGCTTACTACCGATATGTCTCTTGGCACTTTTAGCCCGCGCTCCTGCAGCTTTTCCATAAGCAGCCCCGCTGTCCAGTCGCAATTGCACACAAATGCTTCGGGAAGTATCTTGGGAAGTTCAAATGCAATCTGCCCCAGTTCATCCCTGTCCTCGATTATCCACTCCTCAGGAACCTGAATCCCGTTTTTCCATATGGATTTCATAAACCCGCAATAGCGGTCCATAATGCTGCTTGTCGCGTGTATAGAGCCTATAAAGCCCGCCGTCTTTATGCCATTTTCAAACAACAGCTCCGTCATCTCGTACATTCCGTGGAAATTGTCCGCAACCACTGCGTTTGACGCAATCTCCCTGTCATAAAAATCCAGGTACACAATCGGCACGGAAATTTCCCTATTAAGCGCGCGTATATAATTCATATCAAGCTCACCAATGATTATTAAGCCGTCAATGCCATGCCCGCGCGCAATATTTGGCGATTCAAGGGTTTTCTTTTCCGTTTCCTTTTTCAGCACCTCAATAGTCGTGTAAAAATGCTTTTCCGTCGCAATCAGCGACAGCTCCTGATAAAGCTTCCAGTAATATGTTGAATACTGCGCCAGATAATTTTCCGCGATAAGCACGCCAAGCCTGTAAAACTCTGTGTCCGCTGCTTTCTTCTTTTCTGATGAGGACGGCTTTTGATAGCCCATTTCCTCAGCCGTCTCCAATATTTTTTTCTGCAGCTCGGCGCTGACGCCCTTTGAGCCGTTTAAGGCATTATGCACAGTGACTGAGCTGACGCCAAGCCGCTGCGCTATGTCAACTAATCTGACCTTTCCCATATATACATTCACCAATCTATAATTATATAATTGCAAAACTTTTTCAAAACGTCTGAAATAAAGCTTTGCAGATTTTTAATCTATAAGTGCGCTGAGGCTGCCAAATCATCTTATATCCAGAATTTTTTTCTATTATATCACAGGCAGGCTTAATCATACAAGTTTTACCTTGCCGAATCAAGATAAATCAGCCATGCCTTGAAATCACCCCACAGGTTTGGTATTAAAATTCCCGCCTTCATCAGGACATCTCCGCTATATTCCCTGTCCTTGATGTCATCGCTGTTTTCAAAGCTTACTGTGTAGCGCCTTTCAGGATCCAAGCCTTTCAGGAGAATACGCCTTGATTTATAATTGGGGCGGTTGAGCACCTGCACAAAGGTCACAAGCGATTTGGCCTTGTCCTCGCTCACCACCTGCCAGCAGTCAAAATTATTGTTTTGGCTGTATGAGGCTATGCGGTAGTAATCGCCTTCCCTGACAAGGCTGTTAAATCTGTGGTACATTTCCACCTGGCGCGGTATCATCTCCCTGTCCTCCTGCGGTATTTTTGTCACGTCAAGTTCATAACCGAATGTGCCCGCAAGCGCGACAATTCCTCTAGTCTCAAACGGCGTGTTTCTTCCCACGGTATGATTGGGACAATCCGATACGTGCGCCCCAATTGTCGAAAGCGGATATATAAGTGCTGTGCCCTCCTGAATTTTAAGCCTTTCTATCGCGTCTGCATCATCAGAGCACCAAATCTGCGGGCTGTAGTACAACATTCCCGCATCAAAGCGCGCGCCGCCCCCCGAACAGTTCTCCAGCAAAAGGTGCGGAAATTCCGCCGTAAGCCTTTCCTGCAGCTTATATACGGCAAGCACGTATCTATGGTAAATCTCACCCTGTCTGTCCGCTGGCAGCCCTAAGCTTCCGATATCGCTTAGCTGCCTGTTCATATCCCACTTTACATATTCAATGTTTGCGCATCTTAATACTGACGCGACTGCCTCATATACATAGTCGGCTACCTCATTTCTTGACAAATCAAGCACATACTGCTGCCTTGACTGTGTCGCCGTCCTGTTTGGTATCGCTATCGCCCAGTCGGGATGCGCCCTGTAAAGGTCGGAATCAGGCGATATCATCTCAGGCTCAAACCACATGCCAAATTTCATTCCCAGCTTATTTACCTCATCAACAAGGTATTTCAGTCCGCCCTTGATTTTCTCCTCATTCACGCGCCAGTCGCCGAGCGCGCAATCATCGTTGTTGCGTTTTCCAAACCAGCCATCGTCCATTACAAGCATCTCTATGCCAAGCTTTGACGCCTCACTTGCTATCGCCAAAAGCTTATCAGTGTCAAAATTAAAATATGTAGCCTCCCAGTTGTTAATCAGTATCGGGCGCGTTTTATCCCTGTATTCTCCGCGTATAAGATGATTTCTGTAAAGCCTGTGGAAACAGCCCGTCATTGCGTCAAAGCCCTTGTCTGTGTATACAAGCACTGCCTCGGGCGCTTGAAAGCTTTCGCCGCTCTCCAGCTTCCAGCAGAAGTTTTCAGGATGTATGCCCATGGACATACGAACATAATCAAACTGTGATACCTCCGCCTGCGCGCGAAAATTCCCCGAATATACAAAATTCATGGCATAAATTTCCCCGCTCTCCTGATTGGCGTTTTTGCTCACGAGCGCCAGAAACGGATGGTCCTGATGGCTCGACTCTCCCCTGAAGGAGCTGACATTCTGTATGCCTAAGCCAAGCGGCTTTCGCTGTATGCAGCGCTCCCTAGCCCAGCTGCCGTGGAGCGTCACCATGTCAAAATCCCTATTGTCCATATCAAGGCAGGCTGAATATACCTTTGTAAGATAAAAATGCTCCTCGCCCGTATTTATCACCCGCACGCTTCTGGTTATGACATCAGTGTCATTAAATGCGGTATATAAAAGCTCCACCCTCATTCCGACGATTTTGTCCTCGCATATCAGCCTGAGCGTGGTACATTCGCTCTCATCTCCAAATGTCGCGGGCAGCCCTTCAAGCTTTGGCTTGCCCTCAAAAATCTCGTGCGACACATATGACAGCATTGCGCCGACGTGTCCGCCCTTTGTCTTTATACTAATGCAGCTTTCCCTGTAATCGCCGACACCGCCTGTCGGGTACTCAAACGTAAAACAGTCATAAAAGGCGCCGCGCTCCCTGTTGTTGACGCTCGGCACAAATGGCGGCTCGTCTGTACGCAGCAGATACAGTACGTCTGCGTCATTTAGTCTCCTGCCATAATAAACATGACCGATAAAGCCCTCTTTGTCCACAATGCCGATTATATAGCTTGTGTTGGGTGTATCAAGCTTAAATGTTCTTTGTTCTTCGTTGTAAGTTATCATTTCAACCTCCTCGCGCCGCCTCTGACGGCATAAAAATGTGAAAGCCTGCTGAATTAATATACCTGCAGCCGTGTAAGCAGCGGCACATCTTTTTTGATTAATCAGGTATTTATAATACTATACCACCTATGTGATTATTTTATCAATACAATTAGTTAAATTAACTTAATTTTATTTATCATTCACAAATATTTTAAGTTAAATTAAGCAATATATACATATTTACATTTTTGCTTGAAACAGCCCCCATTGTTAAACAAATGGCAAAAGAACAAAAAAATGCTCCTGCCGCAATTATTGAGGCAGAAGCACTTATACTTTAATTATAAATCATAATCATCAAGAAAATGATGCTTTATCCCATCTTTTTTGTACGCTACAATTGTGCTTAAATTTACGTTTTCCACGCTTTTAAAAATATTGCCCTCCACAAACGGATTTGTTTTTTTAAGCTCTCTGATAAGCAGCTTTATTTCCTGGCGCTTAGAATTGCTGCCCTCGTCTCCGCAGGCCGTGCAGGTTTCGGTAAATTTGCAGGCGCACTGCAGAAAGTGGAGGTTATTGTAGTCGCGCCACGCCTTGATGGTGCTTTCACGGATAAGATACATCGGGCGGATAAGCTCCATTCCTTCAAAATTGGTGCCATGAAGCTTTGGCATCATTGTCTGAATCTGGCCTCCGTAGAGCATTCCCATAAGGATAGTCTCGATAACGTCATCATAGTGGTGCCCTAGCGCAATCTTATTGCAGCCAAGCTCCTGAGCCTTGCTGTAGAGATGGCCGCGTCTCATTCGGGCGCACAGATAGCAGGGCGATTTTTCTACATTGAATACGCTTTCAAATATGTCGGTCTCAAAAACCGTTATCGGAATGCCGAGGCGCTCCGCGTTGCTTTCTATAAGCTTTCTGTTGGCAGGACTGTAGCCAGGATCCATCACCAGAAAGACAAGCTCAAACGGAAATTTGTCGTGGCGTTTCAGCTCCTGAAAGAGCTTTGCCATAAGCATCGAGTCCTTGCCTCCTGAAATGCATACCGCTATTTTGTCGCCCTCTTTTACCAGATCGTACTGCGTTATCGCTTTTGTAAAGCGGCACCACAGGCTTTTCCTGAAACGCTTTCTTATATCCTGCTCTATGTCCGCGCTGCTTTTTTCGTCGGGAGAGCCAAGCGCTTTTTCAGTGCTTTTCATAAGCCAATTAAGATAGCCGCCTTTCAGCTCATATACTTCAAAGCCTCTTTCGGCTAAAATGCTTGACGCCTCTGCGCTCACAATTCCTTTCTGGCAATATACGACAATTCTTTTCTCTTTTTTGTCCGAAAACGCTCCGTCGGCTTTATTGATTTCCGATTCAAGCTCATCGTACGGCACGTTTATGGCATATGGCATATGTCCGTACTCAAACGCCCCCCTGTCGCGTATATCAAGCGGCAGATAACTTTTCTTTTCCCAGTTTATGAGTTCCTCCGCCTCTACGGTCTTTACTGCGCCCATGTGTGTCCTCCTAATACTGTTTTTAAATCAATCATGCCGCTATATGCTTTGCCTGTCTGCTGTCTGGACAGCCTGCAAAAATATCTGAATAAATCAGCATAAAAAAATCAGGCTGCCGCTGACGCGGCAGCCTAGTCTTAGCAATGCTTTAAACGGCGTTTTTTACTTGTTGTTCATATTTAAAACGAGATGCTGAGGCAGACCGTTTACCATGAACGGGTGGTATGAGCCCTGGATAAGAGGTTTTACATAGTCGATAAACTCCTGTGTAACGAAGTTGCCTTCCTTGTTTATCCATTCTCTCGGCACAAGCTTCTCATTGTTTGCTATGCGGTGTACATCATAAATGCCTGCCGCCGCCATATACGGATCGTCTGATACTCTGTCGATGACAACCATCTTGCCTGTGTCGCCCTCGTCAGCCGCCTTGACAGCTGCGCCGCCTACCATAAACGCCTCATCTATATCTGTACGCGATGCGATATGCGATGCGCTCCTCTGCAAAGTAGAAAACTCAACCGCCCTCGTCTTGCAGCCAATCTTTGCGCCAAGATAATTTGCAAGGTAAGCCGCCGTGCCCTGGAGCTGCTTGTGACCGAACGCGTCGACATAATCAGCGCCGCCTGAAAGCTCGCATACATATCTGCCATCTTCAAGCTTGATGCCCTCTGAAACAGCGATGACAAGGTTCTTTTTCTTCTTTAAGAGATTCATGACTGTATCTGTAAATTTGTCCATGTCAAAGGTAAGCTCAGGCAGATAGATAAGATCAGGTCCTACGCACTCTTCTGTCCTTGCAAGTACAGTAGCGCCTGTAAGCCAGCCTGCGTTGCGCCCCATAACCTCTATGATTGTGATGTTTTCCTTGTTGTAGCTTAATCCAAGCGCGTCACGGATAATCTCCTTTGTGGAAGCCGCTATATATTTTGCGGCACTGCCAAAGCCTGGAGTATGGTCTGTGAGCGCAAGGTCGTTGTCTATTGTCTTGGGCACGCCGAGAAACTTCTGGCTGTGTCCGTGAACTATTGCGTAATCTGAAAGCTTTTTGATTGTATCCATTGAATCGTTGCCGCCGATATAGATGAATACTTCGATTTCAAGCTTGTCTAAGATGCTGAATATTTTCTCGTAAGTGTCGGGGCTTTCGTAAATCTCTGGAAGCTTGCAGCGGCATGAGCCTAAAAATGCGGAAGGAGTTCTCTTTAAGAGTTCTATATCCATATAGGTATGGATTTGCGTAGACAAGTCTACATACTGCTCGTCAAGGAAACCCTCAATGCCATGTAACATTCCATATACCTTGTTGAAGCCTCTCTCCTGTGCTGTCTTATATACGCCTGCAAGACTTGAATTGATAACCGACGTAGGGCCGCCTGACTGACCGACGATGATATTGCGCTTTGTGGACATTGTAAATACCTCCTAATATTAAATAACAAAAAAATATTGCTATCCCTATTTTACCAAAGTAGCATTGTACCTGCAACATAAAATTTTCATAAATTTTAACATAATTTTTTAAGTGCCGATCCAAACAATAGAAAACATGCATTGCAGATTTTCTGATGCCATAAATTTAAAAAAATTATGCCGTAAAAAAATTTTTTACAGGCTTGGCAAATTGGAGGAAAGCTGCACTGCGTCAGAAGGCAGGCAAGCAGCGCATATTTTTAAAAAATACTCGTGAAATGCCGTATTCTTTGTGACTTCGGGGTGAAATGCCACGCCTATCTGGTTTTTGTATTTTACGCCGACAATTTTCCCGCCTGCTGTGGCAATTATGTCAACGCCCTTTTCAACGCTTTCCACATAAGGCGCTCTTATAAAGGTAAGCGGCATCTCGCCAACGCCTGACACATGCTCTGTTGCGGTAAAGCTTCCAAGCTGTCTGCCATAGGCGTTTCTTTTCACTGTGACGGGAAGCGTGGCAAGGTGCGGGCTTTCTCCGCCCGCGATATTTTTTGCCATGAGTATAAGCCCCGCGCATGTGCCAAGCGTCGGCATGCCGTTTTCTATTTTTTCGCGCAGGCAGTCAAATATGCCAAGCTCCCTTATCAGCTTTCCCATCACCGTACTCTCTCCACCAGGCAGGATAAGCCCGTCAAAGTCCTGCTCCAAATCGCTTTTCTTTCGTATCTCAATGCTCTCCGCGCCTAAATCGGAAAGCATTTTTTCATGTTCGGCGAACGCGCCCTGTACGGCTAAAACTGCTATTTTCATGAGCTTCTCCATTTCTGCGCTGTCTTTACTGCGAAAATCCGAAAGCGGGCTGCGGACTGCTGCGCTTTACTGTTTTTCAGCGTTCGCCGCTTTCGCCGCGAATAGACATGAGCAGCTCTATTTCCTGCTCGTTTATGCCTACCATTGCCTCGCCTAAGTCCTCTGAAAGCTCCGCCAGAAGCTTTACATCATTGTAATTGGTGACTGCCTTGACTATTGACGCGGCTCTTTTTTGGGGATTGCCCGACTTAAAAATGCCAGACCCCACGAATACGCCTTCCGCGCCAAGCTGCATCATAAGCGCCGCGTCCGCTGGCGTAGCCACTCCCCCCGCGGCGAAGTTTACTACGGGCAGCCTGCCGTTTTCATGGACATAACTGACAAGCTCATAGGAAACACCAAGCTCCTTTGCGGCATTGAAAAGCTCGTCCTCGCGCATTGATGTGAGGCGTGCAATCTCATTGTTCATCCTGCGCATATGGCGCACTGCCTGGACTATATCGCCTGTGCCTGGCTCGCCTTTTGTCCTTATCATTGACGCGCCTTCGCTGATACGGCGCAGCGCCTCTCCTAAGTCCTTTGCCCCGCATACGAACGGCACTTTAAATTTGGTTTTGTCGATATGGTATACGTCATCTGCGGGCGAAAGGACTTCGCTTTCGTCGATATAGTCTATCTCTATCGCCTCCAAAATCTGCGCCTCCGCAAAATGCCCTATGCGGCATTTTGCCATGACGGGGATAGATACCGCGTTTTGTATTTCCTTAATCATCTTTGGATCGCTCATTCTGGCTACTCCGCCTGCCGCCCTTATGTCCGCTGGTATGCGTTCAAGCGCCATCACAGCGCACGCGCCAGCCTCCTGCGCGATGACAGCCTGCTCAGGCGTGGTCACGTCCATGATTACGCCGCCTTTTAACATTTGGGCAAGTTCTTTGTTTAGGTTATATCTTTCATTTTCCATGTGTTGTTCCTCCGTTTAGAAGTGAAGCCGCGCAGCAATGCTTTGCGGATTTGTTTCAGTCCGATTTCCGCTTTGGCAGCTTCGTTTTTGTCTGCAATATAAGTCTGCAATATAAACATCAGGTTGCTGGTTGAAAGATAATGCGCATTTTCTTACCATGTTTTATGATATGTGGAAAGTGTCACTCTTTAAAGTGCCAATTTTAATATTTTTTAAGTGTACAGTTGTATTAATTTTTACATTTAGCTGAATTTTTACATTTCAGTTCGACAAAAATATTCTTTTCTGATATAGTGTCAATATTGCGCAGATACGCATTGTAAATCAGCATATGAATATGCTATAATATCAGAAAGAGAGAGCTTATGAAAGACTTTGAAAGAAAAATGGAAATTGTGAGCAGGCTCAGACCCATAGACGACAATTTCTTTGAAAAGCTTGCCGAGGATAAAGATGTTTGTCAGGAAATGCTGCGGACAATCCTTGGTAAGCCAAATTTAAAAGTATTACAGGTTGTCAGGCAAAACAGTGTCCGCAATCTCCAGGGCCGCTCGGTCGTGCTTGACGCATTGTGTGAAATTGATGATGGTAAATTCTGCAACATAGAAATTCAGAAATCGGACAATGATAATCATATAAAACGCGTCCGCTACAATGCTTCGTGCATTACTGCAAACATCACTGATACAGGTCTGCATTTTGAAAACGTCCCTGATGTATATGTCGTGTATATAACACGCTTTGATATTTTTAAATCAGGCAAAACGATTTACCACATAGGTCATATCGTTTTGGAAACAGGCGAAATCGTGGACAATGGGCTTAATGAAATATATGTCAACACAAAAGTTGACGACGGTTCAGATATAGCTGAACTTATGAAATGCTTTGAAAGCACAGACGTAAACAATCCAAGGTTTCCCAAGCTTTCAGAGAGGGTAAATTATTTTAAGCATGATGAAAAGGGGGTTGCTATTATGTGCGATTTGATAAGGGAATACGGTGAGGAACTTGCTGCTGAGGCGGAGGCAAGAGGAATATCTGAGGGTGTCAGAAAAATCGTCACCCAAATGCTTAAAGCAGGCAAATATGCGGTTGAGGAAATCTCAGGGTTGTCTGGACTTTCCGTTGACGAGATAAATGAGATGAAATCTTTAATGAATATATAAATATTTTTTGCAAAAAACGTCACATCACCGCCCGAGACAAACTTTCCAAACAGACATATGCCACGGGCAGCCGTATTAATTCCTTTCATTAACAGTCAGAAAATTCCAAATGTTTCGATGCTGTATTCCGTTTCGTTTCATGTCAATCTCGTCCATTGTAATGAATATTTGACATCTCCAATATAACAGATTTTCTGCTTTAATAAAATCTGATTAGAAAAAGAAATGTTTATGATACTATATTAGTGAAAAGAATTAATTAATGAATAAAAAGGAGTAACCCAAATGAAAGACATGATGGAGCTTATCAAAGAACGCCACAGCGTAAGGCAGTATCTGGATAAGAAAATACCAGAAGATATCCGTGAGCAGTTAGACACATACACGGATGAACTAAATGCCAAAGGAAATCTGCATATGCAGATTATATATGATGAGCCAGAATGCTTCAATTCCCGTATGGCGCATTACGGAAAGTTTGAAAATGCAGCTAACTACATTGCGGTAGTAGGAAAAAAAGCGCCCAATCTTGAAGAACTGTGCGGATATTATGGCGAGCTGCTTGTCCTGAAAGCGCAGGAACTTGGGCTCAATACCTGCTGGGTTGCGCTGACGCACGGAAAAAGCAAAGCCAAAATTGCACCTGAAGAAAAGGAGGTTATTATCATTGCCCTCGGATATGGGAAAGCACAAGGAACTGCAAGAAAAAGCAAATCGGCCACTGATGTGAGCAACATTTCCACTGATTCGCCGGAATGGTTCAAAAAAGGCGTAGAGGCTGCTCTCCTTGCACCGACAGCCATCAACCAGCAGAAATTTAAATTTGAACTAACAGACGAGCATACCGTGTCCGCAAAATCCGAAATGCTTGGCATGTATCTGAAAATCGACCTTGGAATCGTCAAATGCCATTTTGAAATCGGCGCAGGCAAAGAAAATTTCACATGGAATAAATAGAGCCAAGCAGACAACGCGACTATCTAATTTACCGCCTGAACCAGCCCTATCTCATCACTGTGGCATTGATATCCTGTCAAGTATTCCTGTTAGATGCGCTATGGCGACGCCGTAGTTAGTCATCGGCACGCCCTGCGACTTTGCCCTGTCTATGCGCGAAAGCACATACCTCCTGTTGAACATGCACGCTCCGCACTGGATAATCAAATCATACTGTGAAAGGTCTTCTGGAAAATCCGTACCGCTTTTTACATCAGCCGTAAGCCCCTCGCCGAAGCGCTTCCTTAACATTCTCGGCAGCTTGACGCGCCCTATGTCCTCCGCCAGCGGCGCGTGCGTGCAGCACTCCGCGATAAGCACCCTTGACTTTTCATTCAGCCTGTCGATAGCTTTTGCCCCCTCTATGTAATACGGCAAATCGCCCTTGTAAGCCGCCATAAGCACGGAAAACGACGTGAGCATGCTCTTGCGCGGCTTGTGCTCATACACATATCCGAAAACCTGCGAATCGGTTATGATAAGCTTGGGCGGATTTTTGAGCGCCGCAAGTCCCTCGTCAAGCTTGTCTGTCGTAACGCTTATGACAAGACACTTTTTGTCAAGCAGCTCACGTATAGTCTGCACCTGCGGAAGTATCAGTCTGCCTTTGGGCGCCTGAATGTCCTGCGGCATTACGAGCAGCACGACGTCTCCGCTGCCCACAAGCTGTCCCGTAATCTGTCTGGCGTCAAAATCCTCCGGCACAAGCCTTGCAAGCTCCTCCTTTACCTGTCCTATTCCTTCTCCCGTAGCTGCGCTTACCGCAAAGGCAGGCAGCCCTGTTTTCTCGTGTATCTTCTCCAAAAGCTCATTTATATTTTCTCTCTTGTCCGCCTTGCTCACAAGCGGCAGCACAGGCGTTTTTTTTTTCTTGAAAAAACTAACCCATTCAAGCTCCTCGCCCATATCCCCGCTGTCAAAAATTATGACAGCAATGTCAGTTTTCTCCGCCGCAAGCTTTGTTTTTTCCACGCGGCTATGCCCTAAGCTGCTGCTGTCGTCAAATCCCGCTGTATCTATAATCACACACGCGCCAAGCGGATTTATCTCCATAGGCTTGTAGACGGGGTCTGTAGTAGTCCCCGCCACATCAGCCACAATCGACACCTGCTGCCTTGTGAAAGCATTTATAAAAGAAGACTTTCCGCTGTTTGCGCGCCCGAATATCCCTATATGCAAGCGGTTCGCGCTCGGTGTTTCGTTTAATGTTGACATTGCTTTTTCCTCTCTTAAAACCTTAAAACCTAAAATCCCTCTGTCCGCCTTCTATATCATGTATGCACTCATACGCCTTCTGTTTTACCTTCGGATTAGGGATATTTTCAAGCTCCCTGTCAATCAGCGCCATGCCGATTTTCCTCGTCTCCTCGCCTGCATAGTCCTCCAGATACTCTTTCAGCGTCATAAGCGCATTAGGGTGGCAGCAGTTTAAAATCTGCATATTTTTGCACAGCGTCATAAAACGGTCGCCTGTCCTGCCTTCGCGGTAGCAGGCGGTGCAGAAGCTGGGGATATATCCAAGCTTCATCAGCCAGTTCACTACCTCGTCAAGCGTGCGGTTGTCGCTCACGTCAAATTGCGCGCTCGTGACCTCATCAGGCGTTTCAGGCTCAGCATAGCCGCCCACGCTTGTTCTTGACGCGCCGCTTATCTGCGATACTCCGAGCGGCAGCACGCGTTCCCTCACCGTCTGGCTTTCCCTCGTGGAAATAATCATACCCGTATAAGGCACGCTGATTCGTATAAGCGCACAGATTTTCGCAAATATGTCATCACTTATGCCATTGTCAAAAGCGGCGGGATCTATGTCATCAGCAT
This sequence comes from uncultured Lachnospiraceae bacterium, assembly GCA_947623805.1. Taxonomy (GTDB): domain Bacteria; phylum Bacillota; class Clostridia; order Lachnospirales; family Lachnospiraceae; genus COE1. Next base: position 27,102 of record CANQHZ010000015.1, on the reverse strand, counting down.
GCTTAACCCTAGGCACGCTTATCGTGTGCGGTCCCACCCCATGCACAGCCTCCAAATGCTCCGCATGCATCAAAAGCCCCGCAAACTCATAGCGGTACATTTCCAGTCCAAAAAGCACTCCAAGCCCCACGTCATCTATGCCGCCCTCCATCGCCCTGTCCATCGCCTCCGTGTGGTAAGCATAGTCATGCTTTGGTCCTGTAGGGTGAAGCTTTTCATAGCTCTCCTTGTGATAAGTTTCCTGAAAAAGTATGTAAGTGCCGATACCCGCATCTTTAAGCTTTCTGTAGTTTTCCACAGTAGTCGCCGCGATATTTACATTTACACGCCTGATTGCGCCGTTTTTATGCTTTATGCTGTAAATAGTCTTTATGCTCTCTAAAATATATTCTATAGGATTGTTTACTGGATCCTCGCCCGCCTCAATCGCAAGGCGCTTATGCCCCATATCCTGCAGCGCCGTGACCTCACGCACAATATCCTCCTGCGTAAGCTTTTTGCGCGCAATATGCTTGTTTTTCATGTGGTACGGACAGTACACGCAGCCATTTACGCAGTAATTTGACAAATAAAGCGGCGCAAAAAGCACAATACGATTACCGTAATAGTCCTTTTTTATCTGCTCGGCAAGCTCATAAATCTGCCTTATTTTTTCCTCGTCCTCACAGGCAAGAAGCACAGACGCCTCTCTATGGCTAAGCCCCTTTTTCTCTCTCGCTTTCTCAATAATGCTGTCAATCAGCTTGATATTTTCGCGGTTTGCATCCGCATAGGCAAGAGTTTCCTTTATCTCCTCATCAGAAATAAACTCCTCCGCTTTCAAAGATTTCGCATCGTACATTATTTATTCTTCCTCCATTTCTCAAATAAATTTATAATCGCCCCTGGCGGTCACAACTTTATAACCTATACTTTCCATTCTCCGTGAAAGGCAGCTTTTACATTCAGCCGCCTCATCCCCCGTACAAATTTTGTTGTCATAAAGCGCATACTTGTCCCTCACATTAACCGGTGAAAGATTGGGCATCACAACATTCGCGCCGCTCATTACGCCAAGCTCGCGCCCCCTGGGGTCTATCGTACCAAGCGCCGTCGTCGCAGGCAAAAGCACCCTCGGATTCATAAGCCTTATAATGCTAAGCAGCCGAAGCGTCATATCAAGCGTCCCCGCCGCCATATTCCCAAACGGCGTATCCTTCTGCGGTATAAACGGCCCTATCCCCACCATATGCGGTTCAAGCGCCTTTATAAAAATCAAATCCTCATAAATATTTTCAAGCGTCTGAAAAGGCGACCCGACCATAAATCCACAACCAACCTGATAGCCAATCTCCTTTAAATCCCACAGACACCTTTTCCTGTCCGCGCAGCTAAGCTCAGGCGGGTGAAGCCTCCCATAATGTTCCTCATTCGCCGTCTCATGCCTCAAAAGATACCTGTCCGCCCCCGCATCAAAAAACGCCTGATAACTCTCACGCCTTTTCTCCCCAATAGAAAGCGTCACGGCACAGTCAGGATAACCCCTCTTTATCTCCGAAACAATATCGCACACACGCTCGTCAGTAAAATAAGCATCCTCCCCGCCCTGCAGCACAAAAGTCCTAAATCCAAGCTCATACCCCTGCTCACAGCAGCTCATTATCTGCTCCCTCGTAAGCCTATACCTCTCAGCATTCCGGTTGCTCCTCCTTATGCCACAGTAAAGACAGTCATTCCCGCAATAATTAGTAAACTCAATAAGCCCGCGTATATAAACCTCCCTGCCATAAACCCTGTCCGCACACTCCCTAGCCGCTTTCCTAAGCATCTCCACTCCACCATCATCAGCAGCCATAAGCATCTTAAATGCCTCAAAAGTAAGCTCTCCCCCCCGTTCAAGCACTTCAATTATTTCCTCTATCCCCCGCATATCCATCACCTTACTCCTCATCTCAATCCCACTCCCCTAAACATTTTATCACCATTTTCCCCCAATGACTACACCTTTTTTAACGAAGCATACAACTGAATTTTCAATCAAAGCAAAACCTCACCATTTATCATTCTCCCCCAGTCCCACACACATAAACATATCAACATTCTAGCATTCCAATGCATTCCAACACCCGAGCCCGAGCGGGGGCATATACCCCTTAAGGACCCTGGTAAACGTCGGCACTTAGTGAAATAAGCTGCAAAAGCGTAGCTCCTTTTGCAGCGCTCATTGAGCTTAGTGTCCGCTACGTTTACCACTGAGCGCAAGCGATGTCCTTAAGGGGTATATGCCCCCGCTCGGGCGCCCCCTACCAAATCCCCCAAAAATAACTATTTATTCCCCTAACAAAATATGCTATAATAAACCCATATCTATGTCAAACCAAGAATGGAGGATTTTTATATGAAATACAAACTCTTACTCACAGGCAACAACAAAGAACTAATAACATCATTCTTCTCCCAAATGACCGAAGCCTTCGAATGCCTCTGCTCATCATCCAATTACAACGACCTAACAGGCCACCTAAATTACTTCCAACCCAGTGCAGTAGTATACTGCCCCAAAGACGAAACACACGCCGAAATCACAGCCGTTTCAAAATTCCGCGACGACCTCTCAAAAGACGAAATCCCCTACATAGTCGCTGCCAGCATAGGCGACTACTCCGACATAGAACGTACATCAGCAGGAAAAAGCAAGCTAGTCCTGCGTATTCCCATTTCCACCATTTCCATCAAAAACAGCATCACAGATTTTATCACAAACGACCTCTCATTTGACAGCAACCCCATAGGCGCGTCCACAGACGCAATCCTCTCAGGCGACAGCACCTTTGATATGCTCGCACAGATAAACGCCGAAATGGCAGACCTCGGCTTAGGTCCCGCCGTTCCCGCAACGCCCAAAGGACTCACACTCGAACCTGAGCTTGGCATGCGCCGCATACTCGTCATAGACGACTCAACCATCGTACACAGAACCGTCAAAAGTTTCCTAGACGATAAATACGAAATAGCCACAGCGATAAACGGCAAAGTCGCAATGCGCTATCTTCAGAGCAAACGCGTAAGCCTTATCCTGCTCGACTATGAAATGCCCGGCATAAACGGTCCCGAACTTCTCGCCAAAATAAAGGAATTTCCCGAGCTTGCCAATATCCCCGTCATATTCCTCACCTGCATAAATGATGTGGAAAAAATTCAAAAGGCATTGGCGCTCAAACCGCAGGGCTACCTGTTAAAGCCGATTGACAAGGAAGCACTCACAAAGAAAATCACAGAGATTATAGGATAAAAAGCATGAATAATGAAATCACCCTCACAGACCTTTTTGAAGTTGAAATGCTGCAGCGCATACAGGACGCCTTTGCCAAGATGACAGGCATGGCGGCGATAATCACGGACGCAAACGGCGCCCCCGTCACAAAGGGCACCAATTTCAGCGATTTTTGCAGCAAATACACACGCCCCTCACCCATAGGCGGACTCCGCTGCCAGGAGTGCGACAAGCATGGCGCTGAGCTCGCCTTAAAGGTAGGGTCGTCAGTCTTTTACTACTGCCATGCGGGACTTCTCGATTTTGCGGCGCCCATTATGGCGGGCGACAAAATGATAGGCTGCTTTGTCGGCGGACAGGTGCTCACCACGCCTCCCGATATTCCAAGACTTATGCAAGTGGCGTCAGACCTCGACCTTGATTTGATAAACTACCTGCAGTCCGCCATGGCCATACGCATAGTGCCCAAAAGCACGCTTGACAATGCCTCATACTTTCTTTACACGCTCACAGACACGCTCTCAAGCATTGCCTATCACAAGTACATAATGAAAGAGGCAAATATCGAGATAGAAAAAGCGGCAAACATGAAGTCCGACTTTCTTGCAAATATGAGCCACGAGCTCAGGACGCCGATGAACGCCGTAATCGGCATGGCGGAAATGGCTCTGCGCGAGGATTTGTCGCCATCGGCACGCAACTACATAACACAGATTAAAAATTCAGGTAAAACACTCCTCACCATCATAAACGATATCCTTGACTTTTCAAAGATTGAGTCGGGAAAAATGGACATACTTGAAGTAAATTATGAACCCGTTGCCATGATTCGCGATATTTCCAGCATAATAAACACGCGTATCGACAGGGACAATGTCGAGTTTGTCCTCGACATAAATCCGTCTATACCAAAACAGCTCTTTGGCGACAGCATAAGGATAAAGCAGGTCATCATCAACCTGGCAAACAATGCCGCCAAATTCACCAGCAAAGGGCAGGTATACCTCAAATTCGACTTCCGCACCACAGGGAAAAATACCGGAGAGCTGCTTTTTTCGGTAAAGGACACAGGCATCGGCATCAGGAAAGAGGATATGGTAAAAATATTTCAGTCTTTCCAGCAGGTAGACAGCAAGCGCAACCGCGCCATAGAGGGTACAGGACTTGGACTTGCAATCTGCAAGCAGCTCCTTACGCTCATGAACAGCGACATAAAAGTGGAAAGTGTCCACGGCGAGGGCTCAACTTTCTCCTTTGTGCTCCCGCAAAAAATAGTGGACAATTCGCCCTCAATCAAACTCAATGAGGATAATTTACTGCCGACATACGGATGCTTAAAGAACGAATATGCCCACAGACAACTGCGTCTCGACATGGCTCGGTTTGGCATCAAATATATGGATTTAAGAAAGCTGAATGTCGCCAAATTTCTCTCACAAAACGAAAGCGTAAAAAAAGGCGCATATCTCTTTATAGACTACAAAAATTTCGATATGGAGCTGCAGCTTTTTGTCCGTGCCAATCCGCAGGTTACGGCTGTCGTGATTACTGATTACGACCAGCTTGCTTACTATGACATTCCAAACGTCATCGTGGCAAGCAAGCCGCTCTCGTCTATGGCTATTGCTTCTATTTACAACCATGAGGCCATGCTGCTTGAGGAGCATCAGTCCACAGACGAATATTATGATTTTACCGCTGAAACGGCAGACATACTTATTGTTGACGACAATCAAATTAACCTTACCGTGGCGGAGGGACTTCTTGAACCACTCAAAATGCGCATTGATACCGCCACCAGCGGTGAAGAAGCCTTGAAAATGATTAACACAAAAAAATACGATTTGATACTTATGGACCATATGATGCCCGAGATGGACGGCGTGGAAACAACGCGTATTATCAGAAATTCGTACCGCGAATATGACAATGTACCTATCGTCGCGCTCACGGCAAATGTCGTGTCAGGCGTAAAGGAGATGTTCTTAAAAGCCGGTATGAATGACTTCGTGCCCAAGCCTATCGAAGTGAGAGTGCTTGTGACAAAGATTAAGCGTCTTCTCCCCAAGGATAAGATAAAGAGCGTAAAAGCATCCCATCACCACAAACCCGCCGCACAGCAGCCCAGTGTCATCAAAATCAAAGATTTGGACACGGAAACGGCATTGAAACTGGCCGGCAGCGAAGCTCTTTACTGGACTATTTTAAAGGATTATTTTCATGCCATTCCTAAAAAATACAGGCTCATACAATCTTGCGTGAAAAACAAAGACTGGCGTAACTATACCGTGGAGGTACATGCCCTAAAAAGCGCCTCCCGCCAGATAGGAGCCACTAAGCTCTCCGAGCTTGCGGCGCAGCTTGAAGCGGCCGGAAATGCGCTTGATATTGACACTATCACACAAAAAACTGACGATGCGCTCGAGATGTACGCGCATTATTACGACATACTCCAACCGTACTTTAACAGCGCAAGGACTTCTACAGAGAGCGGCAACAAGATAACCCACGAAAAGCTTGAGGCAGTCTTCCAAAAAATTGCCCATGCCATAGATAATCTTAACCTTGATGAGATGGAGGCATGCGTGAAAGAGCTCGAAAACTACAGTTATGACGAGGAAGAAACCAAGCTTTACAACAGGCTTTGCGAAGCCGTTGCAGAGATGGACCCCGATATCTGCGAAGAAGTCATAGAAAACTGGCGCAGACTAATGACATAAAAATAAAAAACAGGGCTGCGTTTCAACTCACAAGCAGCCCTGCAATTATAAAGCAGTCTTTTTCAGACTTAGGATTTTTTTCTATTTTTACGATATGTTCGCCCTTTTGAAGTTCCTCGGAGAAATAAAGCTGCGCCGTGTCCGTTTCCGTCTCTGTCTTCACGTCGTAGTTGCCGTAAAGTGTCGTCACATACTCTCCGTCAACATACACATCATAATCGCCAAAACCACCCGTAGCATCACGCTGATAAATTATGCCAATCGACATAGCGTCTACAGCAAATGTGATGGAGGCATCCTTTTGATACACGCTCCAATTGCCCGTAAAATATCGATTAATATTTCTTTCCTCAAATCCATGCGACTCTACCGGCTGAATAGTATAGCAATTTTCAATATGCGCATCATCATATGCCTGCAACGTAATCGGTTCGGGCAGCGTCCATTCCGACGTTTCTTCTATAGTATCAAGATTTGCATACACTTCCTCAATATAGGCCGATATAAGTGCGGCATATATTGAATGCCCTACGTCATTAGGGTGCACAATATCCGAAGATATTCCCTCCCATTCAATGTTGTTGGTGGCCACGTCCGGCATGATGGCATCACCATAACTAATCATCGGAAGTCTATAATACTCACCTATAGCGGTTTCAACCGCCTGCACGCTGTCTCCGTTTTGATTGACGGAAAACAGAAGTATGACTGCCGGGTTATTCTCCGCACCCAAAATCCTGCGGATAAGATTTTCGTAACTGCTCATATTAAATTGCGAAAATGCATCATTTACAGCAAACTCCACAAACACCAAATCAGGCTTATATGCGAGTATATCACTCTCAACACGGTGAACTCCAAGATATGATGAAGTGCCACCAACTCCGGCATTTATCAGGTTTATCACAGTATACGGGAAAGTATCGCACCACCACTTATGCACCAGCGATACGTACGTGTTTTCCCTTGATGACGCATTGTAGCCCTCAGTAATCGAGCCGCCGATAAATCCAATCGTAATCTCCTCTCCCGCATCAGCCTTTCGCAAAACCGAGGCAAGTCTTGTCAAATCCCCCTGCGGAAAATCAGTAGCACGCTGATACATATCATGTATAATGTCCTCCGACGCATAAGCTTCTCTGCCTAAGCTCATAAAGCACACAGATATAAGCATAATGGCGGCTAATATTTTGTATTTTAGTTTCATAAATGTCCATTCCCTCTAACCTTATGTATATTTTGCAGCCTATAAAATAACAATGCTCGCATTTTCAATCGCAGAAAGGTCATAGCTCTTGCCTGATGATAAGCCTACCACCTTGGGACGCAGCACATACTGCGGGTTATTTTCGACTACCCGCGCCCGCTCACCTGTACTAAGCTCTACATCCGTGCCTACAGGGTACAATATTACGCTTTCCAAAAAGCTCCTCATTACATTTATGTCAAGCTCCTCCGTCATCGACATAATCATCTCTACCGCATCTCTTGGAGAAAACGGCTTTTTGTACGGACGTTCCGTGACAAGCGCATCGTAAATATCCGCCACTGAAATAATACGCGCAAACAGGTTTATCTTGGAGGATTCGACACTCATAGGATAGCCTCTGCCGTTCATCTTTTCATGATGCTGCAATACGCCAAGCTTAATGGGATTGGAAAGGTCGTCCTTATCTTTCAAAATACTGTAACCGAACAGTGAATGCTGTTTCATCATCGCAAATTCATCGTCAGTCAACTTGCCTGCTTTGTTGAGTATCTCGTTTGGTATCTTCGACTTTCCCACATCGTGCAAAAGACCCGATATGCCAAGTTCATATACCTCTTTATCATTTAAACCGTATTTTTTGGCAACTATCATAGCCATAGTCGCCACATCGACACTATGCTTAAACGTGTACTCATCGCTTATCTTGAGCGTGCTTATATCGACTGCTATCGCATCATTGTCGGAAATCGCTTTCATCAGGTCGTCCGTGATATTCCTCGTCGTATTTGTAAATCCCTCCGACGAGGTATCGTTGTAAATGTATTGTATACCCTCGGCAACCCGCGCTTTCACACTTTCAGACAACTTGACCTTGGCTCGGTCATTTACCATATGCTTGTCAATCTCTTTTTGGACAGCGGCTGATACAACAGGCGCCTGTGTGTTGTCCTCGGGAACGTCATCTTCCTCGCCCTCACGTATGTATACGCCCGGGACTCCCATCTTCTTAAGGGATTCTATATGAAACTCGTCCATTATGGTATTTCTCGCAATCAAAATCCTGCCTGCTCTGTCCACAATGGATTGGTCTATCACCATTTCTTTTTGCAGTGAACGTGTCCTCACGTATCTTCTGGTAATCAGAGTACCCACCTCCTTTACCTTTACATTTTACTCTATACCGACACCAAAGTCCATAGTTGAATTGTCAGATTTAACAAAATTTATATATCCGTTCTGTGCGGATTGGCAAACAGTTTGACTGAACTTATAACGGAAGACTGTTTTGCAAGCAGAGAGCTCCCCACCCTGCCATACTTCCAACTCTCTCCGCAATTCCCCTTATCGGCTTTGCACCCTTTACAAGATATGCTTTCAGCTTCTGCCCAAACAGAAACGGGTCATTTCCCCTCACTATGCCCCACTCCATCATCAGCGCCGCACTGCCTGCAACAATCGGCGTGGCAAAAGACGTACCGGACACGCGCTCATAGCCGCCACCAGGCATTGGCACGGCAATATCGACACCCGGCGCGGATATGTCGGGCTTTACCTCGGCAATAGCAGACGAATATCCAGATATGCCGCCGCGCTCTGCATCATAACGGTACACATATCCCCGTCCCGAAAAATCCGCATAACTTTGCAATGCGGCATCATACGCACCCACACTTACCGCGCGTCTTGCAGCGGAGGGAACTGTAAGTGTCATTTCAGGTGTCGGTAAAAAAAATCCCGTCCCCACGTTTCTTACCGCGTAGCTTGGCAGATAAAAGCTGTATTCTCCTGTGACTATGCTGACAGGAGTAAGCTCAAACCGCCATATTCCTTCATTTATATAATTTCCGTTTCCCGCCGGCAACATATCTATGTAAATTTCCTGATTGACACTGTATGGGGCAGGTTCGCCGATATAGCATAGAAGCTCGGTCTGTTCCAAAGTGCGTCGCAATGTCTGTGCTTTTTTGATGTCTGAAATTTCCAAAATCACGCGCTCGCCCGAGGGTGAAACTACTGTGACATTGTATATGTCCTGATAGTATTTCCAAAGCTGCACGCTAAGATTAGTCTCATACCCTGCCACGGCAAGCTCCACCCTTGGCATTGACGACACCATTCCCGATATATGCCCTCGTGAAGCCCCCTCATTTCCGCTGCCTATCACAATGACGTTTTTCCCTATTTCCGAAGCATTGTCTATAAAACGCTCAAGCAGCGAATTGCCCCTGTGGTCGCCGTATGTATTGCCAAAGCTTATATTTATGACGACAGGACGATTTAATTCTGTGCCAAGCTTTACAGCATAACTTATGCCTCGCATTAACTGTGTGGTACGTGGAAAGGTATCCGGCAAAGGATTACCGAGTTTTATGACAAGTATGTCAGCTTTTGGCGCAATGCCAAGCTGTGTCCCTGCCGCTACACCCGCCACGCCCGTGCCATGTCCCGACAAATCTAAAACAGGCACCTTGCTCTGTCCGTCTGCACGTCCGAGCGAAAGTGCCTCGTCTATCATCTCTCTTGTGTAAAGCACGCCTTCCTTGAAACCTGTGGGAGGCATTAGCCCCTTTTGCGGATTTGGCGCGGCGGACTGGTCCCATATTCCTAACAGGCGTGTCCTGCCATCATTGCCAACAAACTCCGGAAGAAAATAATCAATACCGCTGTCGAGCACGGCCACAATCACGCCTTCGCCTGTGAGAAACGGCGACTGACGCGTCACCTGCGGTATGCAGGATACCTCCTTTGCAAAATCATTATTAATGAAATCCATATGCTTTTTCCCGACGCATAAATTCCTTAATTTATATTATATGTCACCCTTTTTAATCAAATACATTTTTAATAAATTTATACCACTGATCTTCAATACAATTTGGCACAATCCACAATATTTATGTCCTAATACATAATTCATTTAACGTCCATGGCAATATTGTAATCGCTGCAATACCGTAATAATAAATCCGCAATAACTTTCACAACCTCTTTCCTGTTTCTAGTAACACAATCCATAATCAGTTTTTCCCAATTTTCATCAATTATAACCTTAACATGAATCGCTCCATTCCGAACGATTTGTCAAGGACATAATGCAAAATATCTAAAAATGCCCGAAAATTCAGCATTTCAGGCGCTCTAACGATACGCATATTCAGCTATTTTTCTTGCCCTGCATATCATTTTCTATCAGACGGATAATTTTATCATTCATGCTTTCCCTACTCTGTCGGCTGTAATTAAACGATACATCATAGGTAGTGCTGCCGATTTTCTTGGTAAAGCCTTTGCGCTTTTCATGCGCCCTCTTGTTGCTGTCTGCTTTACAAGGTTATTCCAGCGGGCGCGACCGCCGCCGTTCACCATCCGTAGATCAGGGTGGATTTATAAAAACTGTTCCCGCTTTTTACATTGTGCTTCGCAACCACTGGGAGAGGAACGGAATATCAAAAAAATCCTATCTGCCTCCGCTAAGCAGCTTAACGATGTTTTGTGCAATACTCTTTCTGGAAAGATTGGCTAATACTATGACATTTAAATTCACCCTTCTCACCCGATATTAACTTGTCAAACATTATCTCAAAATTATCGCCCCAATTTATAAGACAATCATCGTATCCTGTAAAGTAAAATCCATTTTAGATAGAAATAATGTCATGTTTTCCTTTTCTATGTCTCCAATTACTAACAAATCATCTTACAAAAATTCATTATACTCTTTCTTATCCATATGTACATTATGTACTTTCTTTTTCTATTTTAAGATGAAAACCGCAGATACAGCAAAACACCCATTTATTCTCTATTATTATATTTCAGTCTGTTGTTTTATCTCGTGCAGGATGAATGCACATTGTGTAACAAAGAGCCGCCTATGGTTACAATGAAGCATCAGTCTATGGAGAAGCTAAAAATATCGCATATTTCACTAATAATTTTATTCCTCTCAGATTCACCAACTTCTTGCTCTTTGTAAAGAAATTTCCAATTCAATTTTTTGATTATCGTCTCATGCGTAAATGGATTAATAATATTGACCCATGCATTGTCTGGATTATAATTATCAATTATGATATCCGATAACTTATAAGTTTTCCTTACATAAAATTTGTTGTTCGCATATCCTATTCCAGAAAAAATTGCCTGTATTTCATCAATTTCTACTTTATCCGGATCTTTTCGGATATAAGCCTTCATCAACTCAAGAGGCACATCCTTAACTGCAAAAGAAAATCTGTAATAGTTAATCAGATTTGTATGGGTATCTTTGAGAGTAAATTCGCTGTTCATCCCTCCATCTGCTTTTTTATATCGAAATGTAAGCGTACATTCTGCTTCATTTAATGTCTCTTTACTTTTATTTCCAACCAAAACCCCAAAACACAATTCTCCATTAGATCTACGCCTTATTACCAGCTTAGGAGGCATTAAAATCTTAGGTTGCTTATACACATAGCATGTATATACATATGTGGCATACATCGCAACGGTCACCGCATATAATATATTCTGCACTGCCTGAATACCCGCAACAAACATGCTTGCTTTGATAGAATAATCCTTTGCTGCCGATAATTCAGCTACTAACAATTCAACAAATTGAACATCACAATACTGCTCGTATATCATTGAAAACGCAACAGCCTGTAAAACATAATATACAATAAAAATCCCGCTTGCCTTAAATATCCTCCATAAATAGTTTTCCATATTTCGTCGAGTAGACTTTATCTCGACTTTTCACTTCCTTTCATCTATTATTTTTACGATGAGAAGTTGAATCTAGTGTGTTTTTATAATATTGCCTTAACGACTAACCCTTATCAGTGACACAATGAGGCAACAGCTCCCCACACAGTCGATAACTCTAACGAAGCTAATCCTTCACGCTTTCGCATTATGGCATTTCTGCACCCTGTCCTACGCTTAAACACCATTGTTAGCCTTGGGAGCTCAGTTATATAACTAGTACTGAACTTGCGCGCGCCTTCGTGTTTAATATACGATTATAATCGTCTTATCGTCTTCTCCATAAAGTACAGCATTATTCAAGTAGTAATCTGCTTCTTTTATTTCAAAATCATTACACTGCAAACCGCTGAGATATGGTTCCATTCCATCAGATGACAAAATCATCATATCAACATTGGTAAGCATACATTCACCCAGCATTACAAACTCCATTGCCTCTTTTTGCCCCGTCAGCACTCCATAAGAATATGGATGCTGAGGATTGTTGCATATGTTATTTCTTATCTCGCCGGCACTAAATTCCCGCTTGTGGGCGGCAATTTTCTCTGTCTGACATTCTGTAAAAATTTTTATTTCCCCATTACCGATAAGTCTTCCATAACAGTCTCCTATATAGCCATAATAGAGCTTTTCTTTGTCTGCCACACATATTATCCCAACAGTTCCTGGCAGAAAAACTTGATATTCTGCGTTATAATCTGCAATAGCTTTATTTCCTTTCATAAACGCTTTCTTAATATATTCCAAATTATATGAGTCGCAATTTCCTCGTAAATAATCATAGACTTCTTTTGCAAATAATTCTGTTACTTCGCGTGCCGGACTCGGATTCGGATATTTCCCATTGATTTTATCGCGTGATACTCCGTCCAAAAGAATATATATATTTTTTTCATCATCACATAGTACATAATCTTCATTTGGCCTATCATATGTTTTAGTATTCTTGATAGTTCCACAAGATGAGATATATTTCATGAATTTCCTCCAATATATATTTTTACATATTCCTAAATCTTCAAATGTCGCACCCTTAGCAGCATATTTACTTTTTAGACAAAAAACACCATGTAAGCGTGCATGGACACCGCACTGCTGTTGACTGGGCTAAATAAATACAATATTTATTTGCTGTCATGTATCTGAATGCTGAAAAGGTTATTCTGGTTATGGACAACCTTAATATGCATAATCCCGCATCTTTGTCTTCTTGTAGTGGCTGTTATAAGAAAACAATCAGATACCCGTAGATCTCTTTTCTTCTAGTATACCGCCTTGCCTGTTATATGTAAACTGCTTTCTTCCGTTGATGCTTTCTTCCATGATATGCTGATTCTTCTCATTATAGAAATAGCAAAGTTCTCCCTGTGTGTCTGTTTTTCGAATTCGGTTCCCCGCCTTTTCATAGGCATAACGAACCGTAGCGCCATTCCACCGTTCTTCCAAGAACTGCTCACGAACATCATAGCTGTAGGAAATGTCCAACGCACTATTCCCGCCCAACGCCGCTTTTGCCTGTATCCCCTCCTTCTCCGTCCGGTTTCCGTTGCTGTCATACTGGTATGCAAAAGAGTAGGCTATCTCCACGCCTTTGGGCGTGGTGATCTTGATCAGGTTGCCGTTTGCGTCATATCTGTAGCTTGTAACGGCAGTCTGTACCGAACCGTTTCCCTGTATTTCCTCTGTCTTTTGAATGCGCCAGCCGTTTTTATTGTAGGCATAATGAATGATGCTATGAATCCCATCCGCAATGACACGCTCCTCCAGCGTCACATTCCCCGGCAGTAATAGTCATAACGTACCTGCGCCCCGAAATCATCCCGCACAAGATGGTATTTTTCAAAATAAAAAAGCATATAGATTGTCACATCTGTACTCTCCATATGCCCATCATTAAGTTACTTTATGATTTTTAATAACTGGACAAGTTCATGCGGTTCATAGCCCGCTCTTTCTGATAATCTGCTGTCAAACTTCTGAAACCCTGTTGCCTGATAAAATGACAACAGCTTTTCTTCATTTGATGTTTCTAAAAATACTACCATACCTCCGGCTAAATATTGTAACTGCTTTATCTGTTTCATTGCTAATCCAAGTAGTTCCTCGCCCGTGATACGCTCATTTGCACCATTATGGTAATTCTTCCCAAGCTGTGCAATCAAATAAGCTGCCAGATTATAGGTGTGATTCAGCTCATTCAACTCACTTACTCTGGCTAATTTTTTTCTGACCGTATTGCTAAACGGCTCTGCATTTACTGTTATTGGCTTTATTGTAATGGCAAAATATCCAACAAGCTCTGCATCTTCTGTCGAAAAAACAAGATATGTAACAGATTGCTGTTTCTTAGCAAATTCAACTGATTGGTTCTTCGCGAACCGCTCCACATCCTTATTCTTCTCACACGAAAACTCGGAAAGAACCTGAAATAATTCCTCCTCTCCGAGTTCTCTGTTTTGACCATTCAAATACTCACGAATGTTGAATACTGTATATTTATTTGTTTCCTGCATTCGCTTTCTTCCTTTTCTCCATAAATTTTGCTATATCTTTCGGATTGGTCAAAAAAGTTGCGCTCACTTTAATCGGGGGCGTCTGATCATTGGCAGACGCTTCAATTGCATCGGCAAACATTTCCACCTGTTTCTGACCAGATATGATAAAATTCTTCGTAATGCTTGAAGTTGCCATAAGAAACACCTCCTTTTGTCAGTATGGCTCATTCTAAACATAATTATTCTAAAGATGTCAATGCCTATTGACATCTTGCTTACTCATACTTACCTGACTATATTTTATGATGTTTCCGCCGCTTTTGCAATAAAAATTTTTTTAAATTTAAAACCACCCATAAAAATCCCATAAAAATTCATAATTTTTTTTCCTAAAACACTTGACAGATATCCAAAACATTTCTTAAACTACCCACTTTCATCAAAGCTAGTATCAATCATCGCATCATATAATAGGCAATCATACTTTAATAATATATCAATCATTTTGTTCATATTTGTCCGTGGTATCACAGCTTTCCCAAAAACTCATGGCATAACATTGATAGCCTGAAATATATTTTGTACAACAGGCTCCAATTGTATTCTCATTCAAATAAAAACCATAGGGAAGCTTGTCTTGCTCGTAAATAATATTGCTCAGCTATTTCATCATACTGTTGTCCTGTATACAGAATCCGATTAAAAATCTGTTCTTGCCTATCCTACACAATACCCTGCCCGTCTGTAATAAAAGCCATACTTAACTGCTCATCCTATTGGCGATAATGGTTTTTTTATTTCTATGAATGCATCAATGCCTAACCCTAAATGATAACTGGTCTGCCTTTCTTCTCTCCTTTCCTCATACACTAGCTCTCCATTGTGATATACAAAACTGGTTTTCCTACCATTTTTCAACAGCTCAAAGCGCAAATTTTTTACGTCATAATGTATATGCGGTCACGGCACTTATCTCATTGCCCGCGGAAATAAAAGACTCTGGTTTCTCAACACGTTACTTTCTCAAATTGTCAGCGCCAAATTTCTCGCAATAGCGCTCTGCGCGCTCCCAGATTACCACATCAGGATTATACTTGTCATACATTTCTATATCGAAGCTGTCGGGGTATTCCCAATATACTTCATCATATTTGTAATACCCTTTACACACGGCAGACAAAAAGCCTCCAAACGAGTCGCCGACAAATAAAAGTGTTTGGTCGTGATATTGAGCAGGGTCCGCAGTATCCTTTTCAAATACATAGACATCGTCAATCTTGTATTTGTCCTCATTCCCTAATCCCGCAAGTGTAGCCAAGTCACCGAGGTACTCCGTACTGTCGCATCTAAACTCCACGGAAGAAAGTTCGGCATGAGTGCCGTATGCCTCCCGAAAAAGTTCCTGTATCATTACAAATGACCCCTTTTGATTGCAATGCGTATCGGTTTTGTAGTAAATCTGCGTCTCTTTCTTAGCCTCAAGCAAAGCATCTTTCGGATAAACAAATACCAAATCCGTATTCTCCGCAAGATACTCAGCAAGCTGCTCCCCTCTCGAGACTTCATCCACACGCGCTATCGTGTCGGGCATATTTTCCGGATAAATAATCTCCTTGTTCGGCGCGCACATGGCATAAAACTCAATCCCGCGCGAAGCAAGATAATCACGCGTCGCTACAATATTCCCGGCAATCGCCGCAAGCTCCTCGTCCGTAAAATGATTTATCCCCATATAGTCCCAAATCGGATGCCCATCAAGCTCCGTCTTGTAAAAAAACATATTATTCTTCCCAAGAAGCACCTGCGTAGACTCAATGTAAGTACCCCCCGTCAAAAACGACGTAAGCCCCGTATTAAAAGCTATCAGCTTCGTCCGTCCAAAAAGCCTCTCAGTAAAACCATTAAGCGTATTCTGCAGCCTCACAAAAGCAGGAAGTCCCTGTTCCACATCGACTTGCCCGCCGGCCTCCTCTCCGACGTCCGTCTGCGTACTCTCGCTTTCTGTACTCTCCTCATTTTTTTCGTCCTGCAAAGAACCATTATTTTCAAGCACAGCTCGCTCCGCCTCACTCAATCCGCCATCCTCAGGTGCCACAAAATCCCGCACCACAGTCACCACAGGCACAATCAAAATAAAAGCCAGAAAAACCACAGCAATCAGCTTATTCCTCTTTTCCATACGCCTACTCCTCCCCTGTCCATTATTCCGCCACAAAACACATCACACAATCAATCTAACCCAAAATCCAACCACCAAATCACCAACATCTTGCCAACAACCTAAAACCGAGCGGGGGCATATACCTCAAAAGTTAAAATAAATAAACGGATTATAAGCATTATTACTAATAAACGACACACTCACCACCAGACAAACAACAACCCCCACAGCATAAACCACCTGCCAAACCCGATTATCCTTAAGTTTCTCGTCAATCCACGGCAAAATCGGCACACTCCCAATCACAGCAAACACAAAATAAATCCAATTCTGCACAATATACGCCCACACAGCCTTGTCCACAATTCCCTTAGCCCCAATACCAAACATCGCCTTAATATAAAGAACCGCATTTCCCATACCAGTAGACCTGAAAATCACCCATCCGATAATCACCAGCACCATGGTATAAATATGTCCCCACCAGTAATTTTTCTGCCCAAGCCCACTGAACCTCTCAAACGTCAAAATCACAAAATACATAAGCCCCCATGCAATAAAAGTCCAGTTAGCCCCATGCCACATACCCGTGAGCAGCCACACCACAAAAAGATTAAACACAAGCCTGGGCTTTGAAACCCGATTGCCTCCAAGCGGAATATACACATAATCCCTAAACCAAGTCTGCATAGAAATATGCCACCTGCGCCAAAACTCCGACACAGTCTTTGACATATACGGATAATTGAAATTCTCCTCAAAGTGAAATCCGAACATCTGCCCCAATCCAATCGCCATATCCGAATAACCCGAAAAATCAAAGAAAATCTGGAAAGTATACGCAATCGCTCCAAGCCAAGCCATACCCATAGATGCCTGAAAACCGCCGTTTATGATAAGCCCAAAAGCATTATCGGCTACGACAGCCATATTGTTTGCCACCAGCACCTTTTTCCCAAGTCCGATGCAAAAACGCACAACCCCCGTCGAAAAGTCGCTAAAGCTTTCTTCCCTATGCTCTATCTGCTCCGCAACCGTCTCATACCTTACGATAGGTCCCGCTATAAGCTGCGGAAAAAATGACACATAAAGCCCCACGTTCAGCGGATTGTACTGCACCTTTCCACGTTTTCTGTACACGTCGATAACATACGACATCGCCTGAAAAGTAAAAAACGAAATGCCAATCGGCAGCGCCACCACGGGCACAGGTATGTTCGTGTGCGCAAAGCGGTTTATCTGCAGCACGGTAAACCCGCTGTACTTAAACCACCCAAGCGTGCCGATATTTACCGCTACCACCAAAATTAAAATAACTGCGACCGCCGCCCTATTGTCACGAAACCTGTCCATAAGTATTCCGAAAAGCCAATTTGACAAAATCGTGCCAATCATCAAAAACACATACACTGGCTCGCCCCACGCATAAAAAAACAGGCTCGCAAGCAGCAGAAATATATTTTTAGCCCTGACCGTTTTTCTCAAGAAAGCATAATATACCACCAGCACAGTCGGCAGAAAAACAAACAAAAAAACCTCACTCGGAAAAAGCATAACAACCTCCAACTACATCGCATACAGTCTCACAGTCCGCAAGCCTCATATCATAAGCTCAATGGATAATCTCCCTCAAATACTTTCACTGCCGGTCCGGTCATATATACAAGATTATTTTCTCTGTCCCACTCGCATATAAGCTCGCCCCCCAGCAATTCGATATTTATCTTATCGTCAGTAAAGCCGTTTAACATGCATGCTACCGCAGTGGCGCAGCTCCCCGTACCGCATGCAAGCGTCTCTCCCGTGCCGCGCTCCCATACGCGCATCTGCACACGATTTCTGTCAATCACCTTTACAAACTCTGTATTTATGCGCTCCGGAAAACGCTTATGATTTTCAAACTTAGGCCCTATCTTTTCTATATCAAAATCTCTTATCTCATCAATATCATTTATAAAAACCACAGCATGAGGATTTCCCATTGACACGCATGTCATTTTGTATATTTCCCCGTCAACCTCTATATCCTCGTCAACCACATTCTCATTTTCAGAAATGACAGGAATGTCACTTGATACAAGTATCGGCGCGCCCATGTTTACACGCACAGTCGCCACTCTGCCATCACTTCCGAGCGTAAGGTCAAGATATTTCACCTTGCCAAAGCTCTCAATAGTAATGCTCGTCTTATCCGTAAGCTTGTTGTCATAGACATACTTTGCCACACAGCGTATGCCATTTCCGCACATCTGCGCGCGGCTGCCGTCAGCATTGTACATCTCCATCTCAAACTCGGCTTTGCTACCTTTATTTATGAAAATAACTCCGTCGCCGCCGATACCAAAATGTCTGTCACTCATTTTCCTTACAAGTTCCGCTTTCTTATCATCGTCAACGTGTTCTTCAAATCCGTTAATATAAATATAATCGTTTCCGCAGCCTTCCATCTTTGTGAACTTCACGGCATACTTCCTCCTCCCTGACAGCCTAAAAACTCCACTCGAATATCTCTACATCATCCTCCGTAATATCCTCACCAATCTGCACGGAAATCATCTGCAAATCCTCAATCGCCCTTATAGCGTGCTTTTTGCCCCGCCTTATCGAAATCGTGTCCCCGCATGAAAGACTTGAGATGCAGCCATCAATCACCAGCTCACCTCTGCCATTCACTACCGTAATTACCTCGTCCTTGTAATGATGCAGTTGATAGTCCTGCGCCATTCCCGCTTTTATCGTTATATGCTTCGTAATTGATTTTGTCCCGTCTTTATAGTGGCTGTAATCGTATACTTTGTATTCGCCCCAGCGCCTCTCCTCATACATAGGACGGTCGGCGATATTCTCCACATACGGTTTAATATATGAACTCTTGTGCTTGTCGGACACCAAAATTCCGTCAGGGCTCGCCGCTATGACAAGATTACTCGTGCCAAGCGCAACTACTGGAATAGAAAGCTCGTTTATGACATGGGTATTCACACAATCCTCACCCATAATGGCATCCCCTACGCTGTTCTCCTCCATTTCTTCCGTGAGCGTATTCCATGTGCCTATATCCTTCCAGCTGCCGCTGTACTGCACTACTCCAAGCGAATCCGCCTTTTCCACTACCTCGTAATCAAAGCTGTCCTTTTTAAGCCTCGTATAATTTTCCACCACATATGCAAAATCTCTGCTTTCGAGATAATTGTCTGCTATTTTCATAAGATATTTAAGCTTAAACGCAAACACACCAGCATTCCAGTACGCCCCCTCGTCAATAAGCCTTTGAGCCGTCTGTTCATCAGGCTTCTCCTTAAAGCCTGTCACCCCTCCCGCGCCGTCAGTCCTTATATAACCGTATTTTTCTGATGGATAAGCAGGCGAAATTCCCATAAGTACAATATCAACATTGCCTTTCTGTACCTCCTCGTCCATACGCTTAAAAGTCTCAAAATACTCGACATCAACATACGGGTCTACAGGAAGAACTATCACGGTTTCCTCCAAGTCTATCTTTTTTTCCGACTGCAAATATGACGCGGCAAGCACTATCGCTGGAAATGTATTTCTGCGCTCAGGCTCTACCACTATATCAACATCATTCTGCAGCTGCCCTTTTATCGCCTCAACTTGTGACGCAGATGTCGCCACGACGATATTCGCATCTATGCCCGCTTTCACAATCTGCCGGTACACACGCTGCACCATCGATTCATGCTTTCCTTTTTCGTCAGACAAAAGCTTCAAAAACTGTTTTGACCGCACATCATTTGACAACGGCCAAAGGCGCTTTCCCGAACCGCCCGACAACAATACTATATTCATCTCAATACCTCCACAATCATACCATTACCGAAAGCACCATCTGCGCCGTTTCCACAAGGCTTGTCGCATTATCCATGCTATGTTTCTGCAAGTACCTATGCGCCTCATTTTCCGTCAGATTGTTTCTTTCCATTAGCAGCGCCTTAGCCTTAGCTATGACAGCCGCCTCCTCCTCGTTTCTTACGCGTGGCTTTTCACGCAGTTTTTTCCTGCGTTTTACCATGCTTTGACTTATCATGCCAATGGTACTCACAAGCTCATGCACCTTTAACGGCATCGCAAGCCCGATTATACCCTCGCCTGATACTTCCGAAAGAATTTTTTGTGATGCCATTACCACGAGTTCAAAACCCGACGGAAGATTGCCGTGCAGCTCCATGCACACCATATCCGCAAGCCGGTAGCCGCTTACTATTATTCCGTCATTAAGTTCATCGGCACAGCTTAGCGCCTGCGCCCCCGAGGTACATACAGCATTCACGCTTATCCCGTTCTTTACCAAAATGTTCTTGATGCTTTTTGCCTCGTCTATTTTGGCAAAGACTACTATTATATTAGTCACTGATATACCCCCACACAACGTTTTTCGACACTTGCCATGAAAATATATCTAAAACTTATACAAATATGAATCTATCTCCCAGCTCGTAACCTGCGAGTCATACTCTTTCCATGCCGCACGCTTTGAATCGTAAAACTGCTTGAATACCTTATCGCCAAGAAGTTCTTTAAGCAGCGGGTCTTTCTTCATCTCGGCGCACGCCTCATTTAAGTCTGTAGGAAGTTTTTCCACGCCACGCTGCACAGCTTCCTCCTTGGAAATAGAGTTTATATTTTCCGTCATCTCATCGCCAATCGGCTCTATCTTATTTTTGATGCCGTCAAGCCCTGCCTTTAGGCACGCCGCAATCACCAGATATGGGTTTGCCGCCGGGTCCGGACTTCTAAGCTCTATCCTTGTATGCTCGCCTCTTGACGCGGGTATCCTGATAAGCGTATTCACGCCTTTCGTACTCCATGTGATAAATACAGGCGCCTCAAATCCCGGTTTCAGACGCTTATAGGAATTTACGAGCGGATTAGTCACAGCGCAGATACCCTTTATATGGCGCATAAGTCCGCCTATAAAATAATAAGCCTCCCTGCTCAGTCCATGCACATCTTCGGGGTTGTCAAAAATATTCCTGCCGTCCTTTTTGATTGAAATGTTGATGTGCATACCTGAACCGCAAAATTCCTTGCGTGGCTTAGGCATAAACGTAGCGTGCAGTCCGTGATGCTTAGCTATCGTCTTTATCGCAAGCTTAAAAGTCATAATGTTATCCGCCGTTTTTAACGCCTCATCATATTTAAAATCAATCTCATGCTGCGAGGGTGCTTTTTCGTGATGTGATGCCTCAACCTCAAATCCCATCTCCTCAAGCATAAGCACTATGTCACGTCTTGCATTCTCACCATTGTCGAGCGGCGCTACATCAAAATATCCCGCCTGCTCATTTGTATTGGTAGTAGGCCTGCCGTCTTCGTCAGCGTTGAACAGAAAAAATTCACACTCCGGTCCTATTTCAAACGTAAGCCCCAACGCCTCTGCCTCTTTAATCGCCTTTTTTAGTATGTAGCGACAATCGCCCTCATACGGCGTGCGGTCGGAGTTGTAAATGTCACAGATAAATCTTGCGACTTTCCCCTGCTGCGGACGCCATGGAAATATAGTAAATGTATCAATGTCAGGGTACAAGTACATATCAGCGTTTTCGGCGGGCAGCATTCCCTCTACCAGTGAGCAGTCAAACATGCAATCGTTGTTAAGCGCTTTTTCAAGCTGGCTTGATGTTATCGCCACATTTTTAAAATTCCCCTCTATGTCTGTAAACTGCATACGTATAAATTCAACGTCTTCCTCCTCAATAATTCTGATAATGTCCTGCTTTGTATATTTTGACATAGCCGTATCAATCCTTTCATTTTATATCCGACAGTCGCCCGCACAATGTTGTTATTGTCAGTTTTTTCTATTTCTTAATTTAATAGGAAATTTTGATTTTGTCAACCTTGATTAATCATATTAGCGCCGTCTGTTTCATATCTTGATAAAAAGAAAACTAAACGGAGTTATAATGATGAGCTCTAGCACAAAAATTGTTGTCCTTCGTTCAAAGGAATTAGTTTATTCCGTCGTTCTTTTAATAGTGAGTATACTTATTATACTGGTCGCCGTGTCCATATTCGCGCCGTCCGGAAACGGTTCAAAATCAAGTCCTACGCAAACGCCCCAAAGTCCGCAGCAGCAGGATATCCAGACGCCGTCCACAAAGTCTACTCAGCAGAGTTTACTGCCTGAGACGCATGACACAGCACAGCTATATGTCCCCGGCATTTACACAGGCGTTTTACAGCTTGGAAGTTCCGCCGTGGAGCTGCAGCTTACCGTTGACAGTAATCACATCAACTCCATAAATTTCACGAATATAGATGACGCCGTGGCGACAATGTATCCGCTTATGCAGCCTACGCTCTCTGAATTGTCGTCTGCGATAATTGAGGAGCAGAGTATAGACAACGTGACATACGCCGAGGAGAGCCGCTACACTTCTATGCTTTTGCTGAACGCTATATCCGATTTGCTGGAAAAAGCACGCATCTCGGAAAACGCCGACTCTCCTGCACAGCCCGAAGACATCTTAAACGTGCAATAATTCAACCTCGTCAAGCCAAATGCGCGCCGCTGCGTCCGAGGGCATACGCAAATCACCCCTGGGCGACAGCGCTACGCTTCCAACCTTTGGGCCGTCAGGAAGACATGAACGTTTGAAATGCTGCGCGAAAAACCGCCTGTAAAATGTTTTTAACCATTTCAAAATGACACTCCTGTCATAATCATCTTCAAATACCTCTAACGCAATGCGAAAGATTTTTGCAGGCGGATAAGCGCAGCGCAGCATATAATACAAGAAGAAATCATGCAGCTCATACGGTCCTACCAAGTCCTCCGTCTTTTGCGAAATAATACCGTTTTCAGGCGGCAAAAGCTCAGGGCTTACAGGCGTGTCAAGCACATCAAGCAACGTATCGCAAAACAATTCATCTTCATAGTTGTCCAAGCTGTACTGCCCTTTCCACATATCGGCGCAATATTTCACCAGATGGCGCACAAGTGTCTTGGGCACACCTGAATTTACGCCATACATGCTCATGTGGTCGCCATTATAGGTAGCCCAGCCAAGCGCAAGCTCCGACATATCTCCGGTACCGATTACAATTCCTCCCGTCTTATTCGCCAAATCCATAAGCACCTGGGTTCGCTCCCTCGCCTGACCGTTCTCGTAGGTTACATCGTGGTTGTCACAATCCTGCCCTATATCCTTAAAATGCTGCAGCACGGACGCCTTTATATCCACTTCTATGAGCTCGGCGTGTGACGCTCTTGCAAGGCGGCAGGCATTTTCGTATGTCCTATCCGTCGTGCCAAAACACGGCATTGTCACAGCTTTGATACCACTCCTGTCAAGTCCAAGCATATCAAACGCCCTTATCGTCACGATAAGCGCAAGCGTTGAGTCAAGACCTCCCGAAATACCTATAACAGCCGACTTCGCCCCTATATGCTCCAGACGCTTTTTAAGGCCGTTTGCCTGAATGGACAAAATCTGCTCACAGCGCTTGTTTCTCTCTGCCTCACTGCCGGGCACAAACGGCGTGCGCGAAAAAAATCTTGAAAGCTTCGTTTCCTCCACATTGCTGTATGAAAACGGTACCCTGACATATCCCCCCGCGCTCTCCGCCACAAAAGTATTCATACGCCGCCTTTCCATTCTAAGCTTTGCAATATCCAAATCCGCGTATACTATCCCGTCCGAGAAAAGTCTGCTCTGAACAAGCACCGAACCATTTTCCGCGATTATATTATGTCCGCCGAAAACAACATCCTGCGTAGACTCGCCCTCGCCCGCACTCGCATAAATATATCCCGATAAAAGCCTTGCGCTTGTAGCCTTTACAAGCTCCTCGCGGTAAGTGTCCTTACCTATAAGGTCATTGCTCGCGGAGAGATTGACAATGACATTCGCTCCGGAAAGCGCGTGCCGCGTTGACGGCGTATATGCACTCCACACATCCTCGCATATTTCACAGGCAACCCTCATTCCCCTCACACTGTCACACTCAAACAAAATGTCAGTGCCAAACGGGACCTCGCAGCCCCCCACAATCACAGCTTCAGGCACATTGTTTCCAGCCGTAAAATGCCTTGTTTCGTAAAACTCGCCATACGACGGTATATAGCTCTTTGGAATAAAGCCAAGCACTCTGCCCTCCTTTAAAGCCGCCGCCACATTGTAGAGCTTTCCGTCCTTTTCCATGGGAAGTCCCACAAAAATAAGCGCATCCACGTCCGCAGACTTTTTTGCTATTTCTAAAAGAGCCGCCTCAGCCTCTGATAAAAGTCTCTCCTGCAAAAACAAGTCATGGCATGTATAACCTGTAATACAAAGCTCTGGAAGAACTATAATTTTTGCTCCGCCCTCACCCGCCTCAACGATAATATCCTCTATCGCCCTGGCATTGTGAATTGTATCCGCCACCTTTATCTTAGGCGTAGCCGCAGCCACCTTTACAAATCCGTCTTTCATCGGCAAGTCACCCCTTATCTCTTTATAAGCGCTTTCAAATCCTCTATATCAAAATTATAAACATTATCGCAAAACTGACACCTTACCTCTATAGGCTTCGCGTCGTCAATCATCTCCTGCAAATCCCTTTTCCCAATGCTTATAAGCGCCCTCTCCACGCGCTCCCTGCTGCAATCGCAATAATACTGCGCCGGCAAAGTGTCCGTGATTTCAAGCCCCAAATCACCAAGCAGAATTTCTAAAAGCTGCTCGGGCGTATTTCCCGCATCAAGGATATTCGTCACACTGTCCATAACCTTGAGTTTCTCCTCAAGCTCATTAATCACCTCGTCCTCCGCAAAGGGCATAAGCTGTATGATAAATCCGCCCGCCTGCTTTACCGTGTTGTTTTTCTCCATAAGCACGCCCAGCCCCACTGCCGACGGCACCTGCTCCGAAGTCGCAAAATAATACGTCAAATCCTCCGCAATCTCTCCCGTCTGCAGCTGGGTCTGCCCTACATACGGCTCCTTTAAACCCATGTCCTTTATCACGCTCAATATACCATTTCCTACCGCTCCGCCCACATCAAGCTTACCAAGCGCATTCGGCGGCAGCATCACCTGCGGCTCCACAGCACTCCCCTTGACCCGCGCATGAGAGTCCGCCGTAACCGTAAGTCCTTTCACTGGCCCATCACAGTTTATCTGCAAAGTCAAAATATCCCCGTCGCCTTTCAGCATACTCCCCATCATAGCGCCCGCAGTCAAAAGCCGTCCCAATCCCGCCGACACCACAGGGCTAGAATTGTGTATCTGCCGCGCCCTTTCCACCAAAACCCTCGTAGTAGCCGCAAAAGCCCTTATCTGCGCTCCCGCCGCCGTCGCCCTAACAATATAATCAGCCATAAAATCATTTCCCTTTCCCACGTTCCCGCGCCACACAATATATCCGCTCGCTTTCCTCCGTAACCTCCAAAAGCGTATCCGCATCATACGCCCTCACAAACTCAAGCCCCGCATCAGCAATAAATTTTTTCATCTCCTCCAAAGTATACCCCTTCTGGCAATGCACCTCACAATGCCTTGAAAAAAGCCCATTCTCCTCCCTTTTAAATATAGTAAGGTCATACTCATTCACAGCCGTCTCACAGTCAAAATAATTCTCCCATATAAAGCTGCAGTCCTCACGATTTTCCGCAATCACACTCTCCCCAATAACACTTTCATACTTGTATCGCGTATTAAAATCAAACATAAAAATGCCGCCAATATCAAGATAATTGTTCACAAGCCGAAAGCATTCCGTTATATCCTCATCTTCAAGCAGATAATTTACGCTGTCGCAAACGCTCACCACAGCGCGCACAGTGCCGTAAAGCTCAAACTCCCTCATATCCTGATTAAGATAAAGAATGTCAAGCCCCGACGCCTCCCGCTTTTGGACAGCGATATTCAGCATCTCGTCAGCGCAATCAACTCCTATCATATCAAAACCGCGCCTCGCAAGCCGCTGCGTCATTTCCCCCGTACCGCAGCCAAGCTCCAGCAAAAGCCCGTCATTTATACCATAACGCGCAAGCTCGCCCACGATATTTTCAAGCCACTGCTCATACGGCACATCGTCCATCAATTCATCATACACAGACGCAAAATCCGAATACGCTTCCATACTAATTCTCCATTCTTGACGCATATTATTCGCCAAGCTTAAATGACACTAAAAATCCTACGACAAGCAGCACAGCACCCACCAATACCTGAACGACACCCACAGAACCAATTTCCATCATAATAAGTATCGCAAACGGCGACGCCACAATAAGCCCGATAATCGCCCAGTACGCAATAAGCGTGTATTTCTTCAATATAAACTCAATCAGCTTAGCCACAGCCACAATACCGACAACTACGCCAATACCAAACGGTACAAGCAGCGTAAAAGTGTCAAGCATAGCGCCTATGTCAAACGCCCTCAGCGCGTCAATGAAAGCATTGATAGTGTCAATAATGGTCGTATAATACCCTAAAATCATCATAATCATCGAGCCGCTCACGCCAGGAATAACCATAGTCGCCGCCGCGATAACGCCTA
>CANQHZ010000014.1 GCA_947623805.1 uncultured Lachnospiraceae bacterium | reverse complement strand
CGGAAAGCCGCCACGACATCATACAGGCAGTCGAGTTTGGCTCTCCCGAGGGCGTGATAGCTTTTTGCAGGGGCATACAGGCGGCGGCGCCCGTAGACAGCTTTGTTACCCCCGAGCCTTGGGATATGCCGGGTTACGACAGCAAAGTAATAATGGCGGCAGGCGCTTTTGTGTCAGGCTCGTCAATAGAGCTTAGCGCCGACGGACCGATAAAACCGCCGTACGCCGTATATTTTCAGGGCGGTCTTACCTGCGAGCATGCAATATTTGGCATTATGAAAACGCTGCAGAGCGTATCGGACACCGGGCTTGTAAAAATATAGACAAAAAAACTGTCGAAAAAAAACTAATCTTTTTAATATACAAACTTCTTTTCGTGTGGTAATATTACTATTGGACTATGCTATGAATATACAAGACAATTAAATATGAGTCTTTTAAAGGAGATGTATCCAAGTGACGAGCTGCCATATGACAAGTTCATACGTATGGGGGCGCAGAGCCTCTCAGACGCGGAGCTGCTTGCCATCATGCTGCGGACAGGCACTCGCGACAAGACGCCGATTGAGCTTGGCAGGGATATTTTAAGGCTTGCGGGGGAAAAATGGGGATTACTGGGGCTCCACCATTTTTCAGTAAAGGATTTGACGCAGATACCGGGCATCGGGGAGGTAAAGGCGGTACAGTTATTGTGCATAGCGGAGATAGCAAGGCGAATTTCCGCTATGAAGGCAAAAACAGACCTGACCTTTGACCAGCCTGAGACAGTGGCGGCATACTATATGGAAAATATGCGCCATCTTTCCACGGAAAATCTTCTCTTGGTGCTGCTTGATACCAAAAAACGCCGCATAAGTGAAAATGTAATCTCAACAGGCACTTCAAACGCCACGCTTATATCGCCGCGCGAGATACTGATACGCGCCGTGCGCGAGGAGGCGGCTTATATCGTCGTGCTGCACAACCACCCGAGCGGAGACCCCACGCCCAGCAGACAGGACATGCTTGTCACACGCAAGATAAAGGAAGTATCCGATTTAGTTGAAATTCCCTTGATTGACCATATCATCATAGGGGACAACAAATATACAAGCTTTAATCAAAAAGGACTTTTATGAGAAACAGAAAGGAGTTGTTATGTTGGCTAACAACGCATACGGTATTGATTTAGGTACCAGGACAATCAAAATTTACAATTCGCACAGCGATAACGTCACGGTAGAAAAAAACATGATAGCTATTGAGGACAAGAAAAATCTTTTTGCATACGGTGATTCGGCATTTGATATGTTTGAAAAAGCGCCGTCCAATATTGAAATTTCCTATCCGCTCTGCAACGGAGTAATAGCGGATATAAAAAATATGCAGATGCTTTTGAGAAACTTTATTCTTGACTGCAACAAGGGCGTGGTCAAGCCGGCAGAGTTTTATATCGCAGTGCCTTCTGATGTCACAGCCGTTGAAAAGAGGGCGTTCTCGGATTTGGTAAAGGACGCCAATATAAAGGCGAAAAAGATAATGCGCGTCGAAAAAGCGGTAGCTGACGGTCTGGGACTTGACATAGATGTCAAAAATGCTCAGGGTATTCTTGTGGTAAATGTAGGCTTTCATACCACGGAAATATCAATACTGTCGCTTGGCGGCATAGTGCTTAGCAGACTTATAAAAGTAGGCGGTCAAAAGTTTGATGAATCAATCAAAAATGCCATTCGCAAGGAGTTTAGCCTCATAGTGGGCAGCAAAACGGCGGAGGCGGTAAAAATATCACTTCGCGAGCTTGAGGAGGAACAGAAAGGCGCCATTGTATATGGGCGCGACATTGTGACAGGGCTTCCAATGGAAAAGGAAATCCCTACGGATTTGGTAAGCGAATGTATGCTTGAAAACTTTAACGTAATCATAGACAATATCCGCGTTATTCTTGAGAGGACTCCACCTGAGCTTTCAGCCGATATTTTCAGGCGCGGAGTATATCTTACGGGAGGCGCGTCACAGGTAGCGCATCTTGCGGAGCTCATTGCCAAGGGGACAGGCTTGCGGGTAAATGTCAGCGAAAATCCTGTAACGGGCGTAGCTCTCGGACTTGCCAAGATAATCAAGGACGACAACTATAAATCAGTCGCTTACTTAGAAGGAATGGGGCGCTAATACAGATGAGTCCGGTAGTAAAAAGAAAGAGAAAGAAATTCTCTATCCCAAGTAAATATCTGCTTTTGATTTTGACGGGCGTGTGCGTTTCACTTATGGCGATAACTTTTTTTACCGAATATTCACCGGCTACTATAAACAGATTGGCAGGCTATATCATCGTACCGTTTCAGGAGGGTGTAAGCCGTGTAGGCACTTGGATTTCAATCAGAGTTGATGAGCTTGGAGAACTGAGGATAGTGCTTCAGGAAAATCAGGAGTTAAAGCAGCAGATAGCTGACCTCACTGTCGAAAATACTCAGCTTCAGCAGGACAAATATGAGCTTAACAATCTTCGTGAACTATATCAGCTTGACACACAATACAGCGGTTATGACAAGGTTGGAGCCCGTGTCATAGCCCGTGACAGCGGCAACTGGTTCCATGCGTTTACGATTGACAAGGGTACTGACGACGGGTTGACGCTTGATATGAATGTCATCGCGGGCGGCGGGCTTGTAGGCAGGATTGTTGATATAGGACCAAATTGGGCAAAGGTAAACGCCGTGATAAACGACGACTCAAATGTCAGCGGCATGGTGCTTGCAAGTTCGGATATACTTATGGTTACAGGTTCGTTGGAGCTTATGCAGGACGGTGTCATAGGCTTTGAGCAGCTTATAGATTCAAAAGAACAGGTAGAGCTTGGCGACAAGGTAGTGACTTCAAACATCAGCGACAAATATCTTCCAAGCATTTTGATAGGATATATCAGCGAGATAAATCAAGACGCAAACAACATCACCAAATCGGGTACAATCACCCCTGCGGTTGACTTTGAACATATAGAGGAGGTTTTGGTTATCCTCAAAACCAAGCAACAGGTTGGTAAGGAATAATAGTCAATGAAAAGGAATATTATACTTTTTTTTGTTATATTTGTAAGCTTTATCCTGCAGACTACCGTATTTCAGACACTTAGCTTTGGAGGGATATCGCCAAATCTGCTGATAATAGTCACGGCGTCATACGGTTTCATGTTTGACAAAAAATATGGTATGGCGGTAGGTTTTATATGCGGCTTTCTGATGGACATATTTTACGGCAACGGGGTGCTTGGCTTTTATGCGCTTATATATCTGTACATAGGGGCGGCAAATGGCGCGTTTCATCAGATATTTTATCAGGACGATATCAAGCTTCCGCTTGCGCTTATTACGGCGAGTGATTTCGTATATTCATTTGTGTGCTATGTGTTGCTTTTCCTGCTCAGAGGCAGGTTTTCGATAGGCTATTATTTCAGGAGTGTCATATTGCCTGAGATTGTATACACGATTTTGGTTACGGTATTTTTATATCCATGCATTTTGTTCCTCAACAGAAACGTGGAGGACATTGAGAGAGGTGACAATAGCATTGGTAAAAAGATTTAGGGATGGTTTGCTCAATCTCATCACGTCAAGGCTTTTGCTGCTGTTTATCATCTCAATTACTATGGCAGTGGTTTTGGTCTGCAGGCTTTTTGATTTGCAGATAGTTCACGGGCAGGAATATCTTGACAACTTTGAACTGATGATAGAAAAAGAGCGTGTCATATCGGGCACGAGGGGCAATATTTTTGACCGCAACGGCAATCTACTCGCCTACAATGAGCTTGCGTATTCGGTTACTATAGAAGATGTATTTGAAACCACATCAGGCAGAAACGAAAAAATAAACACTACGCTCAAACGCGTCATCAAGATTATAGAGGACAGCGGCGACAATATAGATAGCACTTTCAACATAATAATCAACGAAGATGGGGATTATGCTTTCAATGTCGATGGGACAAGGCTTTTGCGGTTTAAGGCTGATATTTATGGCAGAACTACCGTAGACAAGTTGCTTGTTTCCGAAAAAATGGCGTCGGCTCAGGAAATTATAGATTATCTTTGCGGCACAAAGCGGTTTGAGATAGGCGAATATGAGACACTTCCAAACGGTAAAAAGGGCGATGAATTTTATCCGGCAAAGGGATATACCAAAAAAGAGGCTCTGCAGATTGCGTCTATACGTTATCAGATGAGCCTGAACGGTTATCAAAAATATATTCCTACCACGATAGCGACCGACGTATCACTTGAGACAGTAGCCGTGATTATGGAAAACGCCAGTGAGCTTACCGGTATATCTATAAAAGAGGACACTATAAGGCGGTATAATTATCCGTATTATTTCTCTCATATACTTGGCTATACAGGCAGGATAGACACGAACGAGCTTGCCACGCTTTCGGAGCAGAACGACAGCTACACCTCAAACGATATAGTGGGGAAAAGCGGCATAGAGCAGGTAATGGAGCTTGATTTGCAAGGAAAAAAAGGCTCTGAGACAATATATGTAAACAACCTTGGAAAGGTTATAGAATCCACCAATTATGTCGAACCGCAGGCAGGCGATGACCTTTATCTTACTATAGATAAAAACCTGCAGGTGGCGATTTACAATATACTTGAACAGAAAATCGCGGGCATTGTTGTTTCCAAAATACAAAATATATACAACTATGACCCGGCGACAGCATCATCGCGAAGCAATATCATCATACCGATTGATGACGTATATTTTGCATTGTTCAATAATAACATAATAGATTTCAACCATTTTTCAAGTGAGGACGCATACGATACCGAAAAAGAAGTGTACCTGACATACATTGCCAAGCGTGAGGAGGTGCTTGCAAGACTGAGGAGCGAGCTCTCGACAGAAAAGACCCCGTATAATCAGCTCACTAAGGAATATCAGAACTACGAGAGCTACGTCGTGTCAATGCTTACGGATAAAGGTGTGCTGCTAAGCTCGGAGATAAATCAGGAGGATGCGGAATATATAGCGTGGACGCAGGAAAAAAGCATAAGCCTCAATGAATATCTGACTTATGCGATTTCGCAAAACTGGATTGACATTACAAAGCTCACAGTCAATTCGCAGTATTCTGATTCGGCGGAAGTTTTGGACAGCATAATAAACTTCATAATAGAAAATCTGTATGATAATACGCAGTTTACAAAGCGCCTTTACAAATACATGATAAGCTCGCAGGCTGTTACGGGCAGACAGGTATGCCTTATACTTTGTGAGCAGGACTTGGTAAATGTCGATGAGGGCAGGATTGATATACTTAAAAACAACAGCAATAATTTAAACGCATATAACTTTATGCTGGATATGATTAAAAATCTGCAGATAACACCGGCGCAGCTTGCGCTTGACCCGTGCCGCGGTTCGTGTGTCGTCACTGATGTAAATACGGGCGAGGTGCTTGCGCTTGTGTCATATCCGGGCTATGACATAAATAAGATGGCAAACGGAGCGGATTCCGATTATCTTTCAAGGGTTTACAGCGATTTGTCTACTCCGATATGGTGCGCCGCCACACAGGAGAGGACGGCTCCCGGTTCTACGTTTAAGATTGTTTCGGCTGTAGCCGCGATAGAGGAAGGCGTAGTGTCATCACTGGGCGAGACCATCATGTGTACAGGCGTATTTGACAAACTTGCGCCGACAATACAAAGGTGTTGGATAGCACCGGGCGCCCACGGCAGAATGAACCTGTCAAACGCGATAGCAAATTCGTGCAATATGTATTTTTACGAGGTTGGCTACAGGCTCAGCCAGGACGGCACAGGTTATAACAGCAGTTATGGGCTTTCAAGGCTTGAAAAATATGCGGATATGTTTGGTTTGACAGAGCATTCCGGGGTAGAGATAACAGAGTCCGATTCACAATTTTCTACGGAGTTGCCGGTTTCATCGGCTATCGGTCAGGGTACAAACTCGTACACGACTGTGGCGCTTGCAAGATATGTCACAGCCGTCGCAAACAGCGGGACAGTATATGAGCTGAGTATTTTGGACAAGCTCACTGATTCGCAGGGGAATGTGATAAAGGATTTTACACCGGATATCAGAAATGAGATACAGCTTGACAACAGCTTATGGAATGCCATACACACGGGTATGCGCAAGGTCGTGGAGACAAAGGCCTCGTACAATGACCTTGGCGTGAACGTCGCAGGCAAGACTGGAACGGCTCAGGAGAGCCAGCTGCGGCCTAATCACGCACTTTTTATCAGCTATGCACCCTATGAAAATCCGGATATATCAGTGACCGTCCGCATCATGTTCGGTTACAATTCGGAGTATGCGGCACAGACTGCAAGGGATGTATATAAATATTATTACAATTTGGAAGCGGAGGAGGACCTCCTCACAGGTACAGCAGAGATGCCCGAAGCCGTGAGTGCGGCAGGAGATTAAATCAGCACAAAAAAGGAGCAAATGTGAAAAATCCGGTTATTTTAAAGCGTTTTGAAAGCGGCGTAGCCGTGGTGATGGATGACACAATTCCATATGAGGAGTTGCTTGCGGCTGTTGCAGGCAAATTTAAGATGTCGGCAGACTTTTTTAAAAATGCGTCTGTGGCAATTTCACTTGAGGGGCGCAATCTGTCTGAAAAACAGGAGCGAGAAATACTGGACGTTATTACGCAAAATTCACACTTGAATGTACTGTGCCTTATGAGCAGAGATGAGGAAAGGAACATCAAATTTCTTGGCATACAAAATAATCTGACAACTCAGAAGGATGAAAACTGTGGACAATTTTATAAGGGCACTTTAAAAAACGGTCAAAGCATCGAAGTTGACAGCAGCATCACGATTATAGGAGATGTATACGAAGGCTGCGGTGTCTACTCGACAAAGGACATAGTCATTTTAGGTACTCTTGCGGGAGAGGCTTATGCCGGAGTAGGAGGCGACAGAAATCACATTATAGCAGCGCTTGAAATGTGTCCAAGCTCGCTGCGCATAGGTGATTGTACATATAAGCCCGAACGCGTGCGCCAATCAGTTTGGAAACCAAAGCCAAAACCCGTGCCCATGCTTGCGTATGAAGACAGCATGAGGATACTGGTAAAGCCCATTACAAAAGAATTGCTTAACAGCATCTTATAATAAAGTAATGGAGGGTTCCTATGAGTGAAGTAATTGTTGTTACATCAGGTAAAGGCGGTGTAGGCAAGACCACTACATCCGCAAACGTAGGAACAGGTCTGGCACAGATGGGTAAAAGCGTGGTTTTGATTGATGCGGACATAGGGCTTAGAAATCTTGATGTGGTTATGGGGCTTGAAAACAGGATTGTATACAACCTTGTAGATGTAATCGAGGGGAACTGCCGCCTGAAACAAGCGTTAATCAAGGATAAACGTCATTCGGGGCTCTATCTTATGCCCGCGGCTCAGACAAGAGATAAAAACTGCATTACGCCGCAGCAGATGGTGAAACTTATAGAAAGCTTAAAGACACAGTTTGACTACATAATACTGGACTGTCCTGCAGGCATAGAACAGGGTTTTCAAAACGCGATAGCGGGCGCTGACCATGCCATAGTGGTGACGACCCCCGAAGTGTCCGCGATACGTGATGCCGACAGGATTATAGGGCTTTTGGAGGCAAACGAGATAAAGAAAGTTGACTTGGTTGTCAACAGGCTGCGTCAGGATTTGGTACGGCGCGGAGAGATGATGACAGTCGAAGATGTACTTGATATACTGGGACTGCCGCTCCTTGGGATTGTGCCCGATGATGAAAATGTAGTGATTGCCACCAATCAGGGAGAACCACTGGTTGGTAAGGATAATATGGCGGGACAGGCATTTTACAATATATGCCGCCGTATTGAGGGTAAAGAAGTTCCTTTTATGGAGCTTGGGAAGCCGACTTCTATTTGGACACGCTTTGCAGGCTTATTTAGAAAAAACAGTCTACAGGAGGAGCGGGCATGAAACTATTTTCGGTATTTAAACGCAAAAGTTCAAGGCAGATTGCAAAGGACAGGCTCAAAATTTTGCTTATCTCGGACAGGGTAAACTGCTCGCCCGAGATGATGGAGCTTATCAAAAACGATATTGCGCAGGTTATTTCAAAATACATGAAGATAGACACGTCCAGCATGGAGATACAAATTTCAAAATCGGGAAATTCAGGCAGAAACGGCAAGATAATGCCGACGTTGTATGCGAATATTCCGATATTGGACTTAAAAAGTTAAACACAGTGACAGAGACGGGAAAAAGGATTAATGTTTAGAAATTACAGAGTCAGGGACTATGATTTCAAGTTAATAATTATGATGATTGCGATTACCGTGATAGGCATTTTGTCTGTAGGCAGTGCGCGCGAGGATTTGCAGAACAAACAGATACTTGGCTTCATAATGGGATTGTTCATCATGATTGTCATATCATTCTTTGATTATTCCTTTTTCCTGCGCTTTTACTGGGTCATATATTTCTTCAATCTGATTTTGTTGCTGATGGTTAGTATTTTTGGCGAAGTCGTAAACAATGCCCGAAGATGGCTTGAAATCGGCGGCATCCAATTCCAACCCTCAGAGCTTACAAAGATTATGCTGATATTGTTTTACGCGCAGTTTTTCCAAAAACGTAAAGAGAAGATAAACAGCTTAAAAAATATTGTGCTTGCGTTGCTGCTGCTTGTCCCGTCGATATATTTTGTATACAACCAGCCCGATATGTCTACCAGTATAGTAATAATGATAATATTCTGCGTAGTGTGGTATGTGGGAGGTCTCAGCTATAAGATTATCTTAGGCACTCTTGCCGTGGCAGTGCCTACAGTAATAATAATCTTTGTAATGATACTGCAGCCAAACCAAACATTGATAGGCGAATACCAGCAGGGACGAATACTCGCATGGCTCTATCCTGACAGATACGCGCAGACTACGGCGTATCAGCAGACGAACGCAATTATGGCTATAGGTTCGGGGCAGCTTTGGGGCAAGGGCCTGAACAACAATATGATAAGTTCGGTAAAAAACGGCAATTTTATTTCCGAGCCGCAGACGGACTTTATATTTACTGTGGTAGGCGAGGAGCTTGGTTTTGTGGGAGGATGTGCCGTGGTGATACTCCTGTTTCTTATTGTACTCGAATGTCTTGTCGTTGCGCGTAAGGCAAAGGATTTGGCGGGTACATGCATAGCATCGGGTATGGCGGCGCTCATAGGTTTTCAGGGATTTGTAAATATAGCCGTGGCGACAGGCTTATTTCCCAATACGGGCGTACCGCTTCCGTTTGTGAGTTATGGCTTGACTTCTTTGGTCAGCTTATATATCGGCATGGGATTTGTGCTTAATGTGCGTTTACAATGTGTGCGAAAGTATAACAATTAGCAAAAATTAATATTTTTGTGAAAATTTAACATTTTTTTATAGCTTTTTTCACCCAAATAAGTTAAAATACATAATATATGATTGAAACGATATGAAAAGTGTAAAATTAAATTATTTAATTTTGCATAACGAAATGGGGGAGTTTACAATGAATATTGCTTTAATCGCACACGACGGCAAGAAAAAGCTTATGCAGAACTTTTGCATTGCATACCGGGGAATTTTGAGCAAAAACGATTTGTATGCCACGGGTACCACGGGGCGGCTTATAGAGGAAGTTACAAATCTGAATATACACAAATACCTTGCCGGACATTTGGGTGGAGAACAGCAGATATGTGCGCAGATTGAGCACAATCAGATAGACCTGCTCATATTTTTACGTGACCCTAATTCAAAGTCTCATGAGCCGGATATAAACAATGCGGTCAGACTTTGCGATATACACAATATTCCCCTGGCAACCAACCTTGCCTCGGCGGAACTTTTGATTAGGTCGCTTGACAGAGGAGATATGGATTGGCGTGAGATGTACAAATAAATTTATCAAAAGACTACCTGTTGCACTGTTTGCTGTGGTTATTATGCTTAGTCTTACAGCGTGCGGAGCAAAGGAGTTTTCATTTGCATATGACAGAAATAGAAATAATTCAAGTTATTCTACGGCGTCGCGAACACGCGGGGAGACATTGGATGCATTTTCAGCAGAGTTGTGTGTCGTCACAGGCGACGTGACGGAGGGGACGCAGGCGGACATGTCACAAGCTACGTCGGCGGGACTTTTTGATGTTGCCTCACACGATGTCATCTATGCAAAAAATGTTCATGAAAAATTGAATCCCGCAAGCCTGACAAAGATTATGACGGCGTTGTGTGCACTTAAATACGGTAATCTGGACGATGTCCTGACGGCGTCGGCAAATGTCAACATTACCGAATCGGGTGCCGTGAAACTGGGGCTCAAAGAGGGCGATACTATGACGATGGACCAGGCATTGCATGCTCTTTTGCTCAAATCGGCGAACGATGTGGCCGTGATGATAGCAGAGCACATTGGCGGCAGCATAGAGGGCTTTGCGGAGATAATGAATAAGGAGGCTAATATTCTGGGCGCCACAAATAGTCATTTTGTCAATCCACATGGTTTGACAGACCCTAACCATTATACGACGGCTTATGATTTATATCTTATATGCAATGCGGCGGTTAAATATGATAAGTTTGTGGAGATGATACACACTTCAAATTATACGTCCGTATATCATGACAAAGACGGGGGAGAAAAATCTATTGATTTGTCAACGACGAACGCTTATTTGAAAGGGGAAGCGTTTGCACCCGACAATGTCACGGTCATAGGAGGCAAGACAGGCACTACAAGCGCCGCGGGAAGCTGTCTTTTGATTTACAGCAAGGACACAGAGGGTAATCCTTATATTTCTGTTGTGCTCCAATCGACCGACAGAACTGTCATGTATCAGGAAATGACGGCGCTTTTAGGTGAAATTTAAAAATTAAGTTGTTTTTTATCGTATATTCTACTATAATTATATTGTGGACAAACACATTATAATAAAATTGTGCAAAATTCTTTTAGGAGGTATTACTTATGGTACAACTTGTAGTCGGGAGAAAGGGCAAGGGCAAGACGAAAATAATTTTGGATATGGTTAATAAAGAGATTGTTAATGCGTCAGGCAATATTGTATATCTTGATAAGAGTATGGGTCATATGTATGAGTTAAACAATAAGGTAAGACTTATCAATGTATGTGATTATGGAGTGTCTAATGCTGATGAATTTGTAGGATTTATCCGTGGCATAGTGTCACAGGACCATGACCTTGAACAGATATATTTCGACGGTTTTTTAAAGATAGCTTGCCTTGAGGGTTCAGACAGGTTGGAGGAGATTGTTACAAAGCTTGACAAGATAAGCGATACATATGGCTTCAAAATCGTTATCAGTCTTTCGCTTGATGAGGCGGAGCTCCCGGAAACTTTGAAATCAAAGGTAGTCGTATCACTTTAATCTATAAAAATAATATTTTTTTGAAGCCTCGGATTATCTTTCCGGGGCTTTTGAGTATGGATATCGGAGGACACTGGATTGGCGGACAGAAACAGGCAGCGCGCGCGGCAGGAACGCAACAGGTCTGGAAAGACGATGAATAAAATAGAGTTTGTCATTTTCGGCGCAATAACTGTCTACATTATTGTACTTATTGTGATGTACCTAAATTCGACCCCGATAAAGGGTTATGAAATACAGATGGGTTCACTGTCAATCGCAAAGACATATACAGGCATTGCCATACGCGAGGAGGAGCTTATCACGACGCCATATACGGGATATATAAATTATTACGTTCGGGAGGGCTCGCGCGTATCGACAAGGGATACGGTATTTTCAATAGATGAGAGCGGCAGGCTTGCGACAATGCTTGAATCGGGCAGCGCCGAGTCTGATAATTACACAGATGATGAGCTTGACGAATTTCGCTCGGAGGTTATTCAATACGACAGGACATTTGATAACCATAGTTTTAATGATATATATGATTTTAAATATGACGTACAGGGAGCCGTCATAAAGCTTGTAAACATAGATATGTATGAGAGCCTGGAGACGCTCAACCAGTCAAATCTCGGCGGCATGGTATCGCTTTGTACGGCAGGCAAGACGGGCTATGTGGTGTACAGCACGGACGGTTATGAAACTCTTACTCCGGATGCAGTGACGGCAGCGGTATATGACCGCACGGAATACACAAAGACGCGCGTAAACAACAATGATTTGGTCGAAGCGAACACAGTGGTGGGAAAGCTTGTGACAGATGAAAACTGGTCGCTTGTGATACCAGTGGACGAGCAAACTGCCACGGAGCTTGAGGAAAAAGAATATGTTGAGGTGAAATTCATCAAAACCCAGGAGACATCATGGGGGCAGGTAACTATATACAGACTTTCGGATGGAGTGTACGCGCAGCTTTCTTTCAATAATTCATGTCTGTCATTTTGCACTGACAGGTATGTCGATATAGAGCTTGTGGTTGATGACCAAAAGGGGTTGAAAGTACCAAAGTCGGCTATAGCGGAAAAGACATTTTTCATAATACCCGCGGAATATATGACTAAGGGCGGACAAAACGGCAGCTATGGCGTGCTTAAAGAGAGCTATACTGAAAACGGTGTGGCATATGAGTTTGTGGAAACGACGGTTTACAGCTCAAATGAAGACGAGTTTTATGTCGATAACAGCAGTCTTGAGATAGGCACATACATATGTAAGCCTGAATCAGATGAGAAAATGGCTGTCAGCAAATCAGGTACGCTTATAGGTGTGTACAACATGAACAAGGGATATGCTGATTTTAAGCAGATAACAATACTGGCTGAGAACGACGAGTATGCTATAGTAAGTTCAAATACACAGTACGGTCTGACCGTATATGACAGGATAGTGCTTGATGCGTCAAGCGTAAACAATGACGATTTTACATATAACTGATTATAAAAAATGGAGAAACACTTATGGCTCAATATGGAATTAAAGAAAATATAGAAAAGGTACAGAATATAATAAACGAAGAATGTATAAAGGCGGGCAGGAACAGCACGGAGGTAACTTTGATAGCCGTAAGCAAGACTAAGCCTGTAGAAATGCTTAATGAAGCTTATGAATACGGCTGCCGTGACTTTGGCGAGAACAAGGTGCAGGAACTTCTTGACAAATATGAGGCAATGCCAAAGGATATAAGATGGCATATGATAGGTCATCTGCAGCGCAACAAAGTAAAATATATTGTGGACAAGGTTTATATGATTCACAGCGTAGATTCTCTAAGGCTTGCGCAGGAGATAAGCAAGGAGGCTGTTAAAAAATCTGTCACGGTTAATATTTTAATTGAAGTTAATGTTGCAAATGAGGAAACGAAGTTTGGGGTTAAGGTTGAAGATGCGCCTGAGCTGGTACGCGAAATTGCCAAATTGCCCAATATTTTTGTCAAAGGATTGATGACAATTGCCCCTTATGTCGAAGATGGTGAAAAAAATAGGGAAATTTTTAACAAATTACGTAAATTAGCTGTTGACATTATGAGCAAAAACATTGATAATATATGTATGGATTTATTATCTATGGGTATGTCCGGTGATTATCCTGTTGCAGTTTCCGAAGGAGCTACATATGTAAGGGTAGGGACAGGCATATTTGGAAACAGGTAGAAGATACCAAAAGGAGAGGATTAAAAATGGGATTAATGAACAAGGTTCTAAATGCAATGAACTTAGACAATGTAGAGGACGACTATGATGATTATTATGATGATGAGATAGTTGAGAATACAGTAAGAAAACCGGCATTTAGTCAGAATGATAACTACGATGATGATTATGAGACAAAGCCTCAGCCTAAGAGACATTCTCAGAAGGTTACGCCTATAAGACAGATGAAGAAGGCAGGCGGCAGCGGTATGGAGGTTTGTGTAATC
Organism: uncultured Lachnospiraceae bacterium; assembly: GCA_947623805.1. GTDB lineage: Bacteria > Bacillota > Clostridia > Lachnospirales > Lachnospiraceae > COE1. The sequence continues at coordinate 37,763 of CANQHZ010000014.1, read as the reverse complement.
AAGCCCTCGACTATTGAAGACGCAAGAGAAATTACAGAGACACTTATAGCTAACCGTACAGTAGTTCTCAACTTAGAAGGACTTAATGTCGAGATTGCACAGCGTATAATTGATTTTGCGTGTGGTTCTACATATGCAATCAGCGGTAATCTTCAAAAGATTTCCAACTATATTTTCATTATTACGCCTGCAAGCGTTGATATTTCAGGTGATTTTCAGGAGATTATTTCGGGCGCGTTTGACGTACCCCCAATCTCACGCAGTGCTAAGTAAGTTTCTTGGGATAAAATTAGTGAACTTCCCGCTTTTGACTATAAGTGGGAAGTTTTTCTTTTAATTATTGATGATTATTATTGGAGGTTATATATGTCGCAGAGATTGACTATAAATGTGAACGGCAAACCTGCATATGACATTGTTTATGAAAAGGATTTCAATGCGCTTGCAGGAGAACTTGAGGCTTTTGGAATAAGCGAAAAGAAGCTTTGCATAATCACTGATTCAAAGGTAAAAGGATTTTATGCCGATGATGTATGCGAATGTTTAAAGGGCAAATGTAAGGAGATTGTGGTATATGATTTCCCGATGGGCGAAAAGAGCAAAAATCTCGACACGGTTAAGGGAATATATGAGTTTCTCATTCAGAGAAAATTTGACCGCAAAGATATGCTTATCGCGCTTGGCGGTGGCGTAGTCGGGGATATCACAGGCTTTGCGGCGGCAACGTATCTTAGGGGCATTGACTTTATACAGATACCGACGACTTTGCTTGCGCAGGTGGACAGCAGCATAGGTGGCAAGACGGGCGTTGATTTTGACCAGTACAAAAATATGGTGGGCGCATTTTATATGCCTAAGCTCGTGTATATGAATATTTCTGCTCTTAAGACGCTTGATGACAGGCAGTATTATTCGGGCATGGCGGAGGTTATGAAGCATGGGCTTACCAAGGACGCGAATTTTTATGAGTGGATTATAGACAGTATGTATGAGATACAGGATAGGGAATTGGACACGCTTGAGGAGATGGTATATAAGAGCTGCACTATCAAAAAAATGGTGGTGGAAAAAGACCCTATGGAAAAAGGCGACAGGGCACTTTTAAATTTCGGACATACTATCGGTCATGCTATAGAGAAAGCGAAGAACTTTGAGATGCTTCACGGAGAATGTGTTGCGCTTGGGTGTGTCGCGGCGGCATTTATATCGTGGAAAAGAAACTACCTCTCATCAGATGAATACTATGAAATAAGGGATATGTTCGTGCCGTTTAACCTGCCGATATCGGTTGATAATATTGATGAGGAGAAGATACTGGAACTGACCGCATCTGACAAAAAGGTAGAGGGCGACCATATCAAATTTATAGTATTAAAGAAACTTGGCAAAGCTATGATTGACATTTCTATTACGAATAAGGAGATATTGGACGGCATTAAAGAGATTTCTTTTTCGGAAGAAGATTGGAACGATTGATAGGTTATGAACAGAAAAAAGACGATACTATTGGTGATTGATGTAATTTTAATGGGGCTGTTTGTGTTTTTGGACCAGCTCAGCAAGTATTATGCCGCGCTGAGACTTAAAGGGAATAAGCCGCTTGTGATTGTGGATGGCGTATTTGAACTTCACTATCTTGAAAATAACGGGGCGGCGTTTGGCATGCTGCAGGGGCAGAAAGCGTTTTTTATATTTATTGCGGCTGTTGTGCTTGCAATCATTCTCTATGTCATTTTGCGGACGCCGTACCAGAGGATATTTATTAAGCTTAATATTACGCTTGTGCTTATCGCAAGCGGGGCGATAGGCAACCTGATTGACAGGATAAGGTATAATTATGTCATTGACTTTTTATATTTCAGTCTTATTAATTTTCCGATATTTAACGTGGCGGATATATATGTGACACTGGCGTCATTTTATCTTATCATTTTGTTGTTGTTTGTTTACAAGGAAACGGATTTAGGATTTCTAACCTTTAGGGCGAAAAAATTCCGTGATGTCAAGTAATAATTGGTATGAAAGAAATTGTTTTTGAGGTTTCACCTGAGATGGAGGGCGAGAGGCTTGACAAGTGCATAAGCGGTTTTTTGAGCGAGCTAACGCGAAGTTATATCCAAAAGATAATAAAGGATGGCAGCGTGTTTGTAAATGACGTGACAGCAAAGGCAAATTACAGGGTAAAAACTGACGATAGTGTCAGGTTTATTATACCTGATGCGGCGGAGCCTGACATACGTGCACAAAATATACCGCTTGACATTTTGTATGAGGATAAGGATATACTTATCATAAATAAGCCGAAAGGAATGGTAGTGCATCCCGCCGCGGGACATTATGAGGGGACAGTGGTAAATGCGGTAATGTATCATTGCAAGGGGGAACTGTCGGGCATAAACGGCGTTATGCGTCCAGGCATAGTGCATAGGATAGACAAGGACACGACGGGCTCACTGATTATCTGCAAAAATGATGAAACCCACAATAAGGTTGCCGAGCTGCTAAAAAAGCATGATATTACACGCAGATACAGAGCGATAGTATGCGGGAGAATAAATGATGACAGCGGCACTGTAGATGCGCCGATTGGCAGGCACCCGACAGACCGCAAAAAAATGGCAATCAAGGCGGACGGGAAACGTGCTGTGACGCATTACAGGGTGCTTGAGCGCTTTGACAAGTACACATATGTTGAGTGTGAGCTTGAGACGGGCAGGACACATCAAATAAGGGTGCATATGGCAAGCATAGGTCATCCGCTTTTGGGCGATACTGTATATTCAAATCACAAATCGCCGTATAAGCTTGAGGGACAAGCGCTGCATGCCATGACAATAGGCTTGAAACATCCAAGAAATGGCGAATATATAGAAGTAAATGCGCCGCTGCCTGAGTATTTCGAGGAGCTGCTTAGGAAGCTTAGAATGTAGGTAAAGTCAGGGAAAAGCATTAAACTGTTGAAATTTTGCACATGGTCTAGTATAATATACATATAATCAAATGTTGATATGGATGGCATGATTAGGCGCGGTTATTTCAGTGGCTTATTGTGTTGTGAGATTTTGACAGCTTGCTTTGCGTATTATGGCATTTGCGGGTTCATCAGGAATGGAGGATTTATATGAATACAATAATTACTATAGGAAGACAGTTTGGTTCAGGCGGACATGAGATAGGTGAGAAGCTTGCGGCGCATTATGGTATCAAATACTTTGATAAGGAGCTTTTGACACGCGCGGCAAAGGAGAGTGGATTTTGCGAGGAGATGCTAAGAAACCACGATGAAAGACCGACGAATTCTTTCCTTTACAATTTGGTTATGGATACATATACTTTCGGCTATAACTCATCATCGTTTGTCGATATGCCGATAAGCCACAAGGTATTTATGGCGCAGTTTGACACTATCAAGAAGATTGCGGAGGAAGAGCCGTGTGTTATAGTAGGTCGTTGTGCCGACTATGCGCTTCAGGAGTATAAGAATTGCCTGCATATCTTTATCCACGCAAATGAGGAGAGCAAGGTTAAGCGCATCATGGAAAAGTATGACATCAGTGAGGATAAGGCCAAGGAAATGATGGTAAAAAAAGACAGACAGAGACAGAGCTATTACAATTATTATTCGACAAAGAAGTGGGGACGCGCTGAGAGCTATGATTTGTCAATCAATAGTAGTATATTAGGCATTGACGGCACTGTAAAGCTTATCGTGCAGTATATAGAAGATTTTGAGGCAAGGGGTTCAAAATAGGCTTTGATTTAATAAAAACATCAATAAAAAATAAAACCACAGGCTTTTGACAACCTGTGGTTTTTATTTTGCCATCTATAAAACTACACCAAAGCAGCCGTAATGATAGCCATTGAATAAACTTCGATAGCGTTGCAGCCGCGTGAAAGGTCGTTAATCGGAGCGTTCAGGCCAAGAAGGATAGGACCGTATGCCTCGAAATTACCCATTCTCTGCGCAATCTTGTAGCCAAGGTTTCCTGAATTGATGTCAGGGAAGATAAATGTATTGGCATGACCTGCAACCTCTGAGCCAGGGCATTTTGTACGCGCTACACGAGGAGAAACCGCTGCATCAAACTGTAATTCTCCCTCGATAGGCACGCCAGGAATTTGAGCCTTTGCCTTGTTTGCGGCATTTCTCATCTTCTCAACTTCGGGACCCTTGCCTGAGCCAAGAGTAGAGTAGCTAAGAAATGCAACCTTGGGGTCTACGCCGAAAATTTTTGCGCACTCGATTGTTTCTGCTGCAATTTCAACAAGCTCGTCCTCAGAAGGGTTGATATTGATAGCGCAGTCACCCATTGCAAGCACTTCGTTTTCGCCTGTAGCGCTGGGACGTACAAGGATAAAGCAAGAGGATACAATGCTATGGCCGGGTTTCGTCTTTATAATCTGTAATGCAGGACGGACAGTGTCGGCAGTAGAGTATGTAGCGCCGCCAAGAAGCGAATCCGCAACACCCATCTGAACAAGCATAGTGCCAAAGTAATTTGGCTGCGCAAGAATTTTACGAGCCTCCTCGGGCGTCATGCCTTTGCTTTTTCTGAGCTCGCAGAATTTGTCAACCATCTCGTCAAAACGGTCATAGTGATTGCTGTCGATAACCTGCGCGCCGCGGATATTGTAGCCTGCGTCCTCTGCTGCCTTTAATACATCTTCCTCGTTGCCTACGAGAATTGGCTTTAAGAAATTACCTGCAAGGAGACGCGAAGCTGCCTCAAGAATACGAGGGTCAGTACCCTCTGTAAATACGATTGTCTTGGGGTTTTTCTTTAGCTGTTCAATCATTGTACCAAATCCATACATAGTTAAAATCCTTCCTTTTCTTTAAGATAGTTTCAATGTTTTACCATGAAGATGATATCATGAAAGCGTTTACATTGTCTAATACTATTGTATACAAACTTTTTTTTATTTGCAATGGCTGTACTAAAATAAATGCATAAAAACGAATATTTTATACAAACTGCACAAAAAACATATGTTTGATAAAATTATGAAAAGTGTTTGCAATGTTGAAAACTTGTGCTATAATATGATAGGTTTATATTGACTGCTTGTATGTATGGATTTAAGCGGATTATTTTTAAAAGTTTTAGAAAGGTATGGTAATTTAATGGCTGATAAGGCGGAAAAAAATATATATGACGCATCAAGCATTACGGTTTTGGAGGGTCTTGAGGCGGTCAGAAAAAGACCGGGTATGTATATAGGAAGTGTATCCACAAAGGGTTTGAACCATCTTATATATGAGATAGTGGACAATTCGGTTGACGAGCATCTGGCGGGAGCGTGTACGCAGATTTGTGTCACTCTTGAGGCGGATGGTTCGGCTACGGTATCGGACAATGGGCGTGGTATTCCTGTCGGAATGCATGAAAAGGGCGTTAGCGCCGAAAGAATAGTTTTCACGACGCTTCACGCGGGCGGTAAATTTGACAACAATGCCTACAAGACAAGCGGAGGACTTCACGGTGTGGGTTCATCAGTGGTAAATGCGCTTTCCACGCAGATGACTGTTACGGTCAAGAGTGGCGGTTTCATTCATCAGGACAAGTATGAATACGGCAATCCCGTGATAGACCTCGTTGACGGTCTTCTTCCAGTGATAGGCAAGACAAAAGAGACCGGCACGACAATAAATTTTACGCCCGACCCGACTATCTTTGACAAGACTTGGTTTAAGGCTGACGAGGTAAAAAGCAGGCTCCACGAGACGGCGTACCTAAATCCCAAGCTTACAATTATATTTGAGGATAAGCGCGGCGACATTCCTGAAAAAATCACATATACGGAGCCTGACGGCATTGTAGGCTACATAAAGGATTTAAACAAAAACAAAGAGGCAGTGCATGATATCATTTACTTTACAGGGGAAAGCGAGGGCATAACTATAGAGTGTGCTTTTCAGTATGTAAATGAGTTCCATGAAAATGTGCTGGGCTTTTGCAACAACATATACAACGCCGAGGGAGGTACGCATCTTACGGGCTTTAAGACGATGTTTACGAATATCATCAACAATTATGCCCGTGAGCTTAATATTTTAAAGGAAAAAGATGTAAACTTCACTGGAGCGGATGTCAGAAACGGTATGACGGCCGTGGTGTCGATAAAGCATCCGGAGCCGCGTTTTGAGGGGCAGACAAAGACTAAGCTTGACAATCAAGACGCTGCGAAAGCCGTGAGTAAGGTCACGGGGGATGAGCTGCCGAGATACTTTGACAGAAATGTCGAGGTACTTAAAAATGTGATAGCCTGTGCCGAAAAGGCGGCAAAAATTCGCAAGACCGAGGAAAAAGCCAAGACAAATATGCTCTCAAAGCAGAAGTTTTCGTTTGATTCAAACGGTAAGCTTGCAAATTGCGAATCTAAGGATTACGGCAAGTGTGAGATATTTATAGTCGAGGGAGATTCGGCGGGCGGCAGCGCGAAGATGGCGCGTGACAGGAATTATCAGGCGATTTTGCCTATCAGGGGCAAGATTTTAAATGTAGAGAAAGCGAGCATAGACAAGGTGCTTGCCAATGCCGAGATAAAGACTATGATTAATGCCTTTGGATGCGGATTTTCCGAAGGGTATGGCAATGATTTTGACATTACGAAGCTTAGATATGACAAGATAGTGATTATGACTGATGCCGACGTTGACGGCTCTCATATCAGCAATCTGCTGCTTACGCTGTTTTACCGGTTTATGCCCGAGCTTATATATGAAGGGCATATTTATCTCGCCATGCCGCCTCTCTATAAGGCTATGCCGTCAAAGGGCAAGGAAGAATACCTCTATGATGACAAGGCTTTGGAGAAATACCGCCAAAAGCACAAGGGGGCGTTTACTCTGCAGCGCTACAAGGGACTTGGCGAGATGGATGCGGAGCAGCTCTGGGAGACTACGCTTAATCCCGCGACGAGGATTTTAAAGCAGATTGAGATAGAAGATGCAAGAATGGCGTCGGAGATTACGGAAATGCTTATGGGTACGGATGTAGCGCCGCGTAAGGATTTTATTTACGAGCACGCTACGGACGCGGAGCTTGATGTATGATGCGGAATAGGTGCATTAAAACACACAAAATGCGGCATATAACGCATACAAGCAGAAGCAGGTTTGAAATGTAGATTGTGACAAGGAGCAATATTCTGATTATGGAAGAAAAGATTATTAAGACTGAGTATTCGGACACTATGCAGAAGTCATTTATTGACTATGCTATGAGTGTCATTATAGCGAGGGCGCTGCCTGATGTAAGGGACGGCTTAAAGCCCGTGCAGAGGCGTACTCTTTATGATATGCACGAGCTTGGAATCAGGTACGACAGACCGTACAGAAAGAGTGCGCGTATAGTGGGCGACACTATGGGTAAATATCACCCTCACGGCGACAGTTCTATCTATGAGGCGCTTGTCGTGCTTACGCAGGATTTTAAGAAAGGAATACCGCTTATAGACGGTCACGGCAATTTTGGCAATATTGAGGGCGATGGTGCGGCGGCAATGCGTTATACGGAGGCGCGTCTGCAAAAAATCACGCAGGAAGCGATGCTTGCCGATTTGGACAAGGACGTGGTTGACTTTCAGCCAAACTTTGATGAGACCGAAACAGAGCCTACAGTTTTGCCGAGCCGTTTTCCGAACTTACTTGTAAACGGTTCTGAGGGCATAGCCGTAGGTATGGCGACGAGCATACCGCCTCACAATCTCGGCGAGGTGATTGAGGCTACAAAGGCATACATAATGAATGAAAACATCACTACAAAGGAGCTTATGCGGTATGTCAAGGGCCCGGATTTCCCGACGGGCGGTATTGTCTGCAATAAGGACGAGCTTTTGTCCATATATGAGACGGGTATCGGCAAATTAAAGCTTCGCGGTAAGGTCGAGGTCGAAAAGACAAAGGGTGGCAAGCTTAATCTTGTAATAAGTGAAATCCCGTACACTATGATTGGTGCAAATATCGGTAAGTTCTTGCAGGACGTGGCGGCGCTCTATGAACAGAAAAAAGCGCCCGAGATAATAGACATTTCCAACCAGTCCTCAAAAGAGGGCATACGCATCGTCATAGAGCTGAAAAAAGATACAGACGTAGAGAATTTCAAAAACCTTTTATTTAAAAAGACGCGTCTTGAAGATACTTTTGGCGTAAACATGATTGCGATTTCCGATGGACGTCCCGAGACGTTAAGTTTAAAGGATATTATCGCCAAAAATGTGGCTTTTCAGTATGAGGTCGCTACGCGGAAGTACACTACACTTCTAAACAAGGAGTTGGAAAAGCGTGAAATTCAGGAGGGTTTGATACGTGCGTGCAATATCATTGACCTGATTATTGAGATAATCCGCGGCTCGAAAGATAGGGAAACGGTAAAGAAATGCCTTGTAGGTGGTGATACAGAGGGGATTAAGTTCCGCTCAAAGGAATCTTCGATAATGGCGGCTCAGCTTAACTTTACAGAGCGTCAGGCAAATGCTATACTGGATATGAGGCTGTACAAGCTTATCGGATTGGAAATAGACGCTCTCATAAAGGAGAATGAGCAGACAAACGCGAATATATACAAATATGAAGATATCCTTGACAGACGTGATTCCATGGCGCAAGTGCTTATTCAGGATTTGGACGCACTCAAAAAGGAATATTCACGCAAGAGGCGCACTGTGATAGAAAATTCGCAGGAGGCTGTGTATGAGGAGAAAAAGCCCGAAGATATGGATATCATGTTCCTTATGGACAGATTCGGATACTGCAAGACGATAGATATGACTACTTATGAGCGCAACAAGGAAGCGGCGGACGCGGAGTTTAAGTATGTGGTGAAGTGCCGCAGTATGGGCAGGATATGTGTCTTTACGAATACGGGACAACTTCATACCGTGAAAGTGTCTGATGTTCCTTTTGGCAAATTCAGGGACAAAGGATTGCCGATAGACAATATCAGCAATTATAATTCAGCAAATGAAGATATTGTGGCGATAGCAAGCCAGTCTGAGATGAATCTTTACAGACTTTTGTTTGTCACAAAGCAGTCCATGTGCAAGATAGTGAGTGGCGGAGAGTTTGATGTCGCCAAGCGTACTGTGGCGGCGACAAAGCTTAATGACGGCGATGAGGTAATAAGCATTGAGGTACTGAATGAGCAGCAGCATATTATTTTGCGCAGCAAGGACGGATACTTTCTGCGCTTTAGCATAGACGAGATTTCGGAGTTGAAAAAGACGGCGGCAGGCGTGCGCGGTATGAAGCTTGGCAAAGATGATTTTGTCGAGGAAGTATACTACTGTAAACCGTCGGACGAGGGCACGATAAGCTATAAAGACAAAAAAATCGAAATAAGTAAAATAAAAATTGCAAAAAGAGATGCAAAAGGGACAAAGACTAGAGTATAATAAGAAAAAGGAGAGGCAGAATGAGAGTAGTTGCAGGAACAGCACGCAGGCTTTTGCTGAAGACGCCGGATGGATATGACACGCGCCCTACATCGGGCAGGATTAAGGAGACTTTGTTTAATATGCTTATGCCGTACTTGCCGGGGGCGGTATTTGTCGATTTGTTTGCAGGGAGCGGCGGCATAGGCATAGAGGCGCTTAGCCGGGGAGCGGCAAAGGCATATTTTGTAGAAAACAGCAATAAGGCGTTTGAATGTATCATGTATAATCTTGAACACACACATTTGCGGGAGAAAGCTGTGGCGTTAAAACAAGATGTATTTTCGGCAATCAGAGGCAGTATAAAGGATACGGCGGATATAGTTTTTCTTGACCCGCCGTACAATCAGGAATACGAAAGACGTGTGCTGGAGATTTTGAGAGAAGCGCCGTTTATAAATGAGGATACTCTTATTATTGTTGAAGTGCCGCTTAGAAACGATATGGAATATGCGCCCGATTTTGGATTTGAAATTATAAAGCAGAAAAAATACAAGACCAATAAGCATATTTTTATTAAGAAAAGCGCAGATAATTAGGAAGCTTTCTCAAAATAATATAAAATAGATAAGAGAAATGAGGGTATTTATGAATAAAGCCGCAATCTATCCTGGAAGCTTTGACCCTATGACGCTTGGACATCTTGATGTCATAAAGAGGGCATCTAAAATGTTTGACAGGCTTATTGTGAGTGTTTTGAATAATAAAGCCAAGAACTCATTGTTTTCTGTTGAAGAACGTGTTAGTATATTAAAAGAGGCTACGCGTGATTTGCCGAATGTGACGGTTGATTCATTTAACGGTCTGTTGATTGACTACGCAAGAGAAAAAGATATTCATATTTCCGTGAGGGGGCTGCGGGCTATTACGGATTTTGAATATGAGCTGCAGATAGCGCAGACAAACAGAAAGCTTTCACAAGGTATGCTCGACACGGTATTTTTGACCACAAGCCTTGAATATGCTTATCTAAGCTCGTCGAGTGTGAAAGAAATAGCAGCGTTCAACGGTGATATTTCTCAATGTGTACCTGATTTTGTGGCAAAGCTGGTATATGAGAAATTTAATAATATGGATTGAGGGATTTATTTATTGTACGCCTGTTGAAGCAGGCAGATGGGAGTTAATAAATGAACAACAAAATTGAGCAGGTAATTGATGAAATCGAGGAATACATAAACAACTGCAAATACAAATTCCGCTCGGAGGAGGTTATCTTGGTAAGAAAAGAAGAACTTATCGAGATGCTTAACGAGTTGAGGGACAGGATACCCGAGGAGGTTACGCAGTGCGCTAAGATGCTCCAGAACCGCGAAGCCATTTACAATGATGCAAAGCAAAGGGCGCAGAAACTTTTGGATAATGTCGCCGAACAGACGACGGAGCTTATAAGCGAGCATCAGATTATGCAGGAAGCATATGTGCAGGCAAACGAGATAGTTGAGCTTGCGACAAAACAGGCGCAGGAAATACTTGACAGTGCTACGATTGAGGCAAATACGGTCAGGTCTTCCGCTATACAGTATATGGACAATATGCTTGAAAATTTTGGGCATCTGCTCAATCAGACAATCGAATTGACGACAAAAGATTACAATGAGATGGTAAGCCATCTGAGGGATATTGACAGTGTAGTGTCAGCTAATAGAGCTGAGCTTGTGCCGGCAGCTACAGATGAGGAGCAGGCAGCCGATGATGGCTCAGGTAAATTGGAAGTCATTTAAAACATATAATGGGGCTGTCGCAGCAAGGGTTATGCATACAAGATATGGTATTGCACCTGAATTAAATAATACTATATCTTGCACTTATGTCCTTTAGTGCGACAGCCCTATCTTTTTTACTCAATAACAGATGCATAATGTATAGTAAGCGGCAGATATAGCAGTTATTATTATCTTGTGTTTTAGATAATTTGAGATAGAAAGTTTCGCGCTTTCCAGAAAACAGCTTGTTTGTAAAAAGCAGGAAATTCCGCTGAAACAAAGTGCAGTCATTATACAGAGAACCTTGACTTTGTTAGTCAAATCAGTCGTATACACTGCCTGAACTCCGCCGATGATTTCTATAAAGCTTGATATAACGGCTTTTGCGCTCGGGGAAAGTGGCAGAAAGTCAAGCGATACTCGAAATGTGTTTGTGAAAGTGATGTATCCGCCCAGAAGTATCAATGACTGTGTATTTTCCAGACAGGCTCTTTTTAGAACTGACGGCAGGGAGGGCGCGGGCAATGTGGCGGTTTTTACAGGATTAGGCTCTGCACGGCCGCCTTTATTTTTCGCAATATATATGCGGCTTAGAATGATGCCGTAAACCGCAGGTATGCCATACATTCCAAAGATAAACATGAGCTTGTTTGAAAAGCCGCATTCACTGAGCATGGGCAGTATTATGCCGAGAAAGTAGGCTGGACCTATATTGTTACAGAAACCAAGCAATGATTGAGCCTCGGCTTTTGATATTTTACCGTTTTCGTACAGCTCGCTCACTGCCTTTGCGCCCATGGGGAAGCCGCACAAAAATCCTATAAATATTGCATAAAGACCGTATTCGCTGTAATGGTATATGCGTTTGAGTGCCAATCCTGCCATGCGTCCGAGTTCAATGTCTATGCCGCTGTAGAGCATTATGGAGCTTATCATCATGAAAGGAAAAAGCGTGGGTACCATTTTTACCGCCCATTGGTAAAGCCCGCTGTAGGCGTATTGAAAAGTTGAACCGGGACGGCTTAATACCAACACCAATAAACATAGATAAACGACGGTTTTTATGCGGATTTTTTTCATTTATATGACCTTGAGTGAATGACTTTAATTAATCCTATTAAGAAAAAATGAAATTTATTCAGGATATAGACACATCTTTAGTGGGTTGAGTGATGACGAGATAAAGGTTAAGGGAGGCAGTGATATTGTCACTTGCAAATGGCTTTTTGCCCATGAACAGGGCTGAGATAGAAGAACTTGGAATTGAACAGTTAGATTTTGTATATGTCACGGGGGACGCGTATGTAGACCACCCCTCATTTGGGTGTGCTATAATCACGCGCCTTTTACAGTCGCATGGCTACAGCGTGGGTATTATATCGCAGCCTGATTGGAAGAACGACGACAGCATAAAGGCGTTGGGCGAGCCGCGCCTTGCTTTCCTTGTTTCCTCTGGGAATATGGACTCGATGGTAAACCACTATTATGTGTCAAAAAAGCATAGGGAAAGCGATGCATATACGGCGGGCGGAGTACCGTACAAACGCCCTGACCATGCTACTGTGGTATACAGCAACCTAATCAGAAAAAGCTATAGAAACATTCCGATTATAATAGGCGGCATAGAGGCAAGCCTGCGGCGAATGGCGCATTATGATTACTGGTCGGATTCTTTTAAGCGTTCCATTCTGCTTGACAGTCAGGCGGATATTATATCATACGGAATGGGCGAGAAGTCTATCATAGAGCTTGTTGACGCGCTAAACAGCGGGATTAGCGTCAGGGACATATCGTTTGTCGCGGGTACGGTTTACAAGACAAAGGATATATCAGGCTTGTATGATTATGAGCTGCTGCCCTCATATGACGCTATGATGGCGGATAAGCGGCTTTACGCCGAAAGCTTTAAAATACAATATGACAATACAGACTCTTTCAGCGGCAAAACGCTTGTTGAACCATATCCGAACGGTATTTATATAGTGCAGAATGTACCGCAGCCTCCGCTCACCACGCAGGAGATGGACGACATTTATGCACTGCCGTATCAGAGGACATATCACCCCTCATATGAAAAAGACGGGGGAGTGCCGGCTATTTCGGAGATAAAATTCTCTCTGATAAGCAATAGGGGCTGTTTTGGCGGGTGTAATTTTTGCGCGCTTACTTTTCATCAGGGGCGTACTGTGCAGGTGAGAAGCCACGAGTCGATTTTAAAAGAGGCAAAGCTGATAACGCAGGACAAGAATTTTAAGGGATATATCCACGATGTGGGGGGACCTACAGCAAATTTCAGGCGTCCGTCATGCCAAAAGCAGCTTAAATCCGGAGTGTGCAAGCATAGGCAATGTTTGTGCCCAAAGCCTTGCCCTAATCTTGAAGTGGAGCATTCAGATTATCTGTCGCTTTTGAGGAAGCTAAGAGAACTTCCGAATGTAAAAAAGGTCTTTGTGCGTTCGGGAATACGCTTTGACTATCTTATGCTTGATAAGGACGATACTTTTTTTAGGGAGCTGGTGGAGCATCATATAAGCGGGCAGTTAAAGGTTGCGCCTGAGCATATAAGCGACGCCGTGCTTTCAAAGATGGGCAAGCCCGAAAATTCCGTATATGAGGCATTTACGGAAAAATATAAGAAACTTAACCAAAAGCTGGGGAAAAACCAGTTTTTGGTACCATATCTTATGTCCTCGCACCCGGGCTCGACGCTGAAAGAGGCGATAGAGCTTGCTGAGTATCTGCGAGACATTGGATATATGCCTGAGCAAGTGCAGGACTTTTATCCTACACCGTCGACTATGTCGACAGTAATGTATTACACGGGCATAAATCCTGTTGATATGAAACCAGTATATGTATGCAAAAACCCGCATGAAAAGGCTATGCAGCGTGCACTTATACAGTACCGCAATCCTAAGAATTACGAGCTTGTGTATGAGGCGTTGAAAGCAGCGCATAGAGAGGATTTGATTGGGTTTGATAAAAAATGTCTTATACGCCCGAGGAGGATTGCGGGTGAGGGAGAAAAGGCTAAGGCTGGGATAAAGTATGGGCGTGATAAGCAGGGGAAAGCGAAAGAGAGGGTGAATGGGAAAAAGAGTGGCGGAGGTCGTGTAAACCAAGTCAGTGTTAAGAAAAAAAAGAAGACTATACGAAATACGCATAAGCCTAAAGTGAAGTAAATCGGGAAGTTTAGACATTGTATCATAATTGCATATCATAGGTAATTGCAAAATGTTTTCTAAATTCTAAGTTGTCGAATAGAGTTTCGCATTGCATAATGCATATTATGAGGAAAGGACTAGTAAAATCGCATGAATGTCATAGTTATTACAGGCGCATCTTCAGGCATGGGCGCTGAGTTTGCGTTTCAGCTGGATTATTCAGTCGGCAACATTGATGAAATTTGGCTGATTGCACGGCGCAAAGAGGCTATGCTCGAAGTCGCGCATAATATGGAACATACGACAAGAGTGTTTGACATGGATATCACGAATGCCGCACATATTGAGAAATTCAAAAATGTACTGGAAAAAGACAGGCCCGTAATTAGAATGCTTGTAAATTGTGCGGGTTACGGCGTGATGGGACAGTTTACAAAGCTTGATATGGATGAACAGCTTGGAATGATAGACGTAAACTGCAAGGCATTGACGCAGTTTACCTATATGTGCATACCGTATATGCGGAAAAACAGCCGCATCATACAGCTTGCGTCAAGCGCGGCATTTATGCCGCAGCCGGGATTTGCGGTTTATGCGGCATCAAAGGCGTATGTATTCAGCTTTTCACGCGCCTTGGGCAGAGAGCTTAAGGCAAGGAAAATATATGTCACGGCAGTATGCCCTGGCCCCGTGAACACGCCGTTTTTTGACACAGCGGAAAAGAACGGCAAAATACTTGCCGTCAAAAAGCTTGCCATGGCGCAGGCGGACAAGGTAGTGGAAAAGGCAATATCGGACTCTTTCCGCAGACGCGAAAAATCGGTTTACGGCGGCTGGATAAACGCGTTTGGCATAGTTGCAAAGCTTATTCCGCATAGGCTTATTCTTGTGTTCCTTCCAAATAAATAAGGGGTATTTTTTGAGATGAAGAAAAAACAAAAAGGGGAGTACGGCTATCCCGCATATCAGACAAGATTTGTAATAGCGCGGACTGTCTGCTATTTTGCGCTTGCCATTGCGATATTTATAATGGGATACGTTTCCACGGGTACAAGGGAAAATCTGCTTACAGTAGTGTCCGTGCTTGGACTTTTACCTGCAAGTAAGAGCCTTGTTTCAGTAATAATGTACCTGCGTATGCCGAAATTTGACAGGGCTGTATACGACAGACTTTCGGCGGCGGCGGAGGGACTGCCCGCGCTGTACAGCATGTACCTGACCTCGTACAAAAAGAATTTTCCGGTCAGTTGTTTTTGCGTGGCGGGAGGAAATATTATCGGTTATACAGAGTTTAAAGGGTGCGATACCGCAGCGTGTGAGGAACATATCAAGGGACTTTTAAAGCAGAACGGATTGAAAAATATTACGGTAAAGATATTCGGCGCAAACGAGCAGAGAAATTTTGAAGACAGGCTTGCACAACTTCGCAGATTTGATGAGCAGGGCAGGGAGAATGAGATTTTAGAGTTGTTGTGTAATATTTCATTGTGATGGGGGATTAGTATTATTGATTTTATTGCAAGTTGACGAGAAAAACGCGCAGCAAAGGTTTGACAAGTATTTAAAGAGAATTTTGCCAAACGCTCCCGCAAGCCTTATTTACAAGCAGCTCCGCAAGAAAAACATAGTCTTAAACGGCAAAAAGGCAGACGGGAGTGAAAAGCTCCAGGCAGGAGATGAAGTCAGGCTTTTTTTCGCAGATGAGACCTATCAAAAGTTTACAGCAGTTCAAGATGTGCAAGGCGAAGATATTATTTGTAGGCAGTATATTGACGCGTATGAAAAGCTAAAGGGCATGATATCAATAGTCTTTGAAAATGAGCATATTTTAGCCGCTGATAAGCAGGCGGGTGTACTGTCGCAGAAGTCAAAGCCTGACGATATAAGCGTGAATGAATGGTTTATAGGGTATCTTTTGAAAAACGGCAGCATATCTCCACAAACGCTTGC
The DNA here is from genome assembly GCA_947623805.1 of uncultured Lachnospiraceae bacterium. Taxonomy (GTDB): domain Bacteria; phylum Bacillota; class Clostridia; order Lachnospirales; family Lachnospiraceae; genus COE1. Next base: position 21,505 of record CANQHZ010000014.1, on the reverse strand, counting down.
TGCCTTTAAACCCTCAATCTGCAACCGCTTGGACAGAAATACTTCTGGAATGATAATATGTGGAAAAACGCTTGCGGGAAGTCGTTACATAGGCGATACCATAAAAAACAAGACGCTTGAAAAATATTATTATTGTCTTGTAAACGGAAAAGCGATGCTAAATGAGCGTATTACAGGCTGGCTCTATAAAGATAAGGCATCAAACATGGTGCGTGTTTACGGAGATATAGATGAAATTCCCGAGAACATTCAGGCGGACACGGATTTTATAGATACATCATTTATGGCAGTGCGCTTTGGGTTAAACGCCACGCTTGTCGAGGCGCGTCTGTTTACGGGAAAAACTCATCAGATAAGGGCGCAGCTTTCGGCAATGGGATATCCGATAATTGGCGACACAAAATATGGTGATGGGAAAATAAACAGTCAATACCGCGCATTGGGCGTAGAAAGCCAACTGCTACATTCGCATAAGCTTGTTTTTCCGGTTACGGACGACAGACGTTTTGCGGACATTTCGGGCTTAACGCTTGAAACTAAGCTGCCGGCTATATTTGAGAAAGTTATGGCTTATTAAGTTTCACATTATTATTTAAGCCGCTAAAGCGGCAGGGGGGAAAATGGCAACTTGGAACTCAAGGGGGCTTAGGGGCTCGCTTTTGGAGGAGATGATAAACCTCACAAATGAAAAATACCGTGACGGCGGGCTTGCGCTTATCCAAAAGGTACCCACGCCGATTACTCCGATTACGATAGATAAGGAAACGCGCCATATTACGCTGGCGTATTTCGACCAGAAAAGCACGGTTGACTATATCGGCGCTGTGCAGGGGATACCCGTGTGCTTTGATGCAAAAGAGTGCGCGGCGGATACCTTTTCGCTGCAGAACATACACGAGCATCAGGTACAGTTTATGCGCGACTTTGAAAAGCAAGAGGGTGTTGCTTTTTTCTTGATTTACTATACATCTAAGGAGTTGATGTACTATATGCGTCTTAGGGAAATGAACATATATTGGGACAGAATGGAAAAAGGCGGCAGAAAGAGTTTTCGGTTTGAGGAGCTTGACCAGCGTTTTTTTATAAAGCCGAGAGTGGGTCAGATGGTACCTTATCTGGACATGATACAGATTGATTTAGATGATAGAGGTTGACATGCTTGTCATAACAGTGTATACTACGAATAATGCACTGTGCTAATTTGGTAACGAATTAACACTTTAAAGCAATAAAGTGAGGCACCTGCTTTGCTATAAGAAAAATACAGGGCAGACAGGCGCGGAAATGAGGTAAAAATGAATAAACGTCTTGTTCACACTCCGGAGGGGGTACGTGATATATACGGCGCGGAATACGCCTGCAGGCAGAATGTTGAGAGGCTTTTTAACGACAAGCTGCATAGCTTTGGCTATCAGGATATACAGACGCCGACCTTTGAATTTTTTGACGTGTTTAGCCGTGAGGTAGGCACTACGCCGTCGAAGGAGCTGTACAAATTTTTTGATAAGGAGGGCAATACGCTTGTCTTAAGACCTGATTTTACGCCGTCAATAGCGCGGTGTGCGGCGAAATATTTTATGGACGAGACAATCCCGCTGAGATTTTGCTATACGGGCAACAACTTCATAAACACAAGCGACCTGCAGGGCAAATTGAAGGAGACGACGCAGACGGGCGCGGAGCTCATCGGCGACGTATCGCCCGAGGGTGATGCCGAGATGATAGCGATGCTTGTCGAGGCGCTGATAAACTGCGGTTTGAAGGAGTTTCAGGTGTCAATCGGTCAGATAGATTTTTTCAAGGGCTTATGCGAGCAGGCAAGGCTTGACGAGGACACGGAGCTTGAGCTTAGGGAGTTTATTTCCAACAGGAATGACTTTGGTGCGCAGGAGCTTTTGACGCAGAAAGGCGTTTCGGAAAAATCAGTAAATTCCCTGCTTAGCGTCAGCAGCCTTTTTGGGGGGTATGACATACTTGACAGGGCTCTTGAATGTGCCGACAACGAGCGTTCCGTAAAGGCGGTGGACAGGCTGCGCAAGGTATATGAGCTGCTGAAGCTTTATGGCGTTGAGGGATATATTTCCTTTGATTTAGCGATGGTAAGCAAGTATAATTATTATACGGGAGTGATTTTTAAAGCGTATACATATCAGACAGGGAGCGCGATTGCAAAGGGCGGCAGGTATGACAGGCTGCTTGAACATTTTGGCAAGGCGGCGCCTGCTACGGGCTTTGTGGTAATCATAGACGACCTGATGACCGCGCTCACGCGTCAGAATATCTGTCCCGAGCCTGAAAATAAAAATTTCCTGCTTGTCTATTCGTGCGGTACGGCGGAGGCAGTCAGGGAGGCAAAAAGGCTGCGTTCAGAGGGTTTTCGCACGGTTATGCTCAAAAAGGAGAAGTCCGAGGAGGAGTACAGGGAATTTGCGCGGAGGAACAATTTTCTGCAGGTTTCCTTTATATAGACTAAATAGCCGTGACTTCACGGGAGTATAGTTTTACAGGCAATAAAATTTATTATAGTGAGCTAAATCGGCGTAAAGCCAAAATTTTTTATAAAATCACGCCCGCATATTCGTAATAGGTAAACGTAAAGAGTTATTTGATTATTAGAACAGATGATAGCAAATCACGAAATTACTTAATATGCGGCAGCGTGGAAATGAGGTAATAATGAGGTATCTTACATTTGCGCTCGGCAAGGGAAGGCTTGCCAATAAAACCTTGGAGCTGCTTGAAAAAATAGGCATCACATGCGAGGAGATGAAAGACAAGGACTCGAGAAAGCTTATCTTTGTGAATGAGGAGTTAAAGCTGAAATTCTTCCTTGCGAAAGGTCCTGACGTTCCTACATATGTAGAGTACGGCGCCGCCGATATAGGCGTCGTCGGCAAAGACACGATAATGGAGGAAAACAGGAGGGCATACGAGGTGCTTGACTTAGGCTTTGGCAAGTGCCGTATGTGCGTCTGCGGCCCCGCCTCTGCGAAAGAGCTTTTGCAGCATCACGATATGATTCGCGTGGCGACGAAATATCCCAAAATTGCAAAGGACTATTTTTACAACCAAAAGCACCAGACAGTGGACATCATAAAGCTCAACGGCTCTGTGGAGCTTGGTCCGATTGTGGGGCTCAGCGACGTTATAGTGGATATCGTGGAGACAGGCTCGACGCTCCGCGAAAACGGGCTTGACGTGCTGGAGGAGATATGTCCGCTTTCCGCGCGCATGATTGTCAATCAGGTGAGCATGAAAATGGAGGCTGAGCGGATAAAGAATATTCTTCAAAGATTAAAGGAGGAACTATGAGAATTATCAGTTTAAATAATGAGGCTAAGAAAGATTTGCTCGAAAATCTGTTAAAAAGAAGCACGAATGATTATGGCGAATATGAAAAAACAGTGGCTGAAATCATTGAAAACGTAAAGCAGAGAAAAGAGGAGGCGCTGTTTGAATATTCTTTGAAATTTGACAAGTGTGTCATTACAAAGGAAAATTTCAGGGTGACAAGGGAGGAAATAGACGAGGCGTATAAATCGCTTGACGAGCATTTTATACAGGTTATGAAAAATTCCGCCACCAACATACGCGAATACCATGAAAAGCAAAAGCGCAACAGTTGGTTTGACGCGAAAGCGGACGGCACGATACTCGGCCAGAAGATAACACCTATGCAGACTGTAGGCGTGTATGTCCCCGGCGGAAAGGCGGCTTATCCGTCTACTACGCTTATGAATGTAGTTCCTGCTAAGGTAGCGGGCGTGCCAAACATCGTGATGACTACGCCCGCGGGCGCGGACGGCAGAGTAAATCCAGCTACGCTTGCGGCGGCTGACATTGCGGGGGTTGACACTATTTTTAAGGTCGGAGGCGCGCAGGCGATAGCGGCTATGGCATACGGCACGGAGATGATACCAAAGGTTGACAAGATTGTAGGGCCTGGCAATATTTTTGTCGCGCTCGCAAAACGTGCTGTGTACGGCCATGTCAGCATTGACTCCATTGCGGGACCGTCGGAGATACTCGTGCTCGCGGACGAGAGTGCAAATCCGCGATATGTCGCGGCTGATTTGCTTTCGCAGGCAGAGCATGACGAGCTTGCCTCCGCGATACTGATAACTACAAGCATGGAGCTTGCGAAAAAGGTTGAGGAGGAAATAAATCAATTTGTAAACGTGCTGGAGCGCAGAGAAATCATACGCAAGTCGCTTGACAATTACGGCTATATTCTGGTGGCGCCCGACATGGATATGGCTATTGACACGGCAAACGATATCGCGTCGGAGCATCTTGAAATACTGACAAAAAATCCGTTTGACACTATGACGAGAATAAGGAACGCGGGGGCGATTTTCCTCGGTGAGTATTCATCTGAGCCGCTTGGCGACTATTACGCGGGACCTAATCATGTGCTTCCGACAAACGGCACGGCGAAGTTTTTCTCGCCGCTCAATGTTGACGACTATGTCAAGAAGTCGAGCATTATCTCGTATTCAAGGGAGGCGCTTGAAAAAGTGCATCAGGATATAGAGCTTTTTGCCGAGAAAGAGGGGCTTACGGCGCATGCAAATTCAATACGCGTGCGGTTTGACGGAAAATAAGCATAGAACTTTGGTGAAATATAAAAAGCAGAAAGGAAAGTGATGGAATGAGCAGAAAGGCAGATATAAAGCGCGTTACAAAGGAAACAAGCATAAAGTTGTCGCTTGAACTTGACGGTGAGGGAAAGTCAAGCGTTGATACAGGCATAGGATTTTTTAATCACATGCTTGAGGGCTTTGCCAAGCACGGTTTTTTTGACATGTATATTTTGGTGGAGGGCGACCTCTACGTGGACGGACATCATACCGTGGAGGACGCCGGCATTGTACTTGGCAATGCGATAAAGGAAGCTGTCTGTGACAAAAAGGGCATTAAGCGCTATGGATATTTTGTATTGCCGATGGACGATGCTCTTGCGCTTTGCGCGGTTGACCTGTGCGGCAGGCCGTATCTGGTGTTTGACGCGGATTTTCCAAATGACATGGTTGGAGATTTGGACACGTCGCTTGTAAAAGAATTTTTCTACGCCGTGTCATATAGCGCGGGCATGAACATTCATATAAAGCTGTTAAATGGGGAAAACAGCCACCACATGATAGAAGCTATCTTTAAGGCGTTTGCAAAGGCGCTTGATGAGGCTGTGTCATATGATGAACGTATAAAGGACGTACTTTCCACAAAAGGAAGTCTGTAGGGGGAACATTAATGAACTTAAGGGGAATAATTAAAGGCTGTGCCAGGTTTGTTTGTATGCTGCTTGCGGTATGTATGCTTGCAGGCATGCCCGTCGCAAAGGCAAATGCGGCTGTCGGAGACCAGGGCATTGACGTATCAAAATGGCAGGGGCCTATCAACTGGGCGGCTGTGGCGCAGAGCGGAGTTAAGTTTGCCTTTATAAAGGTCGGAAGCTTAAAGAGCGGGGTTGACGAGTTTTTTTATTACAATATGATGGCGGCGCAGGCTGTCGGGATAAAGACGGGCGTGTACATATATTCATATGCAAAAAGCGTTGACGAGGCGGCGCTTGAGGCTCAGTTTGTCTTGAATGCCATACAGAATGTGCAGGTGTCATATCCCGTGGTATGGGACGTGGAGGACGATACGCAGGAAAAGCTTTCTCCCGATGTGCTGGGGCTTATGGCGAATACTTTTTGTGCGCTGATAGAGGCAGAGGGGTATTATCCCATGGTGTATGCCAATAAATATTGGTATACGCAAAAGCTTGGACCTATTTTTTATGACAAGTGGGTGGCGCAGTGGGGAACTTTATGTGAAGTACCGGACGCGGCAGTATGGCAATATAGCTGTACAGGCGCTATCCCGGGGATTATCGGAGATGTCGACTTGGACATTGCGTTTAGAGACTATTCGACAAGCATTGTAAATACAGGCTGGGTGCCAAGGAAAGGGTTTTTGTATTACTATATAAATTACAAAATGCAGCGAGGGTGGCTTGATTTAGGATTGGCAAAATACTACCTTGACGCGCAGGGGCGCATGATAGTCGGGTGGCTGCCGCTTGAGGACGGCATTTATTATATGCAGCCCGACGGCGTTATGTCTGTAGGATTGACCCCGATAGGTCCTGGAATGTATTATTTTGGTTTGGACGGCAAAATGCAGGTAGGACTGCAGGCGATTAACGGCTTGTACTATTATTTTGCGCCTGACGGCGTTATGTATGCGGGCTTTCTTGACTTGCCTGACGGAAGACGCTTTTTTGCTGCGGACGGGCATATGCTTACGGGACTTAGCCCGATAGGTGATAAGCTCTATTACTTTGACGCAAACGGAATTATGCAGACCGGCTTTCAAAATATCGGCGGGCTCACATATTTGTTTGGCGTGGACGGTGCTATGGTGCAGGGCTGGTTTAGCGACGGCGTATACAGCTATTACTTTGTGCCCGAAGATGGACATATGGCTGTGGGACTGCAGATTATCAATGGAAAGACATATATGTTTGACGTAAATGGACACATGATAACAGGCGCGTTTAATATGAACGGTCTTTCGTACCTGTTTGGAGCGGACGGCGCTATGTATACAGGCTGGCTAAACGACGGGATTACGGCGAAATATTACGATGTGGACGGTCATATGGCTGTCGGACTTACGACAATCGGCACGGATATATACTATTTTGACATAAGCGGAAATATGCAGACAGGGCTTGTTGACATAGGCGGAGTGCCTTATCTGTTCGGAGCCGATGGAAAAATGATAGTTGTGCAGTAAATCTGTATGGCAGCATGGGGGATATATATTATATGAGGAAACTGGCTTTAAGCGATGATATTCTGCTGCAGGTTGAAAAGCCTGCGCGGTATATAGGCAATGAAGTAAACAGTGTTATGAAAGATAAGGAAAGCATAGCGGTAAGATTTGCCATGTGCTTTCCCGATGTATACGAGATAGGCATGTCACATCTCGGCATACAGATTATATATGATATGCTGAACCGTTTTGACGACGTATGGTGCGAGCGTGTCTATTCGCCGTGGCCTGATTTGGACGCTGTTTTGCGTGAAAGACGTATACCGCTGTTTGCTCTTGAGTCGCAGGAGCCGATTAAGGATTTTGATTTCCTCGGCATCACGATACAGTACGAAATGTGCTATACAAATATTCTTCAAGTGCTTGATTTGTCAGGTATACCGCTTATTGCGAAAGAGAGGACGTGGGGACATCCGATTGTGATAGGAGGAGGTCCATGTGCCTATAATCCTGAGCCGATTGCCGACTTTTTTGACCTTTTCTATATAGGCGAGGGGGAGACGCAGTACCGTCCTTTGATTGACTTATATAGACAATGTCGTGAGGGCAATGTATCAAGGGAGGAGTTTATTGTGCGCGCGGCAAGACTGCCGGGCATATATGCGCCGCAGCTTTATGAGGTTTCGTATAATGAGGACGGCACAATAAAGGCTTTTACGCCAAAGAGAGATGACATTCCCGCGACTGTTACCAAGGAGATTGTCACGGATTTGACAAACACATATTATCCTGAAAAGCCCGTTGTGCCGTTTATCAAATGCACTCAGGACAGAGTGGTGTTGGAGATACAGAGGGGCTGCATAAGAGGGTGTCGTTTTTGTCAGGCGGGGCAGCTTTATCGCCCTGTGCGTGAGCGCAGCGTCGATATGCTGAAAGACTATGCCATAAAAATGCTTGATAATACGGGCTATGAGGAGATTACATTGAGCTCTCTAAGCTCGAGCGACTACTCAAAGCTTGAGGAGCTTGTAGGCTTTTTGATTGACAGCTGTCGTGAAAAAAAGGTAAACATTTCACTGCCGTCGCTTAGGATAGACGCATTTTCGCTTGACGTGATGGAGAAAGTGCAGGACGTCAAAAAGAGCAGCCTGACATTTGCGCCGGAGGCGGGAAGTCAGCGGTTGAGAAATGTTATCAACAAAGGATTGACCGAAGAAGTCATATTAAATGGCGCGGCTATGGCGTTTCAGGGGGGATGGAACAGGGTAAAGCTTTACTTTATGCTTGGACTTCCGACTGAAACGGACAATGATATTAGAGGGATTGCTGAGCTTTCAAATAAAATCTCGGCTGTGTACTATGAGACTGTTCCGAAAGAAAAGAGAAATGGAAAGGTGCAGATTGTGGCGAGCACTTCATTTTTTGTGCCCAAGCCGTTTACGCCGTTTCAGTGGGCGGCTCAGTGCACTAAGGAGGAGTTTCTTGATAAAGCGTACAAGACAAGAAAGGCAATAATGGAGCAGCTAAATCAAAAAAGTATAAAGTACAATTGGCATGAGGCTGACGCGAGCGTGATGGAGGGAATTTTTGCCAGAGGCGACAGGCGACTTTGCAAGCCTATTATGGAGGCGTATAAAAAGGGGTGTATTTTTGATGCGTGGGGGGAGTATTATAGGCATGATGTGTGGATTGAAACTTTTGAGGAATGTGGTATAGATATTGCGTTTTACACTACTAGGGAGCGTGGGATTGATGAGGTGTTTCCTTGGGATTTTATTGATTGTGGGGTGAGTAAGGAGTTTTTGAGGCGTGAGTGGCAAAAAGCACTCAATGAACAGGTGACGGAAAATTGTAGGGAAAAGTGTAGTGCTTGTGGGGCGGCGAGATTTGGGTGTGGTATATGCTGTGTGGAAAGAGATTATAGTTAGAAACAAAAGGTAATGCTGAATGTGTTCTCAACCGGCCGAATTTAGTCAAAATATATAAAAATGCTGCTAGGTGCAGCAAGCTGCAAGACGCTGCATTTTTATATATTTTGACTAAATTCTACGTTATCGAATAGAGTTTGAACTGGATAAAAGTGGATTGGGGGGTATTATGAGGTTGCGTGTTAAATTTTCTAAGCATGGGGCTTTGAGGTTTATAGGGCATCTTGATGTGATGCGTTATTTTCAGAAAGCTATACGGCGTGCGAATATTGATATTGCTTATTCTGAGGGATTTAGCCCGCACCAGATAATGACGTTTGCTGCGCCGCTTGGGGTGGGGCTTGAAAGCAATGGTGAATATATGGATATAGAGGTAAATTCTATTACAGGCTCAGGGCAGATTATGGATGCGCTTAATGGCCAGATGGTTGATGGTATTGAGGTGCTTGAGGTGAAGCTTTTGCCTGACAACGCTGGCAATGCTATGGCGAGTGTGTTTGCGGCGTCGTATTCAATTCGTTTTCGGGAGGGATTTAGGCCGGTATTTTTAAGTGTGCGGAGTTTGGATGACTTTTATGGTCAACAAGAGATTGAGGTGACGAAAAAGACTAAGCGGAGTGAAGTGACGTTTGACATGAAGCCGTATATATATGAGTTGGGGCTTGGCGATGACGGCGAGGTGGTTAGGCTTACGGTTGACGCGAGCAGTGCGGGTAATTTAAAGCCTGCGCTTGTCATGCGGGCGTATTATGAGATGAATGGCAGCGAGCTTGACGAGTATGCGCTTTTGATTACGAGAGAGGAAACTTACTTAAACGCGGGTAATGCGGAGCAGCCAAGACTTATGCCGCTTGGTTTTATAGGGAGTGATTTTTGATGCTTGAATATAAGTATGTCTTGACAAAATATGGCGATGGTGTTTTGTCGTTTACGCTTGACACTAGAGAGAACCGTTTGACCTCAATAGCTTATGCGGACATTTCGGCTGACGGTGTCGATATAAGCATTGGGGATATTTTTGTGGCTAAGGTAAAGAATGTTGTTAAAAATATAAATGCTGTGTTTGTGGAATATGCGCCTGACAAAATGGGGTATGTTTCGCTTGAAAATAAATGTAGGCCGATAGTGACGAACCGAGCTTATGACGGCAGGATTATCGCGGGCGACGAGGTGATTGTGCAGCTTGAAAAGGAGGCTGTGCGCACAAAGGAGCCTGTATTTACGACAAATTTGTCTATCGCTGGGAAATACTGTGTAGTGTCAAATGCAAAGCTTGAAAAGGGTGTTTCAAATAAATGCACAAGAGCCGAAAAGGAGCAGCTTATTACGGCTATTCCAGAGGATATAAGTTATGGTGTGATAGTGCGCACAAACGCGGCATCGCTTTTGGGAGCGTCGCTTGAGCCTGTGACGGATGAGTGCGTAAGGCTTTGCGCTCAGATGGATAAATTGCTTAGTGATGGGATGCATAGGACATGCTTTAGCAGGATATTTAAAGTGCCAAAGCCGTATTTTACGGCATTGCGCGATGACGTCAGGCTTGCGCAAAATAGCGACGAGTGCCAGATTATCACTGACGACAAGGAGCTTTTTGATGAGCTTGTCGATTATATGGAGATGAACATGCCTGAGCTTGTGTCCAGAGCGGCGCTTTATGAGGATACTTCATATCCGCTTAAAAAGCTTTACAGTGTGGAAACGAAAATTAAGGAATTGCTTTCACCGAAAGTGTGGCTGCGGTCGGGGGCTTATCTTGTGATTGAAAAGACAGAGGCTATGTATGTCATTGACGTCAATTCGGGGAAGAACATTGTCAAAAAGGAGAGTGCGGAGTTTGTTTACAATATAAACTGTGAGGCGGCTGAGGAGATAATTCGGCAGATACGGCTTAGGAATTTGTCGGGGATTATAATGGTGGATTTTATAAATATGGATGCTGGGTATGAGGATATGCTTATGCAGCGGCTTAGGGGGCTTGCGGCTAGGGAGAGGGTGCTGACTAGTGTGGTGGATATTACGCCGCTTGGGATTGTGGAGATTACGCGGAAAAAGACTACTAAGGCTTTGGCGGAGCAGTTGAATAAGAGCTTTTGCAGGTGTTTATTGAAAAGGTAATTTGTTCGGAGGAGGGATGTAATATGTTGTGTCATAGAATAATTGATTTAAGTGTTTTTCTCTGCGCGAGGTCTGGTGAGGGGCGATAGTTGCGCAGAGGTGGTTTGATGTCGCCTGCATTGGATTTTGCGCGTATGAAATAATTTTGTGGCTGTATAATTTGACATTAAGGAGTAAATTTTTTCATAAGGAGATAAAATTCAATGAACAAAAATTTTAGAAAATATATTATTTTTTGGCTGAGCCAGTCAATATCACAACTGGGCAGCTCTATGACTAGTTTTGCGCTTATTTTGTGGATATTTGGGTTAAACGGTTCGGCGATGACTGTGTCGCTTTTGACGTTTTTTTGGTATGTGCCGAATATTGTGTTTGGCTTTTTTTCGGGCGCTGTGGTGGACAGGTTCAGCAAAAAGAGGATTATGCTCATAACGGACAGTATATCGGCGGTATGTTCTGTGGCTGTGCTTGTTTTAAATGCGCTTGGAGGCTTGGAAATATGGCATATTTATCTTGTTAATTTTGTTATCGGCGCGATGAATGCTTTTCAGGCGCCTGCGTCTTCCGTGGCGACGGGGCAGCTTGTGCCAAAGGAAAGGATTGCTCAGGTGAGCGGAATGAACTCGTTTGCGGGCAATCTCAATACGGTCGTTTCGCCTGTGCTTGCGGCGGCGCTTTTTGCCTTTGGCGGGCTTAGGTTGATTTTGGCGGTTGATTTGGCAAGTTTTGTTTTTGCGTTTTTTGTGCTTGCTGTGCTGATTAAAATTCCTGAAAGTTGCGTGGCTGACGGAAAGGGACAGTCTATATTCAGCGACTGTGCCGAGGGATTTCGGTTTTTGAGGCGGAATGATGGCATTTTTATGATTATTGTCACTTTGGCTGTGCTTAATTTCTTTTCCGCGCTTACGTATGAAAATATTCTCTCGCCTATGATACTTTCAAGGAGTGGCGGCAACAGCGCTGTGCTTGGCATTGTCAATGCGGCGACGGGAATAGGCGGTATTTTGGGCGGCATCATTGTCGCGGGCGGCAGGTTTTCCAAGGACAATATTAAGATGATTTATGTTTCGGCGGGGCTTTCGTTTCTGCTTGGAGATATTTTGATGGGGCTTGGAAGAAATGCTGTGCTTTGGGCTGTCGCGGGGGTGGCGGCAAGCTTGCCTATACCTTTTATAAATGCGGGACAGAACGTGATTTTATACCAAAATGTCCCCGAAGAAATGCAGGGGCGTGTATTTGCCGTGAGAAATTCGCTGCAGTTTTTTACTATACCGGTAGGCATTCTGCTTGGGGGATTTTGGGCGGATTATGTGTTTGAGCCGTTTATGAGGACAAAGAGCGGTGCGGCTGAAGTATTTCGGTGCATTGTCGGCGGCGGCGCGGGTAGCGGGATGGCTTTGATGTTTCTGTGTACGGGAACGCTGGGGAGTATTTTCAGCTTTGTGCTGTATCATAAGAAAAGTATTCAGGAATTTAAGTAGTGAGTAAAGCGGACAGTGGCAGCCGCCGCAAGCTATTGGCAGATTGCGCGGCTTTGGCTGCCGCTGCGTAGCTTAAAGCTATGAAGCGAGGTGTTTGAGTGGTTAAATCATTTAGGGAATTAGAAGAAGAAAAAGTAAGGCATTTTATAGTTCCTTATCAATATGTTAAAGAAGTGCCGAATATTAATTCTATTCACCCGTTAAAGCAGCGAAAGGTTTATAATTTGTATAAGAATATACTAAATGACCAATTTGCTAAAAACGTAGTTAAGTCTGTATGGATTTTTGGCTCGTCTATCAATAACTGCTGCAATATAGACAGTGATATAGATATTATGATTTCCTTAAAGCGGGAATTGACAGAGGAAGAAACATGTATGCTTAATCATATTGTGTCCAAGTCGGTTGGTTCAAATTTTGATTTGGTTATTTTAGAGGAGTTAGATACGAATAAACAGTTATATAAAAATATTATGAAAAATAGGAGATTGATATATGAGTGCGATGCTTGAAAATGCTGTTACATGGCTTGAAATGGCAAATGATGCTTTAGATAAATTCAAACAGAACAATACAGATGTAAGGTGGGTTAGAGCAGCCTGCAATCATTATCAGCAGTCTGCGGAATTTTTTGTTAAGGGGCTTTTGGAAATATTGGGTGAAGAATATGAAAAAGGTCATGACTTGGAGAATAATGCGGAAAAACTTATAAGCTTAATAAACGCAAATGATGGTGAAATATGGGATTACTTAAAGCATATAGTTGATGATTTACAGTATTTATCAGATAAATCAGGTATAATAATAAAATGGGAACAGAGACCAAGGTATAATGGTGAAAATTTTACATTTAAGGAGAAAACGATATTAGAGGCAAAAGAACATATAGATAATATAGATTTTATTGTAAAGAAATTGAAATTGTTGTAAACTACGTCAGAAAAATATGAATAGTAAAACATATAGGTATTGACATACTTGCATAATTGGTGTATAAATTAATCATATAGTTGAGGCGGAACAATGATTTTTTATGTAATGGCTGTGATATGCGCAGCCATTAGCTTTACCCGTACTGTATTAAATGTATTAATACAGTTGTGAAAATATTAAAAATAATATTGCATATGAAAATGACGCTACCAGTATTACGTAGGTAATTGCGAAATGTGTTCTCAACCGGCCGAATTTAGTCAAAATATATAAAAAATCGGCTAGGTGCAGCAAGCTGCAAGACGCCGCTTATTTTATATATTTTGACTAAATTCTATGTTTTCGAATAGAGTTTCGCAAGGGGTCTACAGTATTACAGAAAGCAGGGAGGTGACAAGCAGAGTGATTTTAATAGACTATAAGGACAGGAGACCGATTTATGAGCAGGTAATAGAAAAGCTGCAGCAGATGATACTGTGTGGGGCGTTGGAGCCGCATTCGCCGATGCCGTCGGTCAGAAATCTTGCAATGGAGCTGTCGCTCAATCCAAATACTATACAGCGGGCGTATCAGGTTTTGGAGCATACGGGTTATATATATACGATAAAAGGCAAGGGGAGCTTTGTGAGTGAGCTGTCCGCAGCGGCAGATAACAAGCGGCGCGAGATAGAGGGCGAGTTGCAAAAAAGTATAGACAAAGCGATGCTTTCGGGCATCACGGCTGACGAACTGCGACAGATGGTGGAAAGATGCATAACGGCATCGGAAAGGAAAAAATTATGATAACGGCAACAAATATAAATAAATCTTTTGGCAGCATAGAGGCTGTCAGGGATATTTCGGTAAATATAAAAAATGGGGAGGTCTTTGGACTGATTGGCACGAACGGTGCGGGAAAAAGCACGTTTCTGCGTATGTTGAGTGGTGTGTTAAAGCCCGACAGCGGCACTATTACAATAGACGATAAGCCTGTATATGAAAATCCTGCTGCCAAGAGTGATGTGTTTTATATTTCGGACGACCAGTATTTTCTGCCAAATGCCACACCTGCGGATATGGCGAAGTTTTACAGCGATTATTATGTGGGTTTTGATATGGTGCGATTTTATGATATGCTTGCCAAATTCAGTCTTGATAAAAGACGAAAAATAAATACATTTTCAAAGGGTATGAAAAAGCAGCTTTCGGTAATTCTCGGCATATGCGCTAACACTAAGTATATGCTTTGCGACGAAACATTTGATGGTCTTGACCCTGTGATGCGTCAGGCGGTAAAGAGTATATTTGCGGGAGAGCTTACGAGCCGCGACTTTACGCCTGTCATAGCCTCGCACAACTTAAGAGAGCTTGAAGACATCTGCGACTGCGTGGGCATACTTCATCAGGGCGGAGTGCTTATGCAGAAAGACTTGGAGGAGATGAAACTCAATATCCATACAGTACAATGCGTGCTCAAAAACCCTGACGACGAAAAGCAGCTTGTACAGCTTTTAAATATAGTAAAATCAGAAAAGCGCGGCTCATTAAATCTTATCACGGTAAGAGGCAAAAAGGACGAGATAATGCAGAGGGTCAATTCATTTGAGCCTGTTTTTGCGGAAATTCTTCCGCTTTCACTCGAGGAAATATTTATAAGCGAAACGGAGGTAGTCGGCTATGACATCAAAAAACTTATTTTTTAAGCTTATTAAGCAGGACTGGAAAAAGAGGATATGGTGTCCGATAATCATATTTATAGTGTACTTTATAGCGATGGACATAAGCCTGCTTATGAGACTTGACACAATGAGGCAATATTCCGACAGGTATTCATATACGTCAGCCATTTTCCTTGAGCATTATTTTTTCGGAAGCGGCGTTGAGGGAGCGATAGTTGGCGGTTGCCTGACAGCTATATTATGCGCGGTAAGCGGCTTTTGCTGGCTGCACTCAAAGACACAAGTAGATGCGTATAACAGCATGCCCGTAAAACGTACACTGATGTTTGCCTCAAAATTTCTGTCGGGAATACTACAGTTTTTAGTGCCGTTCATGCTTAACATCGCCATATGCTTGCTTATCGGGGCGGCAAACGGCATTTTCACAATGCAGGCGCTTGCAAATGCGGTATGCTATGCGTTTTATGCGCTGCTTTGCTTTTTGGCAGTGTACAGCGTGACAGTAATGGCTGTGAGCCTTACGGGAAATATGATAATAAGCCTGATTGCCGCCGGCGTGCTGCTTTCTTATAGCGTCATTATATTCGTCATCAAGGAGAACCTTTTCAATGAATTTTTTATGACTTGCATTTCAATGGGCGAGCAAAAAGTGTACAGCTTTTCACCGCTGGGGCTCATCGGACGGCTTATGAACGCGGTTAATGGCTCAAAAATTTCATATAGAACGGCGGAAGTAAGCTATAAGGCATTTAACTATGGCGCGCTTGGCGGTTTTGTACTACCCTTTATCCTACAGGCATTTAACTATGGCGCGCTTAGCCTTTTGTTTTATGTAAAAAGACCGTCTGAGGCGGCGGGCAGGGCGATTGCCTTTAGGCGTGCTGAGCCTGTGATTAAGACGCTTATAGTCATTCCTGCGTCACTGCTGATAGGCTTATGCTTTATGGAGATTATAGAGGGTTCATTCGGCTGGTTTGTGTTTGGCACTTTTCTTTGCTTTGTGATTATGTCCGCCGTAATGGAGATAATTTTCCATTTTGACATAAGAGCAGCGTTTAAGAATAAAAGGCATATGCTGTTCAATGCGGCGTGTACGGCACTTATTGTAATAATTTTTAAGTATGACGTGCTGGGTTACGATACTTATGTGCCGCTTGACACACAACTTGAGGGCTGCGCCGTTTCCATTGATGGGCTTTTGGACTGTGATTACAGGGACGAAGACGGACATTATACAAGCGCGCGTGAATACAGGCTGAAAAATGTCAATCTGAAAGATAATGCCGCCGTGATGGAGCTTGCAAGAAAGGCTGCCGCCCAAAAGCTGCAGGTTAAAGACAGCAGCGATTTTGACACATACGAGATGTATGAGGAGTATGCAAGGGACAGTGAGTTTCATAGCATAGTGCTGGGCTACAAGCTTGCGCGGGGAAAGACTATTTACAGGCAGTACATTATTGACTTAAATGATGCCGATACACATAGGCTTTTGAGTGAGGTATTTGCGGACGAGGATTATAAGCTTGGCATTACGCCGATTTTCAATGAAGATATTTCAAATGTGGTTGGAGAGACATATTTATCAAATTTATTTTACAATATGAAGCTTGATTTGGGCGAGGAGGAGAAGCGCCGGCAGCTTATAGAGGCATACAGGCAGGACTATATGCAGCTTACGCTTGACGACATAATGAACACAATGCCGATAGGGAAGTTGGGCTTTGAAATTGGGATGGAACACCTTGTAGATGTAGAATACAGTTGGATGACACCATATTACGAAGATGAATATAGGCAAAACTATCCTGTATATCCTCAGTTTACCAATACGATATCGCTTGCAAAATCATACGGCTTTGATTACAACAAAGAGCTTGACGTGGAAAACGTGGAATATATTGAGGTGTCGGGCTATAAATCTACAACTCATGGTGATGGCGCAGACGCTCAGACGGATAGCTTCACGATTACGTACACTGACAAGGAACAGATTAGGCAGATTTCCGAAGCGCTGACGGACAGCTCGCTTGCCCAATGGTCTCATGATTATAATTCATATATTTATAATGACAAGTGCTCGGCAATAATGATAGAATACAAGCATGACAACAATGACAAGGTCAGCTTTAATTATACGTCATACTATTTTATAAAAGATGAAACTCCGGAGTTTGTTGTGGATGATTTTAAATAAAAATAATATTGAAAAAATATTAACAAATGGATTTTGTTGTGATAAAATTACAGATATAAGTTAGGCTATATGTTTTTAGGAGGAAATGTATCATGGCAAAGTCAAAGTGTGTCGCCTATGTGTCGACTTACACAATGGGCGACAATCACGGGATAAGAATATATGATGTTGATGTTGAGAAGGGCAGGCTTTCAGAAAAATCAAAGGTGGAGATAACCAACTCATCATACGTCACAATCACTCATAATGGCAGATTTCTGTACTCAATCACGGATTTTGGCGTAGAAAGCTTTAAAATTCTTCCTGACGGCAATCTGGAGCTTGTAAATGCCGCCTCAATCAACGGTATGAGGGGCTGCTATTTATCTACGGATTACAGTGACCGGTATCTTTTCTGTGCGGGCTATCATGACGGCAAAATCACTGTGCTTAGGCTTGATTCCGAGACAGGAGCTGTTGGTGCTATCACTGACGAGCTGTTTCATAGGGGGCTTGGCAGCGTGGCGGAGAGGAGTTTTCGTCCGCATATAAGTTGCGTAAAGATGACGCGTGACAACAAATATCTGTGCGCGGCAGACCTCGGGATAGACTACGTCAATGTATATCGCTTAGACCAAACGCGCGGCACATTGAAGCAGGTGGACATTATCCGGTGTGATTTGGAATCCGCGCCGAGACATTTGAAATTTTCCGATGATGGGCGCTTTATGTATGTCATAAGCGAGCTGAAAAACTGCATAGATGTTTATCACTACCATGAGGAAAATAATATGCCGTTTTTTGACCTGATACAGACTATACCTACGACCAAAAAATATGAGGAGCAGGGCGTAGCGGCAAGTGCGCTTAATATATCTAAAGACGGCAAGTACATTCTTGCGTCAAATGCGGGGGAAAACAGTGTCGCTCTGTTTGAAATAAATACAGATAATGGTGAACTCACAAAACTGTTCTGTCTGCCTGTAAGTGGTGAGTATCCCAAAGATGCGGCTCTGTTTCCTGACAACAAGCATATAGTATCTCTCAACCACGAGACAAACACAATGACATTCTTTACTGTGGATTACGAAAATAAATGCATGGTGATGAACGGAAAAGAGATGAAGATAATGCAGGCAAACTGTATTATTTTCCACGAATTATAATTAGTCTTCATGTTGATATGAAAAAACAGCACGCGGAAATGATGATAGCGTGCTGTTTTTTTGCTATAATATTTTGCAATAGGGATTATGAATAAAATTCTTTGATTTTGTCTACGCGTGAGGTCATATTTTGAAGGAGCAAATCAAGCACTGTGACAGCTGTCATGGCTTCGACTACGACTACGGCTCTTGGTACAATAATAGGGTCGTGTCGTCCTTTAATCTGCACTGTGATATTTTCACCCGAACGGTTTACCGTCTCCTGCTGCTGAAAAATAGAAGGGGTTGGCTTAAAATATGCTCTCAAAATAATATCGGAACCATCGCTTATACCGCCAAGAATGCCGCCGGCGTGATTTGTTGCCTTGATTACCTGATTGTCTGCCATTCTGAAAGCGTCATTATTTTCAGAGCCGTTCATGCGCGATACGGCACATCCGTCGCCTATCTCAAATGCCTTTACGGCGCCTATAGACATTATAGCTTTTCCAAGGTTTGCGTCCAGTTTTTCAAATACAGGTTCACCTATGCCCGCGGGCAATCCCTTTACTATGCATGAAACAATTCCGCCCGCAGAATCAAGCTTTTCCATGCAGGATTTAAGGTAAGTTTCCGCTTTTTCATTGGCTTCCTTGTCAGGCATGCCGGTCTGATTTCTGCGTGCCTCCGCAATATCGAAATTTTTCATGGATATGCTTATGTCGCCTATCGCTTCGGTATAAGCTGTGACGGTAATGCCAAGCTCGGCCAGCAGCTTTTCGGCAATCGCGCCTGCCGCCACACGTCCTATGGTTTCGCGTCCCGATGAACGGCCGCCGCCTCTGTAATCGCGGAAACCGTATTTTTGGTCAAAGGTATAGTCGGCATGTCCAGGACGGTAGTATGAGGCTATCTCGCTGTAGTCCGCAGAACGCTGTGAAGTGTTTCTTACAAGCATCGAGATAGGAGTGCCTGTAGTGCGTCCCTCAAAAATGCCGGATAAAATTTCAACGCTGTCTGCTTCCTTGCGTTGTGTGGCAAATTGAGATGCGCCGGGTTTTCTTCTGTCGAGGAGTTTCTGAATATCGCTTTCGTCGAGCTCCAAACCTGCGGGACATCCGTCAACTACGACGCCAATTGCTTCGCCGTGAGATTCCCCCCATGTAGTGATTTTAAAAATATTTCCAAATGTTGAACCTGCCATGTGTAAATGCTTTCCTTTCAATTTATATTAAGCTATACTATCAAAATAACTCTTAAAAATCAAGCTTTTTGAAATTTTTTGCGTTTTTTTTGCGTTTTATAGTGCAAAACGTAAAATGTTGTGTTATATTATATAAAGAGTTATTAGGTTTTATATTTTTTTAATATTTCATATGATTTTATTTTTCTTATTATTTAAGATGTTAAAGCGGAGTTTTTTCACTATTAATATAGACCGTGTAAGGCGGCATGGAGGGTATAATGAAAAGTGCATGGAAGGATATGCTTATACATAAAATGCATATGCAGATTAAGCAGCATAGATTTTTGAAACTGCCTCTGCTTGCGTGCATTATATTTATTACGATATTTTATAATATAATCAGTTATTTTGCTGGAAATACCAAGCGTTTTGCAAGCATTATGGCAATCATATTGTTTTTCTTTGCAAGCAGCAGCTTTGCATATTTATCTCCTGAAGCTCAGGAACTTGCGCTTATGACGGAGGATTGGGCGGCTATCCAGGAAAGTTATGAATATGTGCCGACTGTATTCAACATTCCCGCGACGGAGGTTATTGATGATGATGACGTGATTGCGGGGTATGACAACCGCGAGCTTGATGTTTCCGCGGACGAGATAGACAAATATTCGCTGGATGATATTGTAGCGGCGAATGAGGCAATTAAAGAAACCGGCGTTTCATATCAGACGTCCACATCAAAGCTTTCAAAGGACGACTGGCAGCTTGTACTTGTCAATAAGCAGCATCCTGTACCGGATGACTATACATTTACGCTTGGCACAATCAAGGGCAGTATGAAATGCGACGTGAGGATTATAGACGACCTTACAAAGATGATGCAGGCGGCAAAGAGCGATGGCATTGATTTAAAAATCTGCTCGCCCTACAGGGATTACAATAGGCAGACGGTATTGTTCAACCGCAAAATTGACTATTATATGGAGAAAGGCTACTCATATCTTGACGCATACAAAATCGCGTCCATGACGGTCACTGTACCCGGCGCGAGTGAGCATCAGATTGGGCTTGCGCTTGATATAGTAAGCTCTAAATACTCGGCGCTTGAGATAGGCTTCGGCGAGACCGAGGCGGGCATATGGCTCAGGGAACATTGTGATGAATACGGTTTCATTCTTCGCTATCCTTTGGGCAAGGAATATATTACGGGTATCCAGTATGAGCCGTGGCATTTCAGATATGTGGGCAGGGAAGCGGCACATAGCATCATGGAAAATGACATTACGCTAGAGGAATTTTTGGATAACTTAGATTGAGAAAGAAAAGCTTATGGAATATAAATTGTTAAAACAGGAAGGACGCGCTAAACGTGCGCAGGTTACTACTGTACATGGCACGATACAGACGCCTGTATTTATGAATGTGGGTACGGTTGCGGCCATAAAAGGTGCAGTATCTACGGCTGACTTGGAGGAGATAGGTACTCAGGTAGAGCTTTCAAATACCTATCATCTTCATGTCAGGACAGGTGATGAGACTATTAAAAAACTTGGTGGACTTCATCGTTTTATGGCTTGGAATAAGCCAATCCTCACGGATTCAGGCGGATTTCAGGTCTTTTCTTTGGCAGGACTTCGCCGCATAAAGGAGGAGGGGGTTTACTTCAATTCCCACATAGACGGCAGGAAAATTTTTATGGGACCGGAAGAAAGTATGCGCATCCAGTCAAACCTTGCGTCTACTATAGCGATGGCATTTGACGAGTGCCCGCCAAGCAAGGCGGAGCGTGATTACGTCCAAAAATCCGTAGAACGCACGACACGTTGGCTTGAACGCTGCAAAAATGAGATGAAACGCCTCAATGCGCTTGACGATACTATAAATAAAGAACAATTGCTTTTTGGCATTAATCAGGGGGCGGTATATTCCGACATAAGGATAGAGCATGCCAAACGCATATCCGAGATGGATTTGGATGGTTACGCCGTGGGCGGGCTGGCTGTCGGAGAAACTCACGAGGAGATGTATCATATCCTTGACGAGACAGTGCCGTATCTGCCAAAGGATAAGCCTACATATCTTATGGGAGTGGGTACGCCTGCAAATATTCTTGAAGCCGTGGAG
>CANQHZ010000013.1 GCA_947623805.1 uncultured Lachnospiraceae bacterium | reverse complement strand
TCGGCAGCGCTGTAAAAGGAACTGCGCTTTTACAGCTTGCCTCGCCAAGTGCCGACGTTTCCCAAGGGTCTTCATGGGGTGTATGACCCTGTTCGGGCTAGGTTATTGGAAATAACTTACGGAGAATGCTTGTGTGTTGGCGGGGATGGGGATGTGATTGTGGAGAGGGGTATGTTGCCTTTGGGATTATGTCATTAGGAATGGTTGTGTGAGAATGGTTATGTGAAATGGGGGTGTTGGTGTGGGGAATGAGATTGTAGAGTTGATACGCAGTGGGAATGCGCCTAATGTGATTGCGGAGAAGCTTAATGATTATCATGATAATGATATATCGAATATTTTGGATGAGCTTGATGAGAGGGAGCGTAGTGTTCTTTATCGGATTTTGGGGCTTGAGCGGGTGTCGGAGATATTTGCGTATCTTGATGACCCGCAGAAGTATCTGGGTGAGCTGGAGCCGGAGCGGGCTGCGGATATTATTGAAAAGATGGATGCTGATGACGCGGTTGATGTCCTTGAGGAGATGGACGAGGAGACTAGAAATCAGCTTATTGACTTGATTGATGACGAGTCTAAGGAGGATATTAATTTAATCCTTTCATATAAGGATAACGAGATAGGCAGCCGGATGACTACCAATTTCATAGAGATAGAGCGGAGGCTTACTATAAAGCAGGCGATGCGTGCTTTGATTGCGCAGGCGGAGGACAATGATAATATTACGACGATTTTTGTGCGGGATGATGACGGTACGTTTTATGGGGCGATTGATTTAAAGGATTTGATTATTGCGAGGAATTATGTGGAGCTTGAGACGCTTATTGCACATTCATTTCCGTATGTAAAGGATACTGACGATATTGGGGAGTCTATTGACAAGCTGAAGGAATATTCTGAGGATTATATACCGGTTTTAAATGATGAAAACAAGCTTATTGGCGTAATTACGGCTCAGGATGTTGTGGAGGCTGTAGATGATGAGATGGGTGAGGACTATGCTAAGCTTGCCGGTATGACCGAGGAGGCTGAGCTTGAGGAATCACTTGCTGTGAGTATTAAAAAACGTCTGCCGTGGCTTTTGGTGCTGTTGGCGCTGGGGATTGCGGTATCTTCTGTGACGGGGCTTTTTGAGGGGGTTATCGCGCAACTTGTCATTATTGCAAGTTTTCAGTCTGTGGTGCTTGATATGGCGGGGAATGTGGGGACGCAGTCGCTTGCCGTGACGATAAGGCTTTTGATGGATGAAAATCTTGGCGCAAAGCAGAAATTTATGATAGTGATTAACGAAATGCGCATTGGTTTTTTTAACGGTATTATACTTGGTGCGTTGTCGTTTGTGCTTATAGGTCTATATCTGGCGGCGTTCAAGGGCAGGGCATTAACGCAGGCGTTTGCCATATCGGGCTGCGCGGGAGCGGCGCTGATAGTCGCCATGACGATATCAAGCCTTGTGGGTACGATAGTTCCTATATTTTTTCACAAAATTAAAGTTGACCCTGCGGTTGCGTCGGGACCTCTTATTACTACTGTGAACGATTTGGTTGGTGTTGTTACGTATTATGGTTTGGCGTGGATTTTGCTTATAAATATTTTAAAGCTTTAATCGGTATAAAAAGCCAGCATTTACAAATACTAGTGTTACAGCTTGTAAAGAGAAAAGCCGTTGTAAATACTAGTTTTGAAATGGAGGAAATATCGGTGAAAGCTACGGGAATAGTGCGTAGAATTGACGACCTCGGGCGTGTGGTTATACCAAAGGAGATACGAAGGACTCTGAGGATAAGGGAAGCTGACCCACTGGAAATATTCACAAACAACGAGGGCGCGATTATTTTAAAGAAATATTCACCTATCGGGGAACTCGGAGATTTTGCCAAGCAGTACGCGGAGAGCCTTTCGCAGGTGTCAGGTCATGTGGCGCTGATAGCGGACAGGGACCAGATAATAGCCGCGGCAGGCAGTAACAGCAAGCAGATACTTGGCAAGAGCGTGAGCAAGGAACTGGAGGATAAAATGAACTCGCGCGAGGCGGTATGCGCCTCAAAAGGCGAAAAAAGCTATGTCAGCGTGGTTGACAATGAAAATGACGAATACCAGCAGGAGGTAATTATCCCGATAATTACTCAGGGAGATATAATTGGCGCTGTAGTGCTTTTGTCCGCGAGTGCAGGAGATGAGATGAACGAGGTTGAGATGAAACTGGCGCAGTCGGCGGCAGGATTTCTGGGAAAACAGATGGAGCAATAATAAAAAGGAGCTTGAAGCTCCTTTTTATTATTGAGGCGCACTTTTGAACGTTGTCAAACCGTCTGTGCGTGCGACGTATTATATTAGTTTTTCACGTAGTAGCACGGCGTTTATTATGCTGCACATGTTCTGGTAGACATTTGTCACTACCTTTGGAAAAGCAATCGGAATGCCGAATATGTCGGCCGATACCAGTCCTGCAGGGGTGTTGTCTGCGTCTCTTAGAATATATTGCATAGTGCTTGAAATCTCTGTATCAATGAACACATTATAAACGTTGGGGCAGGAATATTCTATGGCGTGGACATTGCTTATTGCAAGCATATTGTTGTTAAAAAGTCCCAAATATTTTTCGTCCTTAATGACTATAGGATTGGCGGGACATACATTGCCGATATAATTGCTTGTGAATTTTGGCAGGCTCCCGTCACCGAAAAATATACTTACTCTATCAAGCTTTAATGCGCTTGCAAACAGGTTGAGCGTCTCGGGGATTACGTCAATGCCGTCTATAATGATACGTGTAAACATGGTATTGAGCTTATCAATCTCCGCCGCGGAATAATAGCTGTTTGATACGTTTACGATGTCTTCGTTTTCACCCTTTGACGAGTAATCGCCGTGTATTTCGGGCTTATAAATGATGTAGCGGTTTTTGCCTTTCTGCTTGGCAAGATAAAGCGCTCTGTCGGCAATTTTAAACAAATCATGGTATGAAGTCGAACCGGGACCGTATCCGTATCTGGCAAGCCCTATAGAGCAGGAGAGAGAGTTGTCGCCCATCTGCCCCTTATATACGTTTTGGACGTTTGACTTTATGCATCTTAGGATATTTCTGTATTCAAGCTCATTCTGGCATTTTTCAAATACTATTAAAAATTCATCTCCGCCCATGCGTCCGGCAACGGCATCAGTGCCTACGGCGTTTTTGATTACTTCGCCCACGGCATTTATGACTTTGTCGCCAAACATATGACCGTAATTGTCATTTACGCTCTTGAAATTGTCGATATCCATGATGGCAAGCCCTACATGGTCGTGGTTTATACCGTTTACGGCATTTTCGGCGTATGACATAATCGCCTTTTTGTTGAGCAGGCCTGTGAGTGCGTCTATGTACGAGTCTTCAAAATAATTGCTGTTTGCATCGTTTGTCCCCGCATGCATAATTGACCATGTGCCTGCTACGACAGGCTCGTCACCAGAGTATTCGTGTACGTTAAAGCTGACACGGTAGGTTTCCATGCGGTTTTTGTCGCCTATGACGCTGCCCCTGAAAATGATGGAACGGTTTTCCTTGGCAACCTTGACCGTAGCGCAAAACAGGTCAAACAAATCTTTATCTTCAAGATTTATCCTGTTTTCTTCGTACATTTGGGTGCGCCATTCGTCGATGTGCATATTGAAAAATACAGCGGTCTGCTCATTTTTCACATAAGAAATCTCTATAAAGCCGGTCGAGGGTCTGTATACAAAAACTGCTGTGCCGTTCAGCGTCAGAAAATTGCGCGCAAGCATAAGTCGTCTATTTAGCGAATTGATGTGCGCCTTGCTTTCTGTGACGTTGATAAGCGTTATGTTGAGGATATCGGGGGTGTCGGAAAGTTTCATGCCAATGAAATAACAGTCCTGTCCGCCGCTGTTATTGTCAATATGTATGCACTCGTCAATGCGAAGCTGTGGATTATTTCGGCAGAGCTCGATGTCCGCCGTGAGTTTTTTCTGCTCGTCCGCATTTACGATTTTCAGTATGGAAAAATATACGTTTGAGCCGAAAAAACGGTACATATAGGGATTACCCTCTATCAGATTGAGCGAGGTGTCAAACCGCCCCGCCGGATAAGCTGTGTCAAAAATTGCATCTATCATAATTAATCCCCCTATCCATGCTTGCCTCTATGCATCGTCCAGTTTTTGCACAAAATAAAGCTATGTACATATATTTTAACAATAATAAACAAAAAAGTAAAGAAGATAGCGAAAAAACTATGCTGTCTTCTTTACTTTTTTGCTTTATTGGCAGTTATAAATTGTGACACGCCGATGCGCTTATGCTACATAGAGATACATAAATATAAAATGGCATATGCTGCCGCCCATTACGAAAAGGTGAAAAATTTCGTGTGAGCCGAAGTTTTTGTGGAGTGAATTAAATACGGGGAGCTTGAGCGCGTAAATAATGCCTCCGATGGTGTAGATGATGCCGCCTGCGAGGAGCCATCCAAACGCCGCATGCGGCAGCGTGTTCCAGAGTGTGCCAAACACTAGCAGGCAAAGCCAGCCCATTGCGATATAAATGACAGACGAAAACCATTTGGGGCAGTTTATCCAGACGATATTAATGAACATTCCGATAAGCGCGACGCCCCACACGAGCGCAAGCAGGGAATAACCAAGCTTGCCGCCGAGCACTATAAGGCACACGGGAGTATACGAGCCTGCTATCAGTACGAAAATCATCATATGGTCTATTTTTTTAAATACTTTTAATGCGGATGCTGAGACATTCACGGTATGGTAGAGCGCGCTTGCGCCGTACAAAAGTATCATGCTTGCCGCAAAAATGGTGAGCGCTACTGTGGTAATGCCTCCTTGTGCTTTGACTAAAAGCGGCGAGGCTGCTATGGCGGCCATAAGGCATGCGATAAAATGTGTCAGGGCACTTCCGGGTTCTCTTATTGTAAGCTGCATATTTACCTCTTTTCTGCACCGGAGTATGAAAAAATGATATCATATAGGTGCTGATTGACTTGTGAGTGTTATTAAAACTTTGATATGTAGTTTTAAATACTACATATTGTTTATAAAGATACTACAATATATTGTTGCATAAGTCAATAGTAAATATGCATAACTTTACACAAAATTAATTTATAAAATTAGTTATGGCTACGAATTTTATTCTTCAATGATTTGTATTTCAAGATAATCGAAATCTATTTCTTCTATGAAATTGTCAGCTCTGAAACGGGTTTTGCTGTGTCTTTTGAATTCTGTGATATTGGCGTCGAGCCAGATGGGTTTGCCTAGGTCAAGCTCGTAGCATGCTTTGTCGAGGGTGTTGAAGACTTTGTGGGTTCTGGTGTCATTGGTGTTGTCGTAAATTACGATGTCTTTGATTAGTTTGTTGTCTTTGAATATTTTTGACCATAGTCTGAACATGGAGGGGGTCCTTTCTATAAATAATATAATGAAATTATATAATAATAAAATTATATAATGAAAGCTTGTTTTTGGCAATTGTAAGTAATATGCTGCGGGGATTGCGCATATAATAAATTTTGGCGGCGAAATGCGTGTGTATAATATTGTACTGTGGGAGGAGTGGCATGGAATACATAAATGACGCGGATTTTGAGACGAGGCGGTGGCGCGAGGCTAGGCTTATATATAATTCGGCATTGAAAGAGATTGGAACAAAGCTTGAGATATTGAATGATGAGTTTCAGCATGTCCACAAGTACAATCCTATAGAGCATATAAAATCGAGAATAAAAACGTCCGAGAGTATAGCGAAAAAAATGAAGAAGTACGGGTGTGAGCCGACGATAGAAAATGTTGTAAAATATGTAAATGACATAGCGGGTGTACGTATTATTTGCTCATTTACGACGGATATATACCGGCTTGCGGAAATGCTTGAGCGTCAGAGCGATATTTGTGTGCTTTCTGTCAAAGATTATATCAAAAGTCCTAAACCGAGTGGATATAAAAGCTATCATATGCTTGTGTCAATTCCGATTTTTCTTTCTGAGCGTCGTGTGGATACAAAGGTGGAGATACAGATAAGGACTGTGGCGATGGATTTTTGGGCAAGTCTTGAACATAAAATAAATTATAAATTTGAGACTAAGGTACCAAGGCATATTAAAGATGAACTATATGCCTGTGCCCGAATGGTGTCGGAGCTTGACGCAAAAATGCTTTCCCTAAATGAAGAAGTACATTCGTTATTGCCTTAAAATTTGCAAAATACCCCTAAAATGAGGAGTGCCCCGACACATCGCTGCGCCGAGGCTATTATGAAAAAATTTATCTGTGAGTAATAAAAACATTACTGTTTGTCATCTGATATATTTATATTATCACTTATATATGAATAAAATATGAACGGAATGTAATTTTATTGTAAATATGACTAAACTTTACAATAATTAAAAACAAAATATATTTATTTTTAACAAAAAAATTTGAACAATTGCATGATACGTTCATAAATATTTGGAAATTTGTTGAAAAATAGCTTGTCATATGCTAGTATATTAATAATGACGAAACAAAAATTTTCATAGAAAATTTTTGTTAAGGTTTAGGAGGGTAGCCGTGGATAATTTTATAGACAAAATAGCGCAGAAATTTAATGCGCAGGAATTGATAAAGGCAAATTCGCAGGCGGAGGCCGCTCAGAATAAACGTCTTGAGCAGCAGGTAGCCGAGTATGAAAAGATTTTGCAGGAGATGCGCAAGCTCAATTACAAAAATACCGAGATAGCCGACAGGATAGAGGAGATAATTTCAGGGGTCGACGGCGTGGGTGCGGCAGTCGCGGTTCAGAGCGATGAGGAGCTTGTGGCGTCTGTGAAAGCGCTTTCGGAGAAGTTTGATGCGCTTATTGCGGAAGAAGGCGAGGACGAGGAGGGTGATGTACAGAGAATTACCACTGTCCTTAGAGCTGTTTCCGAGAAGATGGAGAGCCTTATTGCCGATAATAGCGAGAAGATTGATAATCTCAAAGAAAATGACGAACGTGTCATTAATACGATAAAGAGCTTTATCGAGGATCAGGACAAGGACCGTGAGGCGGAGCGTGAGCGTTTTGAGGCTGAGAGGGCGCGTCTTGATGAAGAACGCAGCAGGTTTGCAGCTGAGCGTGAGCGTTATGAGCAGGAGCGCATTGAGCGTGAGAGACAGGCGGAAGAACAGTCACAAAACGATGCTCAGGAGATGGCTCAGGTGCTTGATGAAAAATTCAAGCAGTCAGAGGACTTTTTCCATAAAGAGAGCGTGAAAGTATACAGAAACGTGCAGGCAGTGGTTTCCGACGAGATGAAACGCACAAATGACACGATTTCCGTAGAAAATACATCTTTGAAGTCAAAGATAAACGCTGTACTGGTTGTGAGCATTGTATCGCTTGTGGCATCTCTTGGGGGCGTAATACTTAGTGTGCTTACGCTTTTGACCGCTATGGGGATTACTTTGTTTTAGACTGCGATTTGTTTTGGAGATTTAGGACATGTCCAAGATTTCGTTTAAGGCTGGAAATATGCTATATCCGTTGCCGGCGGTACTGGTCAGCGTGGCGGACAAATCGGGAAATGCCAACATAATCACTGTGGCTTGGGCAGGGACTGTCTGCACCAACCCGCCTATGGTCAGCATTTCCGTGCGCCCGACAAGGTATTCTCACCATATGCTTATGGAGACGGGGGAATTTGTGATTAATCTCACGACGAAAAAGCTTGCCTATGCGACTGATTTTTGCGGGGTGAAAAGCGGCAGAGATATTGACAAGTGGAAAGAGCTTGGACTTACAAAGGCAGCGGCGCAAAAGGTCAGCGTGCCGTGTATTGCCGAAAGTCCCGTAAATATTGAATGTCGGGTGGAACGCGTAGAAAGTCTTGGCTCGCATGATATGTTTATCGCGGCTGTGGAGGCGGTCCGGGTGGACGACACATATATGGATGAACGCGGCGGATTTCACTTAGAGCAGGCGGAGCCGATTGTGTACTCGCACGGCGATTATTTTTCATTGGGCGACCGGCTTGGAAAATTTGGGTATAGTGTTCAAAAGGGGCTTGACGGAAAGCAGAAAAATAGTTATCATAAATAATGGATACGATAAATAATGAATAATTTTAAATGCCACAAAGATGTAGCATCAGATTTTCTGAAAGGAAAGTCTGGTGCTTTTTTATTCATATTACTGCATGAGGAACTTGGGGGCGCGGATATAATAGCGCTAACTATGAATTATGGAGGTTTGAGGGGTATGAGCCAATTGGAAAGGAATATAGCCGTAAATTTGAAACGGATAAGGAAGTCCAAAAATATGAGCCTTGATATGTTGTCTGAAAGGACGGGCGTGAGCAAGAGTATGCTGGGGCAGATAGAGCGCGGAGAGTCCAATCCCACTGTGGCTACGATTGCAAAGATTGTGGAGGGGATACACGTGCCGTTCGAGGAGCTGATTTATCCAAAGAGTGAAGAAGTAGTGATTACGGACAATGAAAAACAGCCGATTTTTAAGGAACAGGACGGAAAATATCAGATACGTGCCATACTTCCCTATGATAAGCGAAGGACTTTTGAGGTATATGAGGTGCGCATAGAGGCGGGGCAAAAATGCGAAACTTTTTTGGGCAGCGAGGTAGGCAGTGAGTACATAATGGTTTTGGAGGGGACACTTACCCTTGAAACAGAGAAAGCCACGTATGAGATAGGGGCATATCATACAGCATTTATAGATACGTCGTGCAGCTGCAGCTACTGTAATAGGGGTGGACAGCCGCTGGTGATTGATGTGATTAGCGTCGCCTGAAAGGGCGGCGCTTTTTTGGTAACGGACTTGTTGTGACTGCTGTTATTTGTGATTGACATAAGCTCGTTGTCATTTTATAGTTATAATTGTGTGAGCGTTAATAAGGTTGTGGGACCGCGTATTGAGTGGCGATAAGGGAGCTGAGGGCTATTATGTATGATGACAGCATAGTGAAAATTGCAAAGAGAGACAACAACAATAAAAGAAAATATCTGGTGATAAACGAAAAACAGGGTAAGCATATTCCAGTGAAAGCCGCTGAGGCGCTTGAAATGTTTTGGGAGCTTGCGGATATACTGAAGAAAGAATATGGAAGTGAGAGGCTGCTGTTAATCGGTTTTGCGGAAACGGCTACGGCAATAGGCGAGGCGGCTGCCATAAGACTTAATTCGTACTATATGCATACTACGAGAGAAGATATCGACGGCGTAGAGTATCTTTTTTTTACGGAAAGCCATAGCCATGCCACTGAGCAGCGGCTTGTCAAAAATGATGTGGATGCCGTGATTGGTGAGGTGGACAGAGTTGTTTTTGTTGAGGACGAGGTTACGACGGGGAATACGATTATGTCCATTGTAAGATTGATGAGGAAGACTTATGGGAGTGAAATTCAATTTAGCGTTGCCTCTATTTTAAATGGTATGGACGAAACAGCAAGAGCCGCATTTGACGCTGACGGGATAAGACTGCATTATCTTGTAAAGACGGACCATAGCGGCTATACGGAAATTGCGGAGAAATATGCAGGCGATGGCATGTACATGGAGGCAATGACGGGAGAGGCAGAGGTGAAGTACAAAAAGCTTTGCCTGTCGCCGTATATCAATGCGAGACGTATACACAAGTCGGCAGACTATATTGAAATGTGCGAGAAACTGTGCCATAATGTGATGTCGCAGATAAACGTAAAAAAGGGCGGGCGGTATCTCGTGCTCGGGACGGAGGAATTTATGTTCCCCGCGCTATGGCTTGCCAAATGCATTGACGAGAACGGAGGGCAGGCGCTGTGTCATGCCACGACAAGAAGTCCTATCAAGGTGAGCAGCGAGAGTGATTATCCGCTTAAAAAGCGTTTTGAGCTTGTGAGTGTTTATGATGAGGGCAGGCGTACATTTGTGTATGACTTGGAGAAATATGACACAACTGTCATTTTGACGGATGCCGTAAGACTTTCAAAGACAGGGCTCAATTCAATAATAAATGCTCTGAGCCGCTGCGGAAACAGTGATATTGTGGTGGTCACAAATAAATAAAAAACTCTGAGATGGAAAAGGCGCTGCTTATAGGCAGCATGGGAGTTAGTATGTATATGAGAAGTTCATACAGCACTGATGATGTAAAAATTTTGTTAAAGGATATAACGGGTATGGTATTGCCGCAGTCTACCGACGAGCGTGAGAAGTTGATACAGTCGGGAAAGCACTACAGCGAAATGCTGCCGATAGAATACAGACCAAGCAAGAAGTATATGGAGGCGTACAGGCAGGCTCTAAAGCACTATGCAAAACCTGTGGCGGATGCTGTGGCTGTGCTCGCGGAAAGAATAGTCAATCGACATAGGGGCGACATAGTTTTGGTGTCACTTGCGCGCGCAGGCATACCGATAGGTGTGCTGCTGAAAAGATATATGGAAAAATGGCACATGGCGAATGTCGAGCATTATGCTGTTTCCATAATAAAGGACCGTGGCATGGACGATAATGCCATGAAATATATTTTGAACCGCCACAAGGCGGAGGAGCTGCAGTTTGTAGATGGGTGGACAGGGAAAGGCGCTATTTTGGGGGAACTTGAAAAATGTGTAAGCGCCTATGAGGGCGTATCGAGTGAGCTTGCTGTTATAGCGGACCCGGCGGGAGTGACTGATTTATGCGGCACGCATGAGGATATACTTATTCCAAGCTCGTGTCTTAACTGTACTGTTTCAGGTCTTATCAGCCGCACATTTCTACGTGATGATATCATAGGTAAGAATGATTTCCATGGAGCGGTATATTATGGGGAGCTTACGGACGCGGACTTGTCGTATGACTTTATAAATGCGATAGAGGAATATTTTTCATACCCGGCTGTTTCAAAAGGAAATGACACAAGTGTCATAAAAGACAGCGAGCTTGGCGGGATAGATGAGGTAATGCGGATAGCTGAGGATTTTTCGGTTGATGATATTAATCTGATAAAACCGAGCATTGGGGAAACTACAAGGGTGCTTTTGCGCCGAGTGCCTTGGAAAGTGCTTATAAATGAAAAAAATAAGAATGATGAGGCGCTTGTGCATCTTTTAAGGCTTGCTGAGGAAAAGGGTGTTGCGGTTGAATATTATCCGCTTGTAAATTATAAGGCGTGCGGGATTATTAGGAAGATTGCTGAGGCATAGCACGAAAAGATGTTCTAATGCTCACGCCAATGGGCGTTTCGCAAAGAACATCTAAGTTTCGTGCTTAAAAAAACGCAAGGGCGGCGTTTTTTCGGGTTGTCGATTTAACTGTATGGTCGGCGTGCTTTTGGAGTTGATTTTGTTGGTTGGTGCTTTATGGTTGACGGAGAGGAGGGGATGATGGTATGGTGAGGGTGTGGTTTAATCATTGGTTTAGTACGGCGCATCAGATAATCGGGCTTATGAAACGAGATGAAAGTCAGGATATATATGTGGTCGGCAGTAATATGGCGGTTAATTCTGTGATAAGGAATGCCTGCGACGAGTGGTATGTGGACAGTGAACTTAAAGGTGACAGTTATGTCAGTTTTTGCTTGGAATTTTGCAAGGCTCATAGTATAGATGTTTTTGCGCCGCGTAGGGAGATGGTTGAGATAAGCCGCCAGAGAGAACAGTTTGAAAGCCTTGGCGTCAGGATTTTGGCGGACGGATATGATAAAATTTCCTTTTTGAATGATAAGGCGAAGACGTATGAGTTCTTTAAGAGTAATAGGGATATAAATGTGCCTGATTATTTTGTCGTAAACAACAGCGCGGAGTTTGAGCGGGCATATGAAAAGCTTTGCAAAACTGCCGGCGGCGTGTGTTGCAAATATGTGCAGGACGAGGGCGGAATGAGCTTTCGGAGGATTGTCGACGAAATCGACCGCTTTGAGTCGCTTAGCTATTATCAAGGCTCAAAAATCGCATATCGTGAGTTGGCGGATATTTTGAAAGGTCAGGAAAGCTTTAAGGACATGCTTGTCATGCCGTATCTTTCAGGCGACGAGATAAGCGTGGACTGTCTTTCGACAAAGCAGGGACTGATTGCGGTTATGCGCAGGAAGGGCTGGACGCGGGACGAGCGCGTTTTCTTCGATGAGGGGATTTACAAAATGTGTGAGGTCGTGGTGGATGGCATTGGGCTTGAATATCCGTGCAATATTCAGTTTAAACTTTCGGAGGATGGGATGCCGTATCTCTTGGAGATAAACACGCGGATGTCCGGCGGCACGCCTATGAGCTGCCTTGCGTCGGGAATTAACATTCCAAATATTGCACTCAATAAGCTTTTGGGAAAGGAAGTCGGGTGGACGCCGTTTAAGGGTGAAAAAGTGGTTTCTTATATCGAAATACCGCAGATTATAAATTAAAAGCAGGATTAATTTAAGATTTTCTTTATGGTTTTTATAAATTGTTTGCTGGAAAAATTTCGGTTAGATGATAAAATAAGGCTATGAAGTGCGGATGGCGCTATTGCATGTAATGTTTGATGGAATGTCAACAAGGAGAGGAGAAATTAAAATGGATTTTTTTGACAAGGCTACGAAAAGGGCAAAGGAAGTAGGAAACACGATAGGCAATGTAACACGCGAACAGACAGAGGTCGCAAATATGAAAATTCAGAGGGCGGCTATAGAGAAAAAACTTGAGAACCGCTATGCGGAAATCGGCAAGAAGTATGTCGCATATATCGAAAACTCGTATCAGTATGACACGTTTGACGTATCTGATATCATTGAGCAGATAAAGCCTGAGCTCGAAAAGATTGCCGAGATAGACGCGCAGCTTAAACAGAGAGAGCAGCAGATAAAGCAGAACAATATCGAAAAGGACAGAAAAAAGGCGCAGGACCAATTTGACGGCGAGAAGAAGAAACTCGACAAGGCATTGGAGATGGACATAATTTCTACAGAGGAATACGAGGAGAAACTTGCAAAGGCGCAGAAACGACTTGATAATTTTGAGGCGCTCAAAAAGGTAGAGATGCAGTATCAGATGGATATCATATCAAGAGAAGAATATGAGGAGAAAGTACGCGTTATTTTGCAGTAAATATCTGCTGCAGATATACGCTGAGATTTGTGTTTTTGGGCGCTTGCAGAAATGTTGGATTTTTGGACAGACTTTTGTGAGCGCCTGTAATTATGCTTTTTAAGGTGAATATAGAAGAACGCCGGACAGTAATTGCACCGGCGTTCTTTTTGTGTTGGTTATATG
Organism: uncultured Lachnospiraceae bacterium; assembly: GCA_947623805.1. GTDB lineage: Bacteria > Bacillota > Clostridia > Lachnospirales > Lachnospiraceae > COE1. The sequence goes on along the minus strand of CANQHZ010000013.1, from coordinate 40,455 downwards.
CTGTCACGGCATTTAATCACTGTCTTTGACGGGTCTATCTTGTCTTTTTCAATAATCAGCTCGCCGATACTGTCCGCAGTAATGGAACCTGCGCTCGGGTTTATTACGCTGTCGATTTTGCTCGTGATATCCGCCTCGACCGTGGAATATTCAAAGGCAAGCGTGGTGTTTATCAGTTTGCAATTTTTCATGATTAGATTGTCGATGTAGCACATTCCCTGCAGGCTTTCGACCGTGCAGTCTATAAGCGTCAGATTTTTGGCGTTCCAGCCGAGGTATTCGCCCGATATAAAGGAATTGTATACCGTGACATTTTCACTGTTCCAGAAAGCATCTTTGGAAAGCAGCCTTGAATTATGTATTTCGATATTTTTTGCGCCGTCAAAAGAATAATTGCCGTAAAGCGTGAAATTGTTTACTTTCATGTCCGTGCAATTCATCGCGAAATAATCGCCCTTTGCGACAACCTGCTCCATATTTACGTTTTGGCAGCTCCATAGGGTTTCGGCAGCGTTTGGAAATGACACATTTTTGAAAGTTATCCCGTTGCAGCGGCGAAAATTTTTGGGCGCCTCAATCTGGCAGTCCTCTACGTATATATTATCAGTGTACCACACGCCCGCGCGCGCCATTTCAAACCAGATACATTCTTTAGCGTGTATATTTTTTGAGTACCATAACGGATATTTCCATTTAAACATGCACCCTGAAAGCTCTATATCCGAGCATTCTTTAAGCGGCGATTCGCCGTCGGTAAAAATGGTATCATAAATTGATAAATTATGCGTGCCAAAAAGAGGACGCTCTCCTGTATAATAAGCTTGTTTTATTACCGTTTTATTTTCTCCCATAAAAATCCTCCATGCCGCTTTAGCGGCTCAAAATAAAAAAGTGTTTTCCAATTAATCAAACAGCACTTATTATTTAAGAATACTATTTTTTTCTCTGAAATACAAGATAATCTATAAAACGCCATAGGCTTGCGCAAGCATCATGGTTTTTTCTGCCCAATTATAGTGGGTTTTGTACTCGTTCATGCGCTCCTTGGCGGCGCTGCCCGCAACAAGTGCGGGGGTGCTGTCGTCCCAGCCAAGAATAGCCTTTGCGTCGTCATAGTCTTTTTGGGGTACCTTATATGCCTCGTTTACAAGCTTTATCTGCTTTGGGTGTATGACAGTCTTACCGATAAAGCCGCAAAGCTTGTCGTCTTTTAACTCGTTTTTAAGTCCGCTCTCCCATCCCTCGCCATCGTAATATTCCCACACGGGACCTGATACCACATAGTCCGTGCCGAAAACCGTGATAATGTCCGAAAAAATATTTGCAATAGGGGTGATTTTATGTATGGTTTCATCACTATGACGACGGAAACCAAATATATTGCAGAGGTCGTTGCCGCCGACACGTATGTTAAGCACAAGCTCTGCAGCGGCATCAAGCTTTTCTTTTAAGGAATATAAAACCTCGGCACGGTTTGAAAGATTGACAATGCAGGGACTTTCCAGTATGGGCATAAAGTAAATCGTGCTGTCACGTCCGACGTTTATGTGTTGCATTGCGTCAAGATAATCATCGGCGTTTTCCAGTGAAAATTTAGGCGCGATAAAGCCGCAGACAAGCTCCGCCGCATTGCCTAAGCGCTCAATCAGGCAGTTTATCTGCATAGGATTTCTGACACGTATAAAAAGCTTAGGCATAAAAAAATGTGCGGTAAAGCGCGCCTCATAAAGAGTTTGGATTGATTTTACAAGTCGGCTTTCCGCCTCTGTGACACAACTGTCGTTTATAGTGTCCTCAAGGCACATTGAAAGTGAATAGCCGTCGCCGAATTTTTGATTAATCAGGGAAGACGCTATTTTTTCATTGTTGGCGGGGCAGTACAGCAGAGGTCCGACGCTGTAATATATTAAAGAATTTTTCATAATTTTCTCCGTTTATGTTGATTAATTTTGTGTCAAAGGATTAAGATTGCGCACAATAACTGTATTATAACATAACATTTAACAAATATTAATAGCTTGTTTGGAAAAATTGTGATATTATAAAAATATTAGATTTTTAATGGATTATGCTAATGCTTGGACTGGCGGATATGCTTAGCTTGGGTTTAATAATAGGTATTATACAAGTAATTGGAATGGTGATGAATTATGGATAGCGGGGGAAGAAAAGGGACGGAGAGAAGATACAATGTGATAGGATTGGCATCGATTTCTGCTTTTGCAAATGTGAGCGGCAGAGTAAACGGCAGCTGTAAGGACGTGTATTTTATCAGGGCATGCGGGGTCAATTCTTCATATATAAATGATATAGAGGAAATGGACAGGCTTTTGGCAAGTAAAGAGGAGACAGGACACGGCGCATACGAAAGAGTGCTTTCGCTCCCTGCGCTTTCAGATATAGATGAGGTCACTCGCTGCAGCGATTTTTATGAAAAGTGGGTAGAGGGCGGCAGAGAAAATCTGGAAACGAAGACGATTTTGCCACATTCAGATGTATCCGCTTTTGCCGGCGCTGCCCTAAACGAAACACTTGAGATATACAGGAAAAATAATCCAAATGCGAACGCCTCTATGGAGAAAAGCTTTGCGGTAAAGCTTTTGTACTGGCTTGATACCGTAAGCGCAAGCTTTCTCGACAAGTGGGACATTCGCAGCTCTATGAAATGCGTGTTTCATAACATACGAAAGGAGCAGGAATTTTATTTCTGCTACATGCTCACTTGCCTTGGCATAGATGTGTTGCTTTTGCAAAGCAAATACGATATAGATGAAAAATGTACAAGGTTGCCATGTCTGGGCACGATAGAGATAGGCGCCTTTGGAGACGTAAATATAAGCGGATATGACAAAAATAAATATAAAAGCGTGCAGGATACGCAACTTTCCGCAGCGCAGCAAGGTGTTACGCAAAATCAAGACAGAGGACGTATAGTGGTTGACGTAACACACCCGACACGCGGGAAAAATGCGCCTGTACATAACCGCGAGCTTGATTTTGAGGAACTCGCGCGCCTTGCCTCGTCCGTAGTGATGATAGCCGTACATGACAAAAACGGAAATGTAGCAGGTACAGGCTCAGGCATAATGATAGGACAGAAAGGCTACATACTCACAAACAGCCACGTAGCGTTCAGCGGACTAAGCTATTCTGTCAGAGTAGAAGACGACGATACAGTCTACAAAACCGACGAAATAATAAAATACAATCAACTGCTGGACCTCGCAATAATCCGCATACAGCGCAAGCTCAATCCGCTTACAATATACAAAGGCGAAAAGCCGCTTGTCCGCGGTCAAAAGGTAGTCGCAATCGGAAGTCCCCTAGGACTGTTCAACTCCGTATCAGACGGAATTATCGCAGGCTTTAGAAAGCTTGATGACGTAGACATGATACAGTTCACGGCCCCCATTTCCCACGGCAGCTCAGGCGGTGCAGTCCTAAATATGTTTGGCGAAGTAATCGGCATAAGTACAGCCGGCTTTGACGACGGACAAAACATAAACCTCGCCGTAGGCTACGAATTTATCAACAATTTCATAAGAGGCTTTACAACCTAAATTGTCTTCAAAAAAAACAGCGCAAGCGTTAATGGGGGGAGCTTGCCAATACACTAGCCCGAGCAGGGGCATACACCCTATGAAGACCTTTGGAAAGCGTCGGTACTTAGCGAGGCAAGCTTTGAAAGCGTAGCTCCTTTCAAAGCACTGCCGAGCTTAGTACCGCTACGCTTTCCACTGAGCGCAAGCGCGTCTGAATAGGGTGTATGCCCCTGCTCGGGCGGCCTACCGCCACATAATTAATAAAATTAACATTTATCCCCCCCTTTTTTATTGAATTGAACATCAATAAATGATATTATAAAAAAAGTAAAGTATTGTTTTGGCAGACGAGGTGACACAAAGCATTATGTTTGAACGCAGGACACTAAACAATTTAGACGATTATTTCCTGAAATGCAACGAACGCAGCGCAAGCGGCGTATATTTCTATAGAATAAACGGCTATAATGACAGTGTCAAAGAATTCCTCCTAAAATACTATGAGGCGGCGCGCAAGGCAGGCGTAATCATCGAGGGGAGACTCGCAAACCCCGACGAAAATAACCTGTCCTACTACGTCGAAATAATGGGCTCAGACTTCAGACTAAGCGTAAGCTTTATATCATTCGGCTTAAAAAAATGGCTGCCCCGCATGAACGATTACCAGCGGACAAACGTTGCCGAGGCGCTTTACGATACGCTCGAACAAATGCACAAAGACGGAAAAAACGAGAACATTTTAAAGAACGCCTACATCAAATTCATGTGCTGGCTCTACTACAAATTTGAGCGCATTATGAACCTGCTCGGTGGGAACATGCTGCCAAAGATTTTGTATGAAGGCAGTATAAGCAGCTACGAACTGAAAATGTTTAATGTGCTCTCCAAATCAGGCTGCGACATAGTGCTTTTGCAGTACAACGGCGACAGCGCATACCGCGAGCTGGACAAAAAGCTTGAATATTCGGACAATCTTGAACTTCCCGATATGACAGCGTTTCCAAGAGATTTCGGCATAAAATGGCTCAGAGGAGAAATAGAAAATAGATATAATACCCAGCGGCTCTACGGTGCCGCGCCTGCGTATGTAAATTGTACGAATGCATGGATAAGCGGAAAAGGTTTCAGCGATATACTTACGCCTGCCGTGCTAAGAGGCGATGACAAGCGCATTTTTTACAATTGTTTTATGCGTGTGCAGGGCGTAGAAGACAAGATTACTTACCTGAATGACTTGTATAAATTATATATGGAAATAAAGGGCTCCAACAGAGGCTTTGTCCTTGCCGAGTACGGCATCCCAGCTCCGACAAACGAGGAAATAGCAGGCATACATAGGCACAATTATGACAACACAAACCGTATGCTGGAGGAACTGTCTTCAAATATCATATACGCCCCGAATAATGAGCTGCAGAAACTTATGAAAAAGGCGTTTATCGACGTTATGCTTGAGGATATAAAGCAGACCGGTGACACCATAAACAAGCTTACCAACAAGGCAGTGCATCTGCTCTGCTGGCTCAGGCGCTATCAGGGCAGACTTTTTAAAAGCTGGAAAATGCCCGATATTGCAGTGTTTATTTACCTCGGCGGCTGCCGTAACGACAGCGAGGCGCTTTTTATGAAAATGCTAAGCCTTTTGCCCGTCGACGTACTTATACTTATACCGGATATCAATGATAAATGCAGGCTTTCTGCGGACAATCTGTATGAGCAGCGTTTTGCGGACTATCTAAAGGTTGATAAACTCCCGCGCGAGAATGCGAATATGCAGATGGGCACGGCGGCATATCATGCGGAGCGCGAGCTTGACAGCGTGATGTACCAGGACACGGGAATGTACCGCAATCATCAGTATCAGCGCGCCGTCTGTGTGACGCTGCGCTCCATATATGAGGAGATTGCGATACTGTGGAAAGAGGAGATACGTTTCCGCCCCAATTTTGCGATAACGGATTCCATAGTTACCGTGCCTGTGATTTTTTCAAAGGTATCGGGTGTGAAAGATGGCAAAGTTCCGGAATACTGGATAGAGATAAAGAAACTTATCACAAATGACACGTTTGTCATAAAAGGTGCGCCTTATATACGCCGAGAGGACGAAAATCCGTTTAAATCGGCGGCGGCATCATTCCTCAAGGATAAAAAGCTGCAGAAAAACACAATCAAGGCGCATAAAAATTACGCATACGGCTTTTTGCGTGACGAGATGCAGGAGCATATCCTTGACAAGCTGCAGCAGCTGCTTGATTCAAATATAATAGATAACACTTATGAAAACGGCACGCAGTATACGATAATAGCCACTGTGCTTAATCTTAACAGAGATATTTTAAGGCTTATACAGCGGTTTGATTTTACTAAGACAAACCCGAAACTTATATATATCAATACCTCAGAGGCTATGCTTTCGCTGGAGGACAGCATTATGGCGGCTTTTCTAAATCTTGTGGGCTTTGACATAGTGTTTTTCGTGCCGACGGGGTATCAGTGCGTAGAAAAGTATTTTGAGAAGAATATAATAGAGGAGCACCAGATTGGCGAATATATATATGATTTGGCGATTCCCAATTTTGACAAGGTAAACGTTAACTCACGCCGTTCATTGCGTGACATAATTTTTAAGAGAGGAAATTAAAACTATGGGACTTGATTTTAGCAGAGCATCGCAGAATGACCAGACAACGGCTGTGGCTGCGCAGCCAAAGCAGGAGATTGAGGTTGTGGAGAGCTACGATATTGTGGCGGACAGGCAGCAGATGAACGCCGTGCTTGTAAATTCGCCGGAGGTTGACGCCATTGTCAGCACGATTGAGCTTGACAATATGGAGAGCATTGTGAGCTTCGGCGCTGAGGCGGCGGAGGAGATTTCCAAGGCGTCAGACGTTATCTTAAACAGCATGAATATGTCGCAGATAGACGATTCAAGCGAAATGCTCAATGCTCTTGCGAAGGTAATGGAGAAGTTTGATCCTGACGAGCTTAAAGACAACCCTGGATTTTTTGACAAGCTTTTTGGGAATATGCGCAAGCAGGTTGACAAGCTCTTTGCGAAGTATCATACGATGGGCGATGAGGTTGACAAGATTTATGTGCAGCTAAAGCAGTATGAATCGGAGATAAAGCAGTCAAACCGCAAGCTCAACGATATGTTTGAGGCAAACGTAAATTATTACCACCAGCTTGTAAAGTATATCCTCGCGGGCGAGCAGGGCTGCAGGGAGCTTGAGGAATACATAGCAAAGCGCGAGAACGACCTGCAGGCAACGGGCGATAATTCAATCCAGTTTGAGCTGCAGTCGCTCAGACAGGCGCTGATGATGCTTGAGCAGAGGACTCAAGATCTGCGCACGGCTGAGAGCGTGGCTATGCAGTCCATTCCTATGATAAAGACAATGGAATTTAGCAATATGAATCTTGTCAGAAAGATAAACTCAGCGTTTATCATTACGCTGCCTGTGTTTAAGCAGGGCATTGCGCAGGCTATCCTGCTAAAGCGCCAGCGCATACAGGCAGACGCCATTTCCGCGCTTGATGAAAAGACAAACGAGATGCTCATAAGAAATGCGCAGAATACCGTGGAGCAGTCAAAGCTTACGACACAGCTGGCTTCCGGCAGCTCTATCAAAATCGAGACGCTTGAAACTACTTGGAAAACTATTGTTGACGGCATAAATGAGACAAAGCAGATTCAGGACAACGCGCGCCAGAAGCGCATTGAGGATCAGGCAAGGCTTGAACAGATTAAGGCTGACTTTGAGCAAAGATATCATATGCCGCCCGCAAAGTAAAAAGGTTTGAAAGCGCGCTGCCGCAAACCGCAGATATAATAATTAAGAGCAGCGCAGAAAGAGGTAAAAATATGCCAATTAATTTATCAAAAGGACAAAAGGTTGATTTGACGAAGGGGAATCCTGGGCTAAAGAAGATTATGGTAGGTCTTGGCTGGGACGTAAATGCGTTTGATTCGGGCGCGGATTTTGACCTTGACGCAGCCGCGTTTATGGCAGGCGAAAACGGGAAATGCCCTACGGAGAAGGAATTTGTTTTCTATGGAAATCTGGAGCATCCGACAGGTGCCGTTAAGCATATGGGCGACAACCTTACGGGAGCGGGCGAAGGCGACGACGAGCAGATAGAGGTTGACCTCAGCGCTGTGCCTGCAAACGTGTCGAAGATTGCGTTTACCGTGACGATATATGACGCTGAGGCGCGCAGACAGAATTTTGGACAGGTTTCCAATGCGTTTATAAGGATTGTCGATGAAACTACGGGCACGGAGCTTATCAGATATGATTTGGGCGAGGACTTCTCGATTGAGACGGCGGTTGTTGTAGGCGAGCTTTACAGGCACAATGGAGAGTGGAAATTTAACGCTATCGGCAGCGGGTTCCAGGGCGGGCTTGCTGCATTGTGCGGGCACTATGGTATTGAAGTAGCATAAAACTAAGCAATTCTAAGCGTGTAAAAGACACACGCTAAGATTTGCTAAGTTTTACAAAGAACGCCAAGGGCGGGCGTTCTTTCTGGATTTTATTAAGGAGGTAATTGTTATGCCTGTTAGTTTACAGAAGGGGCAGAAGGTTAGTATTACTAAGGATAATCCGGGGCTTTCAAAGGTTGTTGTGGGGCTTGGCTGGGACGTGAATGCTTTTGACACGGGTTCAGCTTTCGATTTGGACACGGCGGCGTTTCTGCTGACGGACAGCGGAAGGGTGTCTGTGTCTGAGGATTTTGTGTTTTTCGGAAATCTGACACATCCGTCAGGCGCAGTGCAGCATATGGGCGATAACCTTACGGGCGCGGGCGACGGAGATGATGAGCAGATTAAGGTTGATTTGTCAAAGGTGCCGTCAAACATTACAAAGATTGCGTTTACTGTGACGATTTACGAAGCGGAGCAGAGGCGGCAGAATTTTGGACAGGTTTCAAACGCTTTTATCCGTATTTACAATGAGGCAAACGGCGAGGAGCTTTTGAGGTATGATTTGGGCGAGGACTTCTCGATCGAGACGGCGGCTGTGTTCGGCGAGCTTTACAGAAACAACGGAGAGTGGAAGTTTAACGCTATCGGCAGCGGCTATCAGGGCGGACTTGCCGCGCTGTGCGCAAATTATGGAGTTGAAGTGGAATAGGAGGTTTTTAAGATGTCGGTTAGTTTACAAAAAGGGCAGAAGGTAAGCCTGACTAAGGAGAGGGCGGGACTTTCAAGAGTGATTATAGGTCTTGGCTGGGACGAGGCGCCCCAAAAGAGAGGGCTTTTTGCGCCTAAGCCGCAGGCGATTGACTGTGACGCGTCGGCGTTCCTGCTTACAAATGGAAAGATTGTTGATAAGCTTGACGTTGTATTTTTCGGGAATTTAAAGCATCCGTCGGGTGCTGTGCAGCATATGGGCGATAACCTTACGGGCGCGGGCGACGGAGACGACGAGCAGATTGTTGTTGATTTGGCGAATGTTCCGGCGCAGTATGACAGGATAACGGTGGTTGTCAATATTTATCAGGCTGTGCAGAGAAAACAGCATTTCGGAATGATTAAAAATGCGTTTATCCGCATAGTAGACGCTTCAAACAATACCGAGCTTTGCAGGTACAACCTTACAGACGACTATTCGGGCATGCTTGCGCTTATTTTCGGCGAGGTGTACAGGCACAACGGCGAGTGGAAGTTTAACGCTATCGGACAGGGAACTACTGATCCAGGCTTGGGAGAGCTTGTAGGACGTTACACGTAAAATGCAATGCGGCGTTTTTGCTGAATATTTGAACTGTTTTGAGGAAATATAGGATTAAAATAAAATTATATGGGAGACAATTATGAAGTTTAATGGACTGACAGACGAGGAGGTGCGCCAGTCAAGGGAGAAAAACGGCTCCAATGCGATACCCGATTCGGAGCCTACTACCTTTTGGGAGGCGTTCAAGGAAACCTTCGGCGATCCGATGATAAAGATTCTGCTTATCATCGCGGCAATTATGATAGTGATGTTCTTTCTGGGCTATGCGGAGATTTATGAGCCTGTCGGCACGATAGTAGCCGTGCTCATAGTGGCGGTTGTGTCCGCAAAGACTAGTGTGGCAAGCGATACGAAGTACCGCGAGCTTAAGGACAGCACGAAAAAGGACACCTGCAAGGTCTACCGAAACGGCATGGTGACTGTGATAGAGGTAGATGATGTGGTAGTCGGCGACAGCGTGCTTCTGCAGTCGGGAGATAAGATTCCCGCTGACGGCATACTTGTTGACGGAGATTTGCGTGTGGACAACTCGGCGCTCAACGGAGAGGCTGAGGAGTGCAAAAAGACGGCGGCGGAGGGCAGAGTGGAGCTTGCCGACAATATCACGGGCGATACGTTTGTGGACAAACATTCGCTTTTTAGGGGCGCTGTGGTGTTTGACGGAGAGGGTGTGCTCGACGTGCGCAAGGTAGGCTTGAAAACAATGATGGGCAAGATGGCGGAGGAGATGCAGGAGGACGAGCCTGATTCGCCGTTAAAGGTGAAGCTTGCCAAGCTTGCGGGGCAGATTTCCACGTTTGGCTATATCGGCGCGATTGCGATTGCCGTATTGTATGTTATTTTCTTTATAACGCAGGCGGGTGGCATATCGGCATATTTTGCAAATGACTGGAATGTTATCCTGCAGGATGTTATAGAGGCGGTTACGCTTGCGATTGTTATTATCGTCTGCGCCGTGCCCGAGGGGCTTCCGCTTATGATTTCGCTCGTGCTTATGCAGAATACGAGCAAAATGCTTGACCACAATGTGCTTGTGCGCAAGGCGGAGGGTATTGAGACAGCGGGCTCTTTGAATATTCTTTTCAGCGATAAGACGGGTACGATCACAAAGGGTATGCTCGAGGTTGTGGAGTTTTTCACTGCGCAGGGTGAGACGATAGAGATTGGCAGCCTTGAAAATCATGGAAAGGTAAAGGAGCTGCTCGATATTGCGATTGGCAAGAATACGGCATCAATGTTTGACAGGGAGCACCGCGTAATCGGCGGCAACGCGACAGACCAGGCGCTTATGAAGTTTATCGGCGAGGACACATTCAATCTTCTTTCGGCAAATAAGGAGTATGTCGTCGATGCGTCTCAGGGCTTTAATTCGGCAAACAAATTCAGCCAGGCGCATATCGGAAATTTAGGCAGGACATTTTACAAGGGCGCGCCAGAGAGATTTCTTGCCGTAGCGAAAAAGGCGCTTGACAAAGACGGAAATGTGGTGGACTTAAATCTCGATGAGCTCAACAAAAAAATCAATGAGCTTGCGTCGCGTGCGATGCGTGTGCTGGCGTTTGGATATTCAGAGAGCGCGCTTACGGAGAATAAGATTAATGATGACGTGGTGCTTGTAGGTCTTGTGGCGATAAGGGATGACGTAAGGCCCGAGGCTAAGGAGGCAATCAGAGAGGTTAGGGAGGCTGGCATTCAGGTTGTAATGATTACTGGCGACAGGCTTGAAACCGCCGTTTCCATTGCAAAAGACGCGGGGCTTATCACGCAGGCGTCTGACAGGGCTATAACGTCTGCAGAGCTTAACTCTATGAGCGATGACGAGGTCAAGGCGATTATAAAGGATATCAGAGTAATTGCAAGAGCGCTGCCTACGGACAAGTCGAGAATGGTAAGGCTCTGTCAAGAGATGAACCTTGTAGTGGGCATGACGGGCGACGGAGTGAACGATTCGCCCGCGCTTAAACGCGCTGATGTCGGATTTGCCATGGGAAGCGGCACTGAGGCGGCGAAAGAGGCAGGAAAGATTGTCGTGCTTGACGATAATTTCAAGTCAATCAAAGACGCGATATGGTACGGCAGGACGATTTACCACAATATTTTGAAATTCTGCAAGTTCCAGCTTGTAATAAACGTGACGGCTGTGGTAGTGAGCGCGATAGCTCCGTTTTTCGGCGTGGAGGAGCCGTTAAAGGTTACGCATCTTTTATTCGTAAACCTTGTAATGGACGGCTTGGGCGCGATTATGCTTGGCAACGAGCCCGCGCTTGAAAAGTATATGAAGGAAAAGCCCAGAAGGAGAGACGAGAGCATTATAAGCAAAAAGATGATGGCGCAGATTTTGATAATGGGCGCATGGCTTATTATTCTGAGCTTTGTATATCTAAAGCATCCGTTCTTTGTGAATCTGTTTGGCAGCGAGGAGCAGCATATGACAGGGTATTTCGTGCTGTTTATCGTGAGCGCGCTGTTTAACGGCTTCAATGTGAGGGACGACGGCTTTGGCATTTTCAAGGGCTTGAATGAAAATACGGGATTTTTGAAAGTATTCTGCATTATAATACTTGTGCAGGCGGCTATAGTGAACGCGGCGCTTATTCCGTTCCCGCTGTTTACATGGATTGGAAATATGTTTAGCTGCGTGCCGTTTGGGATTACGGGCTGGATAGCTGTGTTTATACTTGCGGCGACTATGATACCTGTGGACTTGATTAGGAAAGCTATTATGAAAGAATAATGCTGATTTTTTGGAGAGATGTGCGGTTTAAGCGCCGCACATCTTTTTTGGGGAAATTTTCTGTATGGCGGTCTTTTTTTCGGATTTGGACAATACGCTTATTTATTCGTATAAGCGTGACATAGGCGAGGATAAAGTGGGCGTGGAGCTCTACAATGATAGGGTTATATCCTTTATGACGGGGAAATCATATGCGCTGCTTAATGAGGCGGACAGGCGGCTGCTTTTTGTGCCAGTTACGACGCGAACGCCTGAGCAGTATGCGCGGATTGACCTTGGGATAAAGCCTCGGTATGCGCTTGTGTGCAACGGAGGTATGCTGCTTAACGGCGGAGTGAGGGACGAGGAGTGGTATCGGGATTCACTGGAGCTGATTAGCGCGTCGGAGGCGGAGATGAAAAAGGCGTATGGGCTTATGGACTGTGATGAGGATAGATGCTTTGAAGTGCGCAGTATTTATGAGCTTTTTCTTTTTACAAAGAGTGAAAAGCCGCAGGAAACTGTGGAGCGGTTAAGGGCGGGGCTTGATTTGCAAAAAGTAGGGGTATTTTCAAATGGGCAGAAGATATATGTGGTGCCGAAAAATATGGATAAGGGCACGGCGGTAAGACGGTTTAGGCAGAGGTTTGGGGTTGATAAGTGCATTGCGGCGGGGGATAGCGCTTTTGATGCGCCTATGCTTAGGGAGGTTGATTTTGCGTTTGCGCCGAAAGGGCTTTGGGAGGCGGCGGATATGCAAAATATGTTAAATATAGGGGCGTGTGCTGTGTGTGATACTGATAATGAGTTTTTTTCTGATTTTATACTGGAAAATTGCTCAAAATTTATATAGAATGTAAGTGACTGTTAAAGGTTTTCTAATGGGGCCGAATTTGTGTGAAATATACAAAAACGCGACTAATGCGCAGTGCGAGTCGTCGCTTATTTTGTATATTTCACATAAATTCTAGGTTGTTGAATATGAAAATAGTTGTAGTCTTGCCTTGGCAACTACAAATGCTTTCATACTTCTTGGAATAAAAAATAGAACGATGTACAGGTTTTGAGTTTCTATGAAATTAGGTGCTGTTGACATTGTGCGTAGTGGCGCGGGAAAGAGGTAAATGTATGGTTTTGGCTGTAAAAAGTGTTGTTTTGATGGTGGTTGGGTTTGTCATTTTGATTAAGGGCGCTGATTTTTTTGTAGACGGCGCATCGGGAATAGCGGCGAAGTTTAAAATTCCGCAGATTATCATAGGGCTTACTATAGTGGCGTTTGGTACGAGCGCGCCCGAGGCGGCAATCAGTATCTCGGCGGCGCTTAGCGGGACTACTGGTATTGCGATTGGTAATATTCTCGGGAGCAATCTGCTGAATATCCTGCTTATACTTGGCATTGCGTCGTGCATTGTGCCGCTGCATATCGGTAAGTCGAGCATAAAGTTTGATATACCGTTTAATCTTATTATTACGCTTTTGCTTGTGGGCTTTGGCATATTTTTCGGCAGGCTTGGACGCATTGCGGGAGTGGTGTTCTGGGCGCTTATGATTTTTTTCATTGCGCATCTTTTCCGTGCGGCAAAGAGCGGCGATGCGGACAGCGGAGAGGAAAACAAGGCGGCGTCTAAAAATGCGCTCTTATTGGTACTCTTTATTGTAGGAGGGCTTGTAGCTATTATCTTGGGTAGTAATCTGGCGGTTGACAATGCCAAAATTATTGCGTCGATGCTTGGAATGGACGACAGGCTTATAGGTCTTACTATTGTTGCTTTTGGTACGTCGCTACCTGAGCTTATGACGTCTGTGCTGGCGGCGCGAAAGGGTAACGCGGATATTGCGGTTGGAAATATTCTCGGCAGCAACATTTTTAATATTCTGTTTGTGCTTGGCACTGTGGCGCTTATTTCGCCGGTAGAGTTTTCGATGTCGTTTGTAATTGACGGTGTTATCAGCATTGTGGCAGTGGTGCTTTTGTATTTTCTCTCAAAAGATGACGATACGCTTTCAAGGCGCGACGGGATTACGTTTCTTGCGTGCTATGGGGTGTATTTTGTGTATTTGTTGATGATGGGCTGACTTATCAGCTGCTGTTTACTGATAGAAAGGGTTGTTTCTTAACAATGAAGGGTAAAATATTTTTACTGTCCGCTGTCATGGCATGCATTGTTTGTGGCTGTGGAAAACAAAGCGATGTGGTAATTGATGAGCTTACTGTAAATTATCAGGTAAATCCGATAGGGATAGAGGAGGAGCCTGTCTTTAGCTGGAAAATGAAATCGGATACGCAGGGGCAAAAGCAGACTTCATATAGGATTGTCGTTGCCGATTCGGAAAAAAATTTGGAGAAGGGAACTTATGTATGGGATTCGGGAGAAAATGAAACTTCTATGTCTGTCGCAATCCAATACAGGGGGGGGGTAATCTTGCGCCACAAACGCGCTATTACTGGCAGGTATTTGTGGAGGACAATGACGGCAGAAAAGCTAAATCTGAAGAAACATCATATTTTGAAACGGGGATTTTGGACGGCGACTGGGATAATGCGCAGTGGATATATTATGATGGCGGAGCGGCTGAAAGGCAAAGTGCTGTTTTGCCCGCGGAAACGGACACGCATTATACGATTTCTTATGATTTGAAAATGGACAGCTCATATTCAGGCATTATGTGGGGAATGGATACGAACTGTTATGGCGAGTATTATCTCTGGGCTTTTGACACGCGTGAAGATGAGGTATGGCTTGTCACATCGAAAATGAAATATGAAGACACTTTGATTGAGAGCAGGCTGTCACTGGCAGAGCTTGGAATTTCAAAGGAGAGCTTTATTCAGAGTGCGCATGATATAAGGATTGAAGTTGACGGAAAATATGTTGACACTTATCTGGACGGCGCAATGATTTCAAAGGAGGAAATGGACGAGGCAAAAGCAATGGGGCTTTTGGGCTTTTGGACGGGCAGAGGCGCTTATTATGCGTACTACGACAATATACGTGTGGAGACGGACGGCGGCGATGTACTTTACAGAGAAGATTTTTCGGATGAAAACGGCAATATTTTTTCTCCGTTTTATACTAAGATTGAGGACGGCTGGCTTGAGGCCTCGCCGGGAGTTATTACTGTGCCGGGTGGCGAGGAGCCCGCGCCTATGTTCAGGAAAGAGTTTCAGACTGATGACGGTAAGAAAATAGAGTCGGCACGTTTATATATATGCTCGCTTGGCACGTATGAGGCATATTTAAATGGGGAAGAAATAACAAAAGAGTATTTTGCGGCGGGCAATTCATATTATGCCGAGGAGGTTTATTACCGGACATATGATGTGACTGAGTTTGTGAGAGACGGCGACAATGTATTTGGAGCAGTTTTGGGGCATGGGCGATATGACCGCGCGAAATCAAACTGGGGCGAAGAACTTGCGCTTTGCGCCAAATTTGTAGTTAGGTATGATGATAAAAGCGAGCAGACATTTGTTACTGATGATACTTGGGCGGCGTATGGGAACGGACCGGTGCGTAGGGATGATTTGTTCTGGGGAGAATATTATGACGCCCGCTATGAGATTGGCGATTGGACTGTTTTCGGCTATAACTGTGAAGGCTGGAGCAGTGCGTCATTGCTTGAAAGTGACGCGACGGCGGTGCGAAAAAGGGCATTTGAGGGTGCGCCTGTGATGTGTCTTGAAGAACGTTTGCCTGTTGCGGTTACTCAGCCGCAGGAAGGCTGTTTTGTGTATGATTTTGGGCAGAACTTCAGTGGCATATGCCGAATTTGCGTGCATGGAAATGAAGGACAGGCAGTTACTGTTCGATACGCGGAGGCGCTCAATGAAGAAAATATGCTTTGCAGGGATGATGACGTTGGCAAGATATGGACACAAAATCTCTGCACGGCAAAGAATACAGATTACTATATTATGAAAGGAAACGGAAGAGAAATCTTTGAGCCTGAGTTTGTTTGCAGAGGTTTTAGGTATGTACAGATTACAGGGATTGACGAGGCTTTGACGGGCGATGATATAAAAGCGCTTGTTTTGTCTTCACAAAATGCGCGTACAGGAAGTTTCGAGTGTTCTGAGGACAAAATAAATACATTATATAACAATATATATTGGACACAGCTCAGCAATTTTGTCGATATGCCGACTGACTGCCCGCAGCGCGACGAAAGACTTGGATGGAGTGGCGATGCGCAGGTATTTGCACCAGCTGCGGCATACAATTCAAATATATATAATTTTATGTCGCGTTATCTTGAGGCGCTGCGTTTAGGGCAGAATGACGATGGTTCAATACAGGATATCGGTTTGTTGCCAGCCGTTTCCGGAGGAAGTAATGGCTGGGGAGATGCGATTATTACTATTACATGGACATTATACAGGCAATATGGCGATGAGCGTATAATTGAAGACAACTTTGAGGCTATGTGCAGATATATGGATTATCTTGTTGCAACAAGCGATAACTATATACGTTATGATGAGGGGTTCGGTGACCATAATGCTGTTTCGGGTGCTGAAATTGCGCTGTCCAATACGGCGCAGTGCGCGCATGTGGCAGATTTGCTTTCAAGAATGTGCAAGGTTTTAGGAAATATGAAGGCTTATGAAAAATATGCTGAAGTTTATCAAAACTATAGACACGCGTGGCAGGACAACTATATCAATGATGACGGTTCTATAGGCTACTGGATTCCGTCTGAGTATGTATTGGGGCTTGCCTTTGGCTTGTATCCCAAGGAACTTGAAGCGGCAGGCGCAGAAAAGCTGAATATTTCTCTTGAAGCGGGAGATTTTCACATAAGTACGGGGTATATCACAACGCCATATATTCTTTCGGTACTGTGTAGATATGGTTATGTTGGTTCTGCATATAAGCTTATAACGCAGGAGGGCTATCCGTCATGGAACTATATGTTTGCACACGGAGGTACTACGATAACCGAGTCTTGGATGACATACTATGAGGCTGATGATGGAAAATATGGCATTAATGGCTCGCTAAATCATTATGCGCTTGGCTCTGTAGCGGAGTGGATATATTCAGATTTGCTTGGTATTAAGGCTGATGTTTCGTCCGCAGGTTTCAAGCATTTTATTTTGCAGCCAATGGGTATAAATCAAATAGGAGAGGTCAGTGGAAGTTACGAGAGTATGTATGGCACAATTAAGAGCTGCAGGCGTATTGAGAACGGGGAAACAGTATATACATTTGTGATACCTCCAAATACATCTGCTACAGTAATACTGCCCGAAGACAATGGAGAGAGTATGGAACTTGAGGCGGGGACATATATATTTAAAAGATGATTAAGCTTTACAAGGCACATATGTTGTGTTATTGTAATGATGTTGACATTGGATAGAATAAATATTGGAGTAATTTAACATAAATGAAAACCAAAAAGAACTATTTAAAAAAATTCAGACTGTGTTATATTGAGGCAGCTGTTATTTCGATTATCGCGTGTGCTTTTCTGCTTCCATCGCTTGAATTTTTCAGGCATACGGGTGACAATTATTTTGCGGTAAGGCTTAACGGTGTGGAGGCGGGCTGCGTAGGCTCTATGGACAAGCTCGACAAGCTTATGAGTGATGCGCGCAAAAGTGTATCGGAAGAAAGCGGAGCAGATGACCTGATTTTTATGGACCTTTCGCTTGAAACGTCGGGAAGGGAAGTCATATTTGGGGCTGTGGACAGCGACGAGACGGTCACAAAGAGACTGGCAGATATTATGAGGAGCAGCGCGCAGGAGACGCTGCAGCGCGCGTATACTGTCAAGATAAATGATGTGACTGTGAACCTGAGCTCGCCCGAGGAGGTTCACGATTTGCTGAAACAGGCGCTTGCGCCGTATGATGCGGCGGGTAAATATGACGTCGAGCTTTTGCTGGACAGTGACAGAGAGATGAACGTTCTTGACGCGCATGTGGTTTCAACTGAGGACGAGGCTTCTGCGGAGGAAACACAACAGGCGGCGGGAGTTGAGGCAGTGCTGACATCTATGTTTTGGGATGTTGAGCCTGTGATTGAAAAAGATTTTGACGACTATGAGATAGGGCTTACAGGGATAGATTATGCCGACACTATTGAGATAGCGGAGGCATATCTTATGAAAAATGAGCTGCAGAGCGTTTCCGAGGCAGTTGACCTTGTGACAAAGGAGCAGGAGACGCAGGTTGTATATGAGGTGCAACAGGGAGATACGCTTTCTGAAATTGCACTCAACAGCAATATACCTATGAATGAGATTGTCGCAATGAATGATGCGCTGGAGGACGAAAATACGACCATCCGCGTAGGGCAGGAGCTTGTGCTTACAGTGCCTGAGCCGGACCTTTCCATTATATGGGATGAGGAGCAGGTATATGTCGAGGATTACGAGGCGGAGGTTCAATATGTGCCAAACGATGACTGGTACACTACGCAGAGTGTGACGCTCCAGGCACCGTCGGCAGGCAGGCGCAAAGTAGCCGCGCTTATCAGACACAAAAACGACAGTGAGCTTGGACGTGAGATATTAAAAGAAGAAATATACGCAGAGGCAGTTCCGAAGATTGTGGAGCGCGGCACAAAGATACCGCCCACATATATCAAACCGATATCTGGTGGTCGTTTAAGCTCCGGATTTGGTGCGAGAAGCGCGCCGACTAAGGGAGCTTCGACGTACCACAAAGGCATTGACTGGGCTACACCTGTCGGCACTACTGTAGTTGCTTCAAATGCAGGGACGGTCGTGACGGCCGGCTGGACAAGCGGGTATGGATATGCGGTTTATATAAATCACGATGACGGCAAGCAGACGCGATACGGACATTTAGGCAAGGTGCTTGTAAAGCCCGGGCAGAAGGTTGCGCAAGGCGAGCGCATAGCTCTCAGCGGAAATACGGGCATAACTACAGGACCGCATGTTCATTTTGAAATACGCATCAACGGAAGCGCCGTAAACCCGCTGAACTATCTGAATTAGTTAAATTAGCTAAAATTTTTATTAATTTTCATAAGATAACAAGCGGTCTGTCGGTTTACAAAAGCTGTAAAAAGGTATATAATCAAGACTATTAAACAAGTTTATGAGGTGTACGATGGAACGATACGCGATTAAGGGAGGCATCCCTCTTGTCGGCGAGGTAGAAATCGGCGGGGCAAAAAACGCGGCATTGGGCGTGCTTGCGGCGGCGATTATGACTGACGACAGGACAGTTATCGAGAACATTCCCGACGTAAGGGATATAAATGTTCTTTTACAGGCGATGGAGAGCATCGGAGTTATCATATACAGAACAGACAGACATACCGTAAGAATTAACGCGTCCATGATTTCGGGGCTCGTGATAGAGGACGATTATATAAAGAAGATAAGGGCTTCATATTATCTGCTAGGCGCACTTCTTGGCAAGTACAAGCACGCTGAGGTTGCTTTGCCGGGCGGATGCAATATCGGCAGCAGGAAGATTGACCTTCACATCAAGGGCTTTAAGGCGCTCGGCGCACAGGTAAAGATTGAGCACGGTCTTATTATCGCTGACGCCAAGCAGCTAAAGGGGGCGCATATTTATCTTGATACCGTATCGGTTGGCGCGACAATCAATATCATGCTTGCGGCAGTGCTTGCCGAAGGAAAGACAGTCATAGAAAACGCAGCGAAAGAGCCTCATGTGGTTGATGTGGCAAACTTTTTGAACTCAATGGGCGCGAATATCAAGGGCGCCGGTACTGATGTGGTAAGAATTACAGGCGTAAAGAAGCTGCATTCGTCAGAGTATTCAATCATACCGGACCAGATAGAAGCGGGAACATTCATGTTTGGCGCGGCGATTACCAAGGGCGATGTCACGGTAAAAAATGTTATTCCCAAGCATCTTGAATCAATAAGCGCCAAGCTTATCGAGATGGGCTGCCAGATAGAGGAGTCGGACGACGCTGTACGCGTGACAGCTTCAAAGCGATTAAACAACACGCACGTAAAGACACTGCCTTATCCCGGATTTCCGACGGACATGCAGCCGCAGATTGCCGTGTCGCTTGCGCTTGCGGAGGGGACCAGCATTGTGACAGAAAGCATTTTTGACAATCGTTTTAAGTATGTAGACGAGCTTGCCAAGATGGGCTCCAATATAAAGGTTGAGGGCGGCAATACCGCAATTATTGAGGGCGTAGACCATTTTACGAGCGCAAACATTACGGCGCCGGATTTGCGCGCGGGCGCGGCGCTTGTGCTTGCCTGCCTTACAGCGGACGGTTTCAGCACGGTTGACGACATCAAATATATCGAGCGCGGTTACGAGGATTTTGAAGTGAAATTGCAAAGTCTTGGCGCGTTAATAGAAAAAGTTGATTCGGATAAGGAGTTTACAAAATTTAAATTAAAGGTCGGCTGAGCATTATTATTGAGCATTATTATTAAAAATAACAGTTGACAAGCGCTGCATATAGGTATAATATATAAAAGACTTGAAAATTTAATATGTAAGTTTTACTCTTATTCAGAGTGGTGGAGGTACAGAGGACCTGAGAAGCCACGGCAACCCCGGTATGGAAGGTGCCAACCTGAGCGAGCTAACGTCGTAAGATAAGTCGAACAATAAGAGGATTTGATTATCAATGAAACTGATGAAATCCGCTTATTGAAGATAAGCGGATTTTTTGTTGCAATTCTTAAAAGAGGAAAGTTCGCGGGAAAGAAACAAGAAACTAAAAACAAAAAACAAAAAACAAGGAGGATTACCAATGGAGAAATTGTTGTTTACTTCTGAATCGGTTACAGAGGGGCATCCCGACAAAGTGTGCGATGCCATTTCGGACGCTATTCTGGATGCGCTTATGGAGCAGGACCCCATGAGCCGTGTAGCTTGCGAGACGGCTACATGTACAGGCTTTGTGCTTGTCACGGGCGAGATTACCACAAAAGCGTATGTTGACATTGCCAAGATTGTTCGTGAGACAGTCAAGGAAATCGGATATGACAAGTCCGAGTACGGCTTTGACGGCAATACCTGCGCTGTGCTCACAGCAATTGATGAGCAGTCAAGCGATATCGCAATGGGCGTTGACAAGGCATTGGAAGCAAAAGAAAATAAAATGAGCGATGCGGAGATAGAAGCTATCGGTGCGGGCGACCAGGGCATGATGTTTGGTTATGCCACAAACGAGACAGAGGAATATATGCCTTATCCCATATCTCTTGCGCACAAGCTTGCATTGCAGCTTACAAAGATTCGTAAAGACGGCACATTAAAGTATTTAAGACCGGACGGCAAGACACAGGTTTCCGTAGAGTACGATGAAAACGGCAAGCCAAAGAGGCTTGAGGCTGTAGTGCTTTCTACACAGCATGACCCCGATGTCACGCAGGAGCATATTCACGAGGATATCAAGAAGCACGTATTTGACGTGATTCTTCCAAAGGAGCTTATCGACGCTGATACTAAGTTCTTTATCAATCCTACAGGCCGTTTTGTTATAGGTGGACCTCACGGTGACGCGGGACTTACGGGGCGTAAGATTATCGTAGATACCTACGGCGGATATGCGCGTCACGGCGGCGGAGCTTTTTCAGGCAAGGACTGCACGAAGGTTGACAGGAGCGGCGCATACGCGGCAAGATATGTCGCAAAGAATATCGTGGCGGCAGGACTTGCAGAGAAATGTGAGATACAGCTCTCATACGCTATCGGTGTAGCGCAGCCTACATCAATAAATGTGGACACTTTTGGCACAGGAAAGCTTTCAAGCGAGAAGCTTGTTGAGATTGTGCGTGAGAACTTTGACCTGCGTCCCGCAGGCATTATTAAGATGCTCGACCTCAGAAGACCTATCTACAAGCAGACAGCGGCTTACGGACATTTCGGACGCAACGACCTTGACCTTCCTTGGGAGAAGCTTGACAAAGTCGATGCGCTCAAAAAATATTTATAAGGTAAATATAAGGTAAAAAAATGATATGGTAAAATCCCCGAACGGCGTATGCTTTCGGGGATTTTATGATTGATTTAAAGCGTGATATCGGTTAAAATAAAATTAACCGTTATTTGCAATCGGTTTGAAACTAAAAATCAGCAGCTGAAAAGGAGAATTTTATGATTTACACAGAATTTAAAGGGAAAAAATTATCGGCGCTGGGAATGGGCAATATGCGGCTGCCTGTATTGGACGGCGATGATGCCAAAATCGATGTTGGCGCAGCGGAGGAAATGTTTGAATATGCCATGAAAGGGGGCATAAATTATTACGATACGGCATACGGTTATCATGGCGGACAGTCTGAGATTGTAGTCGGGCAGCTGCTAAAAAAGTATCCGCGCGACAGCTTTTACCTTGCATCGAAATTTCCAGGCTATGACCTTACAAATATGCCGAAGGTAAAAGAGATATTTGAGGAGCAGCTAAAAAAGTGCCAGGTCGAGTATTTTGATTTTTATCTGTTTCACAATGTCTGCGAGATGAATATAAATCAGTACCTTGACCCGCAATACGGGATTTATAAATATCTCTTGGAGCAGAAAGCAAATGGGCGCATCAAGCATTTGGGATTTTCTGCGCATGGCGATATTGAATGTATGACACGTTTTTTGGATGCATACGGAGAAAACATGGAATTTTGCCAGATTGAGTTGAATTACTTTGATTATGCTTTCCAAAACGCAAAAGGAAAAATTGAGCTCTTAAACAAGTACGGAATACCGATTTGGGTTATGGAGCCTGTTCGCGGCGGACAGCTTGCGACGCTTTCCGATAAATTCGCGGATAAGCTTAAGGCGGCAAGACCTGACGAAAAAATTCCCGCATGGGCGTTCAGGTTTATACAGTCAATTCCAAATGTAGGGGTTACGTTGTCGGGAATGTCAAATATGCAGCAGCTAAAAGAAAATATTGCTGTATATGCTGAGAGCAAACCTTTAAATGAAGAAGAAATGCGCCTTGTCTTAGGGATTGCCGATGAAATGATAGCCGAGACTGCCGTTGCATGTACAGGCTGCCATTATTGCGTAAGCCATTGCCCCAAGCAGCTTGATATACCGTTTCTGTTGAAGCTGTACAATGAGGCTGTAGTGGCAGGTTCGGGGGATTTTATTGCGCCTATGGCGCTGGCCTCAATCGATGCCGATAAACAGCCCGAATGCTGCATTGGCTGCCACAGCTGTTCAAAAGTATGCCCGCAGACGATACATATTCCGGAAGTGCTGCACTGCTTTGCGGAAAAAATGGGAAAAGCATAAGGCATAAAATTTTGCTAAAAACAGTGATTCTTTGCAAAATATATGATACAATAAACTTGGCAGCTGCAGTTTGACAAAATTGCGCTGCCAAGTCATAGAAGATGAATAGATAATACACAAGGAGGTTTAGCTATGGGAATTTATGATTTTTCTGTAAGAGCGCGCGATGGCAAAGAGGTTCCGCTTTCCGATTACAAGGGAAAAGTTCTTCTTATTGTCAATACAGCTACAGGCTGCGGTTTTACCCCACATTACAAGGAGCTCCAGGAGATATATGTACAATATCAAAAGGAAGGCTTTGAAATTCTCGATTTCCCTTGCAACCAATTTGGTGAACAGGCATCCGGTACAGACGAAGAAATACATTCATTCTGCATATCGCACTACGGCATTACTTTTCCGCAGTTTTCAAAAATAGAAGTAAACGGACAAGGTGCTATACCTCTCTATAAATGGCTTGTGGAGAATACCTCGTTTACAGGTTTTGATACAGGCACTCCTATGGGCGCGATGCTTGGTCAGCTTGTCAAAAAGCACGACAGGCGTTACAAAAACAACAGCGCCATCAAGTGGAATTTCACAAAATTTCTGATAGACAGAAACGGCAATATAATCGCGCGTTTTGAGCCTACTGCGTCTATGACTAAGGTTCGTGAGAAAATTAGGGAGATAATCTGATATTGTATTCGTGTTTATAAATGAAATTTGATTTTTGGGTAGAATAGTGTATTATATGAAAGGAAATCCCAAATAATGAAAAAGATTATTAAAGAGAAAATAATCATTGCATTTTTGATTAATTTTCTTTTGGCTTTTATGCTGCTTATTTTTGGACCGTCTGAGATTTTTTTCTCAAATGTTACGGAATTTGAGTTTGTATATGGTGAGTTTGCAGGGTATATGACCTTGTTTGCCGTGGCGGGTACGATTGTTTTTACATTGATATTTTCTGTCTTACCTGATAAGGCGTATAGGGCAGTGATGTCTGTGATATTTGCGTTTTCTGTCGGTGGATATATCCAGGTTATGTTTTTGAATAAAAATCTTGATTTGCTTGGCGTAAATCCGGAAGGATATAAGGTTGGAACGGGACAGTCTGTAGGCAATCTTATTGTTTGGCTTGTCATAATAGTCGGAGTTATCGTTTTGGCTTTTTGGAAATCGGAGATTTGGAAAAAGACGGTTATGTATTTATCCGTTTTCCTTTTGCTTATACAGGCAGTTGCGCTGGTATCATTGACTGTATCGGCGAGGGAGGAAGCATATGTTTATCCTGAGGGGAAATGGCATCTCTCAGGCGAGAATCAGTATACGGTTTCTGCCGATAAAAATGTAATTGTTATAATTTTGGATTATTTCAGCAATCAGTATATAGAGCCGTTGTTGACGGCATACCCTGACGCCGTGGATTTCCTCCATGACTTTACGTATTACAACAATATGGATTGTGTTTATTTTGGCACGTTTCCGTCACTTCCTCATATGCTTACAGGACAGGAGGTTGATATGGATGTCGGGATTAATGAATGGTGTGAGAATATCTGGAACAATGAAAGCACGGAAGAATTTTATGATATGCTTTCCGAGCAAAATTTTGTGGCGAATGTGTATACGCCTGACACCAATATTTTATGCGGTCTTAATTCGCCGGAGATTTTGGATGGCAAGCTGTCAAATGTAGTAAATTCCTCGCAGGAGATAGATATATTTTATAAGCTTTTGTTCAAGACTATGGCTAAGATGTCAAGCTATCGTATGTTTCCAGATATCTTAAAACCATATTTTTATGCCAATATTGACGAGTATTCAAATATTGTAGAAGTTAAAGAAAATAAAATCAACCATGAGAATTATGATTTTTATAAAGGATTGACGGAGAAAAGACTTACTGCTGACAGTAAATCCAATTATTATATCGTGCAGCACATTATGGGACCTCATCTTTATACGACTGATGAAGCGGGCAATTACAAAGAAAACTCGACACTGGAGGAAACTACAAAGGGCTGCATGGTAATCGTGAATGAATATCTTAATCAGCTAAAGGATTTGGGGGTGTATGACGATGCCACGATTATTATTACGGCAGACCATGGAGGGCCCTATGATTCTCAAGTGATATTTTATATGAAAGAGCCTCAGGAAAAGCATGACGTATCGCCTGTCAATACAGCTCCCGTTTCATTTGCCGATTATATGCCAACGATTGCGGAGGCAGTAGGAGTGGATTATACGAAATACGGCAAGTCTGTTCATGATTATGAGCAGGATGAAGAAAGAACCAGAACAGTATGGCTGCGCATGTACAGCGAGGATTATCCGTCTGTTCCCTGTTACACGGGAGATAAAACAGGCGATTCGAATGTGTATTTTGGATATACTTATACCGGTGATGTATCGGAGCTTTTGAAGCAGACAGAAATAGGACCAAGTGAGATTGTACCGATAGTAGATTCCTATTTTTAGGCTGGACATTGATATTTGTTGGTGTTATAATACCAATATTATTATATATATGAATGGAGAATAAAAATTATGAAAAAAATAATTGCGAGAACACTTTCATTTCTTTACTTTTTCACATGCTTTCATGCTCTTTTCACTGTGCCGGTTTATGCGTACATTGACCCGTCGGCAGTTACGTACATTATTCAGGGTGTAGCGGGTGTGCTGATTGCCCTTGGTGCGGGACTTACCATATTCCGCCACAAGATTTTTCAGCTCTTTAAGGGGAAGAAAGCAAATCAGGAGGAAGAAGAAAAAATCGAGTTTAAGGATACAGAGGACTAAAAGGCATGAGTGCTATAATCAATGCGATAGTAGACGGCTTAGTATGGCTTATAAACGCCTGCTATGCCGTTTGCCACAATTATTGGATTGCGATTTTTATATTTACTTTTCTGACAAAGGTTATTCTGCTGCCACTTTCCGTATGGGTGCAGAAAAATTCCATTAAGACAGTGCGTATGCAGCCTGAGATGAACCATATCAAGGCGGCATACATGGGTAATCAGGAGATGATTTCCGAGGAGCAGTACAAGCTGTTTAAGCGGGAAAAATACAGCCCGTTTGTGGACTTGATACCGCTGTTCGTACAGCTTGCGCTGCTGATGGGCGTCGTGGAGGCGGTAAAGCGCGGGACGACCTTAAATGCCGTACCTATACAAACTATGGGGCTTACGCTGCTCGTGCCTGTGATTGCGGCAGTGTCGGCTTTTTTGATGTGTTATGTGCAGAACAAAATAAATGTCCTGCAGGCGGAGCAGGGCGCGCTTAACCAGTACGGTACTATGATATTTTCCGTAGGGCTTTCATTGTATCTTGGCTTTTTTGTATCGATAGGAGTGGGAATATATTGGAGCTACAGCAACCTGCTTTCCATACTGCAGCTTGTACTTTTGAATATCTGGATAAATCCCAAAAACTATATAGATTATGACGCTTTGGAAAAGAGCAAGGAAGAATTAAAACAGGCGAAACAATTTATGGCGCCAAAAAAGAAAGAGGACAGGAAAAATCCGTACCGAAAAAAGGAAAAGGCGGATTATAAGCGTTTCTTTTCTGCAGGAAGAAAGCGTGTAGTCTTCTATTCGGAGAAAAATGGTTTTTATAAATATTATAAGAATATAATAGAGGAGATAATACGCAGGACTAATATTGTGGTGCATTATATCACAAGTGACCCGCTTGACGAGGTTTTTGCTTTGGAGAGTGAGCAGTTCAAACCTTATTATATCGGTGAGAACCGTCTTATTGTGCTGATGATGAAGCTTGAAACTGATATCTGTGTGATGACTACGCCTGACTTGGAAAATTTCCAGCTAAAGCGCTCTTATGTGAAAAAGGATATCGAGTATATATATGTGCCGCATGACGTAAACAGTGCAAATCTATCCTTTCACAAAAACGCGCTTGACCATTTTGACACAATCTATACATCAGGACCGAAAAATAAGGCAGAAATTGCTGAACGGGAGAAAAAGTATGGATTGCCGTCAAAGACGCTTGTTGAATGGGGCTCCTCAGTTATTGATGATATGACAGCATCTTACAATCAAATGCTTGTGGAAGAAAATATGCAGACTGTTGACGGCCATAAAAAGACAATTTTAATAGCGCCGTCTTGGCAAAAGGATAATATATTAGATTCATGCATTGAGCGTATGCTGGACAAGCTTGTGAAGACAGATTATCGCATTATTGTAAGACCACACCCACAATATGTGCGCCATTTTGAGAGTAAGATTGATGCATTGGCTGCTAAGTACAGCGATTACGGTGTTGTTTTCCAAAAAGATTTTTCTTCTAATAAGACTGTGTATATGGCGGATTTGCTTGTAACAGACTGGTCGAGCATTGCATTTGAGTATACATTTTCAACATTGAAACCTGTACTGTTTATCAATACGCCAATGAAAATTCTTAATCCTGATTATAAGGAATTGGAGACCGTGCCGATTGATATAGAATTGCGAAATGTGATAGGCATATCTGTTGATTTGTCAGAAGCAGGGGACAAGATTGTGTCAGCGGTAGATAAGCTATTGGAAGACGCGGAATTTTCAAGTGATTCTCTGCAAAAATTAAAAGAACAGTATATTTATAATATTGGAACGAGCGGCAAAGTAGGCGCGAAATATATAATTGACCGTTTGGTTAAGCGCTCTGAAAAATAAAGAAAGGGAGAAAAGCAAAAATGACAAATGGTAAGTGGCATGAAATATGGGAAAAGAGAGAGGCAGATGAAAAGGAGTTAAAGTCCGGAGATGCGCATAGGGTATTTATGGAGCTAAAGCGAATTGCGGGGTGGGACTCAGTTAATACCAGGGGGGGGGTATGACAAGGTCAGCCTTGCGTATGATGAGTTTTATTCCCAATATATACAAACTAAGAATGAATTAGAATTTAACGCAACGACGCAAAAAAAGGAAATAAAAAGCATATTTGAAGTCGGCTGTGGCTGTGGGGCAAATTTGTATTTGTTTCAAAGAGATGGAATAAAGGTAGGCGGAATAGATTATTCGTCGGCAGAAATTGAAATTGCAAAGGGGGTATTGGAAACTCCCAAAGAACTGATTTGTGATGAGGCATCAAACTTATCATGTGAGATTATGTATGATGCCATACTCTCAAATAGTGTCTTTTCATATTTTGATGGATATGATTATGCTTATGAAGTGTTGGAAAAGATGTATAAGAAAGCAGAATATTCGATTGGAATTATAGATATTCATGATGCGGGGAAAAAAGACGCCTTTATTGCATATAGGAAACAGGTTATAGAAAATTATGAAGAACGATATAAGGACTTACCTAAATTTTTCTATGAGAAGCAGTTCTTTTTAAATTTTGCCGAAACACATGATATGAGCATTAGATTTTCAAAGCCGAGTATGAAAGAGTATTGGAATAATGATTATGTTTATAATTGTTTTATGATAAAAAACGAAATGTAATTTATTGGAGAAATATTGTTATGGTAAAGAGAAATGTATTGTTAAATCCGGGGCCTGCGACGACTACAGATACTGTGAAAATGGCGCAGGTTGTGCCTGATATTTGTCCCAGAGAAAAAGAGTTTGTGGCGGTTATGCGTGAGATTGAAGATGGTCTTTTGAAAATTGTGCATGCTGACCCAAGCGTGTATACGGCTGTCTTGTTTTGCGGCTCAGGTACTATAAATATGGATATATGTCTCAATTCGCTGCTGCCGCAAGATAAAAAAATCCTGATACTCAATAATGGTGCATACAGCAGCAGAGCTGTGGAGATATGCGAATATTACGGACTGGAGCATATAAACCTCAAATTTGCGCTCAATCAGCCTATGGATATGGGAGCAGTGGAAAGGGCATTGCAGGAAAATCCTGATGTAGCGCTCGTCTACACCACTCACAACGAAACAGGTACAGGGCTTTTAAATCCTATTCGCGAGATAGGCGCGATAGCGCACAAGTATCATGCCGTGTTTGCAGTGGATACGACATCTACCTATGCCATGCGCCCCATAGATATGCAAAAGGACAACATCGATTTCTGCATGGCGTCGGCGCAGAAGGGAATAATGGCAATGACTGGTCTTTCCTTTGTAATAGGAAATAAGGCTGTGATAGAGGCATCGGCCGAGTACCCCAAGCGTTCATATTATTGCAATCTGTATATGCAGTATGAATATGCGAAAGAGCACGGCGAGATGCATTTTACTCCGCCGGTACAGGTGATTTATGCGACAAGGCAGGCATTGAAAGAATACTTTGAGGAGGGCGAAACGGCAAAGTGGGAGCGTCATCTTGGGGTATTTAACGCCATCTGTGACGGACTTGCAGGGCTTGGCTTTCGCACTTATATCCCTAAGGAATATTCGTCGGGGCTTGTCGCGGCGGCGCTCTATCCTGACGATGAAAACTGGGATTTTATCAAAATCCACGACTATTGCTACGAGAGAGGATTTACGATATATCCAGGCAAGGTTGAAAAAATGGGAATGTTTCGTCTGTGTGCATTGGGCGCAATAACGGCTAAGGACATTGAAGACTTTTTTACGGTTTTTGAGGAAGCGCTTAGAAAATACAATGTTGCAATACCTGTGAAGTATAAGTAAGTTGTGCGGCATGACGTGAATTTGCCGGTATCGTATAGGCGTCTGCTGTGGATTATCCTGATGATTATAATTATAAAATAAGTTATGGCTGTGCTTTTTCATACGGATTAGGCTCGGCGGAATGTGAGGAAACATGAATAAAATTTACACTTGTTTTTGCACGGATGTTATCCATGAAGGACATTTGAATATTTTAAACGAGGCAAAAAAATACGGACAGGTTATCGTTGGTGTGCTTGCTGATGAAGCTATGGTGCGATACAATCGTTTTCCGACAATCTCGATAGATGAGCGGATAGAAATTATAAAGGCGACAGGGCTTGCAGACCAAGTATTGATTCAGCGGGAGATTATGTATGACGATGTTCTTGAAGAACTAAAGCCGGATTATGTCATTCACGGTGACAACTGGCAGAACGGACCTGAGAGCGCAATCAGAGAGAATGTAGTAAATAATCTCAAAAAATATGGCGGGCAGCTCATAGAAGTACCGTATACATACAATGAAAAGGTCAAAAAGATTGACGACCGCATGAAAGAAAAGCTTGCGATGCCTGAATTTAGGCGTAAGCGCTTGCGTCAGCTGATAAAGCTGCGTCCTATTGTAAAAACCCTTGAAGTACATTCAGGCTTGACAGGTTTGATTGCCGAAAAAACTATCGTGGAGAGCAACGGAGAACTCGACCAGTTTGACGCTATGTGGATTTCGAGCCTGTGCGACTCAACGGCAAAGGGTAAGCCCGATATTGAACTTGTCGATATGTCTTCGCGTATCCGTACGATTGATGATGTGATGGATGTGACGACAAAACCGATTATTCTTGACGGTGATACGGGCGGACTTGTGGAACATTTTGTATACAATGTGCGGACTTTAGAGCGTATGGGAGTGTCGGCGGTAATCATAGAAGACAAGACAGGACTAAAAAAGAACTCGCTGTTTGGCACGGAAGTAGAGCAGACACAAGATACGATAGAGAATTTCTGCGAGAAAATAAGCGCAGGTAAACAGGCGCTCCGCACGGACGACTTCATGATTATTGCGCGTATTGAGAGCTTGATTTTGGAAAAGCCTATGGAGGAAGCACTGGAGCGCGCTTTTGCGTATGTGAAGGCTGGAGCAGATGGCATTATGATTCATTCGCGGAAGAAAAGCCCCGATGAGATTTTGGAGTTTTGCCATCTGTTCAGGGAAAGGGATAAGTCTACGCCTATCGTGGTAGTACCAACTTCGTTTAACAGCATTACGGAGGAAGAACTGGCAAAGGCAGGGGTTAATATAGTAATTTATGCCAACCAGCTTACGAGGAGCGCGTTCCCCGCAATGCAGGAAACCGCGACGGAAATACTGAAACATCATAGGGCGATGGAGGTTGATTCTAAGTTAATGCCTTTTAAGGATATTATACGCCTGATTGATGAGCTTTAAGATTGAAACGGAAAATAAGAGGAAATATGAAAGAAGCAGCGATTTTGATGGCGGCGGGTCTTGGGACAAGGATGCGCCCGCTGACGGAAAAAATGCCAAAGCCCTTGATAAAGGTATTTGGAAAACCTATGATAGAAACAGTAATCGAAGGACTTATCTCAAGACCGGTCGATGAGATATATGTGGTGACGGGGTATTTAGGGGAGCAGTTTGATTATCTTCAGCGCAAATACCCTATGGTAAAGCTGATTAATAATAAGGATTATAGAGAGAAAAACAATATTTCATCCATATATGCCGCAAGAGAAGTTTTGGCAAAGGGGAATTGCTTTATCTGCGAGTCGGACTTATATGTCGCTGATGCATCAATTTTTTGCAAACCGCTGCCTAAATCCTGCTATTATGGCAGAATGCAGGCGGGATATTCGGACGATTGGGTTTTTGATTTGCAGGATGGAAAAATTACGAGAGTGGGCAAAGGCGGCACGGATACTTATAATATGGTGGGCATAGCGTATTTCAGGCAAAAGGAAGCGCTCTGCCTCAAAGAACAGATTGAAAAGGCATATGATAAGGAAGAAAACAGCCAGCTTTTTTGGGACGATATAGTTAATCAAAATTTGGACAAGCTGGATTTGACGATAGAGCCTGTAAATGAGGGACAGCTGGTCGAGATTGATACCGTAGAGGAGCTGAATAAGATTAATGAAAGCAGATAGATTGTTAAAGCAGATAGAAAATATGGGAGTAAGGGTAATTGCAGGAGTGCCGGACTCTACACTTAAGCAGTTTTGCGATGGACTGCAGACATATGAGGGTGGATTAAAGCATTACGTGACGGCAAATGAGGGCGCAGCGGTGGGCTTGGCAGTGGGCGCATTTTTAGCCTCAGGCAGTCCTGCGTGCATATATATGCAAAACTCGGGCATAGGCAACATAGTAAATCCGCTTGCATCACTTGCAAATGATGATGTTTATGGTATTCCAATGTTGTTTATCGTAGGCTGGCGCGGCGAGCCGGGTGTTAAGGACGAGCCTCAGCATGTTTTTCAGGGAAAAATTACCTGTAAGCTGTTTGACACGCTTGATGTACCTTATTCTGTGGTGGATAAGAATACCACGGATGAGCAGTGGCAGGAAATATTAACCCGCGCCAAGACATACCTTGATAAAAACCTGCAGTTTGCGATTATTGTAAAGAAAGGCACTTTTGAGCCGGATAGGGAATTTGTATGGCAAAACAGCAGTACACTTAATCGCGAGGCGGTTTTAGGCAGACTGTTGCAGATAGTGCCAAGAGATGCATATATCGTGTCGACCACGGGGAAAATATCGCGTGAGTTGTATGAACAGAGTAATGCTCAGTTTGGAAATCATGACAATATTTTTATGACTGTCGGAGGCATGGGACATGCATCCATGATTGCTTTCGGTGTCGCGCAGGAGAAAAGGGACAAGACAATAGTATGTATCGACGGCGACGGAGCGGCTCTTATGCATATGGGCGCGTTGCCGTTTATCGCGTCGCAGGCACCTGAAAATTTTTATCACATAGTAATCAACAATCAGGCTCACGAATCGGTAGGAGCAATGCCTACAGGCTGCCAGTCTACGGATTTTTCGAGAGTGGCAAAGGCAGCAGGTTATGCTTACACGGAGCGGATTATGGACGAAAAAGGTCTTGACAGTCTTGCAGGAACATTTGGCAGCAGAAAAGGTCCTGTGCTCTATGAAATTATGGTATCGCTTGATTCGAGGAAAGACTTGGGCAGACCGAAGGAAACGGCGAAAGAGAATAGAGACGCATTTATGAAAAACTTTAAATAACAGAAAAACACGCTGTGCAGGTTTTTTGTTTTGAATAAAAATTGCACGGCGGTAAAATTTATAAACTTGGCGTTAAATATGCAGAATACAGTCTATAAAGAGGATAACATCTTGGAGGAATGAAAAATGCAGAGGTATATTTTGATATATATCCTTATGTTTGGAATTTTGTCAAGCGTAATATGGGAATGTATAAATAAAAAATATCCGCAGAAAAATAGGAGGGGGGGGGTATTTCTAAAAACACTCTTGTTTTTTTACGCCAGTCACTACTTTGTAGTATCGGTTGTTAAGGTATATTTGGGCGATAATAATAATTCGTTGTATGAGAGCTTTTGGGACATAAGGGCTATAACTTATATTCATTATAGCATTCCGCTTATGCTAATTGGAATTATACTTCCAGTATTAATCAAGCTGATATTCAGGATAAGGGGAAGGCAGTTTATTAGAATATTTGACTGTTCTCTTTTGGTTTTGCTATTTTTTGCTTTTATATTAAAATGCCATATTAGTATTATGTGGTATTGTGTTATTTACGTGATATCATTTGTGATAGCGGCAATCGTGGCATTGCTGTATAAAAAAGATATTGAGTTTATATCTATAAAAGAATGTAAAAGCTATATACTGGATGCATTACCTGTTATATGTGCATGCGTTATGACAGTTGGAATATATTTGCCAAATGAATTGTATCTGAACAATCCAGAGGAGTTTCCAGGCAGCTATTGGGTATTTCTTGTCATAATGATTATTGCAAGCCTGCTTGCCGGTGCAGCGCTTATACTTATGGGCATATTGTTTTTGCCTAAACGCATATATGGTGCAGTGAATGTTTTGCTGTCAATTATGGTGCTTATGGGATATATACAGAATATGTTTTTGAATGGTGAACTTCAAAGCATGGATGGAAAAGACCAGGTTTGGGAGTTCTCAACCAAGCTTATTAACGCTGCCATATGGCTTGCTGTAATTATGGCAGTTATGCTAATAGGTCATAAAAAGAATGTGATATTCAAGGCATGCAAACTATTATGCTGGTATATTGCCCTTATACAGGCTTTTTCGCTCGTATATTTAGTTGTAACAAGTGATTTGAGTACAAAGGAATATGCGGCGTTAACGAATAAAGGAGCGCTCCAGATAGCAGAGAATGACAATGTGTTGGTTTTTGTGCTTGACTGTTATGAGGGGGATTGGTTTGAGGAAATTTTAGAGGAGGATGAAGGCTTTACAGCGCCATTGGCTGATTTTACTTATTACAGGAACGGCACGGCAAAATTCTTCCATACGGCTCAAGCTATTCCATATATGTTGACAGGAGTTGAGTGGGATGAAGCACACAAAGACGATTACTATAATTATGCCTATGGAACCAGCGATTTGCTTGAGACAATATATGAACAAGGATATGACTTAGGAATATATACAGATCTTAGATATATTCCAGATTCGATTTATCCTATGCTGCCAAATTATAATGATAACATTGAGTATAAATATAATGTCACAAAAGTATTTAAGATGATGGTTAATGCATCCTTGTACAAAATGTCCCCATTCTGCATGAAGATAATGCACTCTTATTATTCTGGCGATATCGTTAATTATATAGTAGGAAAAGATGCGTGGAATATAGAAAATGATTCACTTTTCCATAATTACCTTGCAAGTGAAGGAATAAGTGTTCAGGAGGGACTTGACAAGGCATTTAAGTTTTATCATATGTTTGGACTGCATGCTCCATTTTGCCTTACAGATGATTTTCGATACGATGCATCAGGACGGGAAGGCTCAATGCACTCGCAGGGGCGTGGTAGCATGAAAATAGTGTATGAGTATCTTGAACAGCTTAAGAAGCTTGGAAAATATGATGATGCTACAATTATTATAACAGCTGATCATGGTCAAGGTACGATTATGGATGATCCTTCAAGAAAATCGGGAGGACCAGACAGAACATCACGCCCTATATTCATAATAAAGGAGCCGTATGAGCATAATGAGGCAATGGTAATAAACAATGCCCCCGTTTCCCAGTCGCAATTGGCACCGACTTATATCAAGGCTATAGGACTTGATTGGGAAAAATACGGAAGAACCTTCAGCGAAATTTCAGAGGATGAGCAGATAGAGCGCAAAGTAGTTGAGTGCAGGGCGGCGGATACCATATTCAGCGTAAATGGTCACGCCTCAGACTTAGACAGCTGGACAATAAGCGACTATATAGAATAAGGATATTAAGACATAAATGCACATATGCTGATAAAAACTGCCCGATAATAAAGCGGCAAATTTTGCGGAAATGGCTTTGGTTTTCAGGACTGATTAATATGGAAAGGTAGCGCAGGGCTTAATATGAAGATATATAAGAGAATACTGATTTTGACATGCATGTCTGCATTTCTTGTAGCCTGCTCATTTTCAGGGGAAAAGGGAAGTGGAAATGCACAGGCAACACAGGACAGCTCAAGCAGCGAAAATTCGTCTCAGGCATCAGGCAGCTTAGACGACGCAGCAGCTCAAAAAAATGAAAACAGCATATCGCAGGGAATTACCATAGACGACATATTTTCAAAGCGTGATTTAAGCGGAGAATATGACGCGGGCGAGAGCATCAGCATAGAGCTTTCAGACGGCAGTATCTCTGCCTCGTCAGATATAGTCACGGTTGACGGGGGCGACATCACCATTACGCAGGAGGGCACATATATCTTTAGCGGCTCAATAAGCAATGGGCGCATAATAGTTGACGCGGGCAAATCGGACAAAATTCAGCTTGTTTTAAACAACGCCTCTGTGACAAGCCAAAGCTCCGCTGCAATATATGTCAAAAAGGCTGATAAAGTATTCGTAACTCTGGCGGAAGGCACTCAAAACACGCTTTCAAACGGCGGCACATTCAATTCAGAAGGCGACGACAAAATAGACGCGGTTATTTTTTCAAAAGACGACTTAACCCTTAACGGCGCAGGAACGCTCAGCATCGCCTCTCCCGCAGGACACGGAGTAGAGTCAAAAGACGAGCTTAGAATTGCGGGCGGGACATACAGCCTTGAAACAGCATCGCACGGCTTATCGGCAAATGACGAGCTTAGCATTACAGGCAGCGATATTTCCATAAACGCGGGCAAAGAAGGCATCGAGGGAACTGTGGTAAATATTTTTGACGGAAATATAGACATTACGGCCGCAAATGACGGAATAAACGCCGCCAACAAAAATTCGTCAGAAACTAATGATGTCAGCATAAACATAATGGGCGGAAGTATCACCATTGACGCGCAGGGCGACGGCATAGACGCAAACGGAAATATAACCGTAAGCGGCGGCAATATGATAATAATG
The DNA here is from genome assembly GCA_947623805.1 of uncultured Lachnospiraceae bacterium. Classification (GTDB taxonomy): domain Bacteria; phylum Bacillota; class Clostridia; order Lachnospirales; family Lachnospiraceae; genus COE1. The sequence continues at coordinate 4,033 of CANQHZ010000013.1, read as the reverse complement.
GGACCGTCAGACAATGAAAACGCTCCGATTGATTATGACCTTTCAGCGACGATAAGCGGCGGAGTAGTCGCAGCATTCGGCTACAGCGGCGAAGCGCAGAACTTTGGCGAAGCATCGTCTCAGGGCTCAATCCTTGTCAAGCTCGACAACCAGCCAAACGGCGCGCTCGTACAGCTTATTGACAGCAGCGGAAATGCCCTTATCGAAAGCAGGACAGATAAAGCCTTTAATTGTGTGGTATTAAGCTGTCCTTATATCAAGGCGGGAGAAACCTATACCATAAAAGCAGGCGAGTATGAAACGCAGGTTGATATGACATCGCTTATATATGGTAGTGGGTATAAGCATTAGAGTCTTATTACTAAATCTTGTTTGCATTATAGACGTTTGCGAAGCTTTACTCAATGATGTAGAGGTTGAGTAAGAGAATAAATCCCCGCAAGTCTTGAAAAATCAAGACTTGCGGGGACATTAAAATTGGAGGGGGTACGAATTAGATATAAAATATGGAGAGTGTAATATAAAGTGCGTAAGTCTGTTACCAGTAATTTACACACTTTATATTACACTCTCTTTAATCCTCGCCCTTACTCTTTTCAAGCGTAAAAATAAACTCAGTGCCAACCCCTTCCGTACTGATAACATTAATATTTTCATTATGCGAGCGAATAATCTCCTTCGTAATCGAAAGCCCCAGCCCCGTGCCGCGCTTGTCCTTCCCGCGCGACAAATCAGTCTTATAAAAGCGGTCCCAGATAAGCTTGATACTGTCCTTCGGTATGCCAATACCATTGTCCTTTACCGACACAAGCAGCTTGTTTGACTTTTCAATCGTTTCGATTTTAATAGAAGAATTCTTGTGGCTGAATTTTATCGCGTTGTCCACCAGATTGTAAAGCACCTGCTGTATTTTTACCATATCGGCGTTTACAAACATCTTTTCCCCAGTAAGCACAAGCTCTATGGAAATATATTTCTCACGGCAAGTTCCCTCAAAGGACGCTGCCGTGTTTTTTATCACCTGATTGATGTCAAAATCCGTGCGCTCCAAAATCATTCCGTTTGTGTTTAAGTTGTTGAGCGTGAGCAGGGAGTTTGTGAGCTTTGTCAGCCTGTCAGTCTCATTGAGCACCACGCCGATATATTTTTCGTGCAGCTCAGGCGGTATCGTGCCGTCAAGCATAGCTTCCAGATAGCCCCGCATCGACGTGAGCGGCGAGCGGAAATCGTGCGAAATGTTAGCCACAAGACGCTTTTGGTTGTCCTCGCTTTTAGCAACCTCGCTTGCCATATATGCAAGGGAGGCGGCGAGATAGCCGATTTCATCTTCGCTGTCCACCTGAAACTCATACCTGAAATTGCCTATCGCATACTGTTCTGTAGCGCGCGTGATTTTGCGCAGCGGCACATATACCATTTCAGTGAAAAAAAGCAGTATTATGAGCGAGAGCAGAAACAAAATCACCATTGTAAGATACGAAATATTGAGCAGGGTATTGCACGAGCTTTGCAGCTTTGCCATTGAGCCATGTATTACCACATAACCCTTGACCTTGTACTGCGAAGTGATTGGCGCAAAAGCGGAAATCATATCCTCATCAAACATTCCGAAAAAATTCCCTACCGTGTAAAACGAGCTGCCTGTTATCGCAGGCGTGAAATTAGGGATTGTAGTAGGATTTTCAATATCAGGGGCGGCATCCGAATCAAGCACCACAAGCCCCGACGGATTAATAATCCAAATCGAGGCATCGAGAAATGTCCCTATAGCTTCAATCTGTCGCCACACCGATTCCAAGGTTATCTCGCTGTTATACAAATCCGCGGCATAAGAATTGGAAATGAGCGTAGCCTCCCTATACAAAGCATCAGCCCTCTCGCGTTTCAGCTGCTCCAGCGTCATACTAGAAGTAAAAGTAGCCACCACGACAAAGCTGAAAAAAGCAAAAATAAGATAAGCTAAAACAAATTTCAGATAAAGTGTCCTTTTCATCACAAAACCCCGTAAGTAATCATTAAATGAAGAACGCTGCCCTTGCGTTCTTCGGCATGAAATTAGATTTTCTTTGCGAAACACCCATTGGTGTGAGCATTAGAAAATCTTTTCATGCTTTGACCTCAAACTTATACCCCACACTCCATATAGTAGCAATCCGCCATGTATCATGGTCTTTGATTTTCTCGCGCAGGCGCTTAATATGCACATCTACAGTGCGCGTGTCCCCAATATATTCGTACCCCCAAATCTGGTCAAGCAGCTGCTCGCGTGTGTACACATGGTTTGGCGAGGAAGCAAGAAAATACAGCAGTTCAAGCTCCTTTGGCGGCATGTCAATATTTTTGCCGTTGTAGATTACGGAATAATTTGTCAGATTAATCGTAAGATTAGGATAGCTAACCTCCTTTGCGGCAGCCGCCTTAGGCTCCGCGGGCGCAGTCTTATAGCGGCGCAGCACAGCCTTTACGCGCGCGACAAGCTCCTTTGTGTCAAATGGCTTTTCAATATAGTCATCAGCTCCAAGCTCCAGCCCCAGCACCTTGTCAAAAACCTCGCCCTTTGCGGAAAGCATGATAATCGGCGTCTGCGATTTCTGACGTACCTCGCGGCAGACCTGATAGCCGTCAATGCCAGGCAGCATAAGGTCCAGCAGAATCAAATCGGGTGAAAATGCAGCCGCCTCCTTCAGCGCGGATTCGCCGTCGTAGACGATTTTGGTTTCAAAACATTCCTTAGTCATGTACAGTGAGATAAGCTCCGCAATATTTTCATCATCATCAACAATCAAAATTTTTTGTTTGTTCGCCATATATAAAATCCCTCTATTCCAATATTTGTTTAAGCAGTTATAAAAAGTGTTATGCGCTGTCAAATAAGCATTTTAAGTGTTTTCAGTTACTTAAATTCACATATTGTCACGCCCGCATCGCCCTCGCCGTATTCTCCCAGATGAAAAGTTTTCACGTAGGAAATACGTTTCAAGTGCTGCTGTACCGCCTGCCGCAAAGCTCCCGTGCCCTTGCCGTGTACAATGCGCACACTAGGCGCATGCGAAAGATACGCGTCGTCAAGATATTTGTCAAGCTCGGAAATTGCCTCGTCCACAGTCTTTCCAATCAGATTTATTTCCATGGAAAACTCGGAGGTCTTTGCCATGCCGATATGACTGCCAGCAGAGCTTGAACTATAGCTCTTTTTATACTTGGAAACATTTGGCGCATCATCTTCCTTCAAAAGCACCAAATCGCTGATATTGACGCGTGAGCGGATAATCCCGCACTGTACAAACAAATCGCCCTTGGCGTCAGGCTTTGAGGAAACAGTGCCTTTTAGGCCCATTGACACCACCTTTACCATATCGCCAAGCTTTATCTGGTTTGGCTTTAGCAGCTTGTGTGTGGGCTGGTTTTGCGCAGCGGAGAGCTTTTTGTCCTTTTCATTTATCTTGTCGCGTACCTTTGTGCGTTTCTTTTCCAAATCGCTTGCCGAGGCGTGGTTTAAATTGACCTTCTGAAAATCGCGTATTGTTTCGTCTGCGACAGCTTTTGCCTCCTGCAGGATTTTGCGAGCCTCCTCATTTGCCTCGCGCAGTATTTTGTCCTTTTGCGCGTCAAGCCTTTCCTGCTTCTGCTCAAGCCTTGCCTTGAGCGAGCTTATTTCCTCCTTGTAGCTTTGTATCTCATTCCGCTCATTTTCTATGGTTTTGCGGCTTGTCTCCAAATCGGCGAGCAAATCCTCAAAGCTTTCCTCCTCCTCGCTGATATGCTCCCTTGCAGAATTGATGATTTCCTCTGAAAGCCCAAGCTTTGAGGAAATGGCAAAGGCATTGCTCTTGCCGGGAATTCCGATTAAAAGCCGATAGGTAGGTCTAAGCGTCTCCACGTCAAATTCGCAGCAGGCGTTTTCGACATAAGGCGTAGTCAGCGCAAAGACCTTTAACTCGCTGTAATGCGTAGTCGCCATTGTCCGTATGCCCTTGTCATGAAGATGCTTTAAAATCGCAATCGCAAGCGCCGCGCCCTCTGTAGGGTCAGT
>CANQHZ010000012.1 GCA_947623805.1 uncultured Lachnospiraceae bacterium | reverse complement strand
GAAAATCCAGTCTTTATAAAGGGTTAAAGGGTGTACGGCTGTTATGGAAAGATAATTAGGCTGTCAAACTTCCGTGAGCGCAAGCGGGTCTGAATGAGATATATTTCCCTGTTCGGGCGTCCCCAAATCAAAAAATTCTCCCCAAATCCCCCTCCCCCCTAAACAAAACAAAAATAATACTTGAAATATTTCAAAAATAATCTATAATAAAATAAGGACAAAGTGTATATTTATGTTTAACAATTCAAACAATAATAATTTTACACAAAAATTAGGAGGATTGCATATGTTAGGAGCAACAAATGTATTTGACTATATCAACGTCATGAGCAAGACCATGGATGCCGCAGTCAAACGCCAGGAGCTAATCAACAATAACCTTGCCAACGTCAATACCCCGGACTACAAACGCAAAGACATACGCTTCGAGACCGAGCTAAAGCACGCTTTTGTCCGCGCAAACGGCGACAGCACAGATGCCAAAGTCAAAGACATCGAGCTTGAATCACTCACCCCGAAGACCTACATAGACTATTCCGAACTATCATACAGATACGACGGCAACAACGTAGACATAGACACAGAAAACGCAATATCCGCCGAAAACCAAATCAAGTACAACGCACTTGTAGATTTGGTAAATACGAATTTTTCAATGCTCCAGACAGTAATGAAGTAAAAATAAAATAAATCAAAAAATAGCGGCAATACCGATATAACCCAATAAGACAAACAAAAGGACGGAGGTAAATTATGGGACTATTTACAGCCTTTGATATAAGCGCATCAGGTATGACAGCGGAGAGATATCGCATGGACATATCATCTCAGAACCTTGCAAACGCCAACACCACAAGGACAGAAGACGGCGGCGGCTACGTTAGAAAAGTAGTGACATTCCAGGAAAAGACAAACATAAAAAACAGAAATTTCTCTCATATGCTCGATACAGCGTTCAGCAACCTCTCAGGCAGACCACTCGGACAGCTTAATTCAGCCAAGCTTTCAAGCCCAGGACAAGGCGTAAAGATAGGCGGACTGTACGAGGACACATGGACAGAAGAAACCATGGCATATGACCCCGAGCATCCTGACGCTGACGAAAACGGATATGTACATTATTCAAATGTAAACGTCATTACAGAGATGACAAACATGATAGACGCATCACGCGGCTATGATGCCAACCAGGCAGCCTTTGAGGCATCAAAGTCAATGATGCTCAAAGGACTTGAAATGAATAAATAAACAGGAGGCTCATAATGACTATCACACCCGCAAACGATATAAAAAGCTTATATAACGTAAGCTCTGATGCAATCAGAAATACACTGAACAAAACCACGGACACAGATACAACCAAGACCACAGGCGATTCAAGCCTCTTTGGCTCCATTTTCAATGCGGCGGTAAGCAACATAAACGACACAAATGTTTTATTGTCTGATATGGAAAATGAAGAATTGAAATGGTCCATGGGCATCACAGAAAATCCTCACGACTTGACCGTTGCAGTAGGTAAAGCACAGACGGCTTTCGCCTATACGACAGCGCTCAGAGATAAGCTTCTTGAAGCATACCGCGAGATTATGCAAATACAGATATAATCGCTTCGATTTGATTTCGTAAGAAGGAGATACTTCAAATGGTTGACAAGTTATTGGAATTTGGCAAGAAGCTTTTGGAGAGATTCAAAGAGTGGTGGAACAAATTTCAGCCTAAGCAAAAGACTATTATTATAGGGATAGGCGTCGCCATACTGCTTGCCGTTGGCATATTGGTATTCGTGCTCACCCGAAAAGTATATGTGCCAATCGCCACGGCGGAGAACGCACAGGAAGGCGCGATGATTAAGAGCCTGTTTGACGAGAACGGCTACGATTACAAGATGAGCTCCGACGGCTTGAACTTTGACGTACTTAAAAAACAGGAAGGCGATGCAAATTTACTTCTTGGCTCAAACTTCATAGCTACAAATACATATACGATAGATGACGTACTTGAAGGAAGCTTTTCCACTACGGAAGCCGATAAACAGAAAAGACGTATATATTATCTTCAAACAAACCTTGCAAATGATATAATGCGTATGCCTGCGGTTAAATCAGCGACAGTGACGATTGACATTCCCGAGGACAACGGCACGCTCATAGCGCAAAACCGCGAGAGCTATGCCGGCATTATGCTGGAGCTGAACGAAGGTGAAAGCTTTACACAGGAAAACGCTGCGGCAATCGCAAGACATGCGGCGACAGGACTGGGTAATGACACTACTGATAATATAACAATCACAGATATAAACGGCACTATTTGGTTTCCTGTAGAAGAAACGGCATCACAGTTTGACAAAGCGGAAACCATGATGATGTACAAACAGGATGCCGAAAGCCTCATCAAAAACGAAGTCCAGAATGTCCTGCTCGGCACAGGCGAGTACAATCAAATCAAAGTTGCCGCAAACGTAATTATGGACTTCTCGGAGAGAGAGATTACAGAGCACAGGTATTCCGCCCCCGACGGCATGGACCAGGGCTTATATTCACATACGGAAGAATACAGGTCGAACGCCACTGACGGCATAGGCGGCATACCGGGTACGGATTCAAATTCCGAGACAGATGTCCTGATTGACGAGTCCACGGGCACCAATACATCTACATACGAATCAAAGCGCGATTATCTTCCCGATGAGACGATAACGAGCGAGAAACCGCAGGTCGGTACGATAGTATATGATGACAGTACAGTGTCAGTGGCTGCTATCAAGTACAGAGTAATCCGCGAGGAAGACGTCAGACTGCAGGGCTACCTTGACGGCATCACCTGGGAGGAGTATAAGCTTGCCAATGACGTTAGGACACAGCTTGAAGTAAATGATGATTTCGTAGACCTTGTGGCAAACGCGGTCGGCGTGCCGGACAGCAATGTAAGCATTATCGCGTTTGAAGAAGTGCAGTTTGTAGATGCTGTAGAAAAGAGCGTCGAGTTTAAGGATATAATCCAAATCATACTCATTATAATCATCCTTGTACTCTTAGGATTCGTAGTATTTATGAGCCTGCGTACCAAGAGAGAAGTCGAGGAGGAAGAAGAACTCTCTGTCGAAGATTTGCTGCAGACCAGCAAGGAGGAGCTTGAAAGCATAGAGACAGAGCAGAAGTCCGAGGCAAGGAAGCTCATAGAGAACTTCGTGGAAGAAAATCCGGAGGCGGTTGCTACGCTTTTGAGGAACTGGCTTGACGAAGACTGGGGGTAAACATTAATGGCAGAGAAAGATGAATTAAAAGGTATACAGAAAGCAGCTATACTTTTGATAGCTCTTGGACCTGAAAAGTCATCCCTTATATTTAAGCACTTAAAAGAGGACGAAATCGAGGATTTAACCCTTGAGATTGCCAATACCAAGAGTGTCACTCCCAGCGTCAAGGAGAGGGTCATAAACGAGTTTTACGAGGTGTGTCTTGCGCAGCAGTATATCGCTGAAGGCGGTATCGGCTACGCAAAAGAGCTTTTGGAGAAAGCTCTCGGTGCAGACAAGGCGCTTGATGTTATCGGCAAACTTACCGCTTCATTGCAGGTTAAGCCGTTTGAGTTTGTAAAAAAGACAGATGCGTCGCAGCTTTTAAACTTTATACAGGACGAACATCCGCAGACAATCGCCCTCATACTGTCATATCTTTCGGCAGGGCAGGCGGCGTCAATCCTGGGTGCGCTGGTGCCTGAAAAACAGGCTGATGTCGCAAGGCGTATAGCCACTATGGATAGGACTAGCCCTGATGTTATCAAGGAGGTTGAGCGCGTGCTTGAGTCCAAGCTTTCTTCACTTGTCAATCAGGATTACACAGTTATCGGTGGCGTGGATGCGGTAGTAGAGATATTAAATACGGTGGATCGAGGCACAGAGAAGCATATCATGGAGACATTGGAGGTAGAGGAGCCCGAGCTTGCGGACGAAATCAGAAAGAAGATGTTCGTATTCGAGGATATCCTGCTTCTCGACGACAGAGCTATTCAGCGTGTGCTCAGGGATGTTGACAATAACGACCTTGCCATCGCCTGCAAAGGTTCTAAAGAAGAAGTTCAGAATGTTATATTTAGTAACATGTCAAAACGTCTTGCGGAAATGATAAAAGAAGACATAGAATTTATGGGTCCTGTCAGAATGAAAGACGTTGAAGAAGCGCAGCAGAAGATAGTTAACATTATCAGGAAACTTGAGGACTCTGGCGAGATTGTTATTTCCAGAGGCGGAGGTGACGAGGTAATTGTCTAGGAACGGCGTATTGAAATCAGGCTGGGTGGTAGTCAACCCAAGTGATACAAAAATTATAGATTCCAACGCGCTTGCAGAGCAGAAGCTCAAAGAGATGTCCGCGAAGCTTGCAAAGGAATACGGTGAAGAACCAGAGTTTATGGAAGGCTTTATGAGCGGTTTAAATGCCGTAAAGGTATCCGAGCTGATTAAAGACGAGAATGTGAAAATAATTGGCGGCTCGGATCCTGATGCGCCAGAGGACGAGACTGTAGAGCCGGAACAGCCCGTAGTGTCAAAGCAGGCGGAGGAGCTTATCGCTGAAGCACAGTCACAGATTGAGACGATGAAAAAAGAGGCTCTGATTGAAATAGACCAGGCAAGAAACCAGGCATACGAGGACGCAAAGGCGGAAGGTTATCAGGCAGGACTTGAACAGGGCAAAAGTGAAGGCTTTGAACAGGGCCACAAGGATGGACTTGATAGTGTTTCACAGGAGCGTGAACGCGTATTTGCGGAAGCGGCTCAAAAGATTGCTATGATAGAAAAAGAGTATCAGCAAAAGCTTGATGAGCTTGAACCGAGATTTATAGATACTCTCACAAGGATTTATGAGCACATTTTTCATGTAAGCCTAAAAAATTCAAGGGAGCTCATCGTATATCTCATTCAGAATACAATGAGGAATATTGAAGGCAGTGACAATTATCTTATCCATGTTTCAAAGGAAGATTATCCCTTTGCGAGTATGCAGAAAAGGGAGCTGATTAAAAATACCAATATTTCCGTTGATGATATAGAGATTATCGAAGATTCTACAATGGGCAAAAACGAATGTATGATAGAGACAGGCAACGGTGTCTTTGATTGCAGTCTTGGCACGCAGTTGGAGGCGTTAAACGAGCAGTTAAGATTATTGTCTTATCAGCCATAATTATTTTAGCCGCCTATAGGCGTCAAGGGAGATTTATATGGAAACGGCTATATCCTTTGATAAATATTTGACAGCGTTAAATAAATCATATTTCAAAAAACTTGGCAAGGTTGAAAACGTAGTTGGACTTACGATTGAATCCGCGGGACCCGATGCCAAGATGGGCGACCTTTGCAAGATATACACGGACAATGAAAAGAAAAACGGCATACTTGCGGAGGTTGTGGGTTTTAAAGACAAAAAAACACTTCTTATGCCCTACGAGGAAACGGAGGGTATCGGTCTTGGGTGCATGGTGGAGAATATGAATTATCCCCTCAGCGTATCTGTCGGTGACAGTCTGCTTGGCAAGACTTTGGATGGTCTTGGCAGGTGTATTGATGGTTTTGTGCCGGATTCGCACACAATCAAGAAATATCCCCTCGAAGCGCCCCCACCGGACCCTATGAGCAGGACTATTATCAGCGAAGTGCTGCCGCTGGGTGTCAAGGCGGTTGATGGGCTCATCACGGTAGGCAAGGGACAGAGAATAGGGATTTTTGCAGGCTCAGGCGTAGGTAAATCTACGCTTATGGGCATGTTTGCGCGTAATACCAAGGCGGATATAAATGTCATAGCTCTTATAGGAGAGCGCGGCAGAGAGGTCAGAGAGTTTATAGAGAGAGACTTAGGCGAGGAAGGCATGCGCCGGTCAATAGTGGTAGTGGCGACCTCGGATAAGCCTGCGCTGGAACGCAATAAGGCGGCGAAGACCGCGACCGCGATAGCGGAGTATTTTAGAGACCAGGGCAAAGACGTACTTTTGATGATGGATTCCCTCACGCGTTTTTCGATGGCACAGAGGGAAATAGGGCTTGCCAGCGGTGAGCCGCCTGTCACAAGAGGTTATCCACCCAGCGTATACTCGGAGATGCCAAAGCTTTTGGAGAGGGCAGGTTGTTCCGAAAAGGGCTCTATCACGGGACTTTATACGGTGCTTGTGGAGGGCGAGGATTTCAACGAGCCTATATGCGACACGGCACGAAGCATTCTTGACGGACATATAATGCTTACAAGGAAGCTTGCCAATAGAAATCATTATCCCGCGGTAGACGTGCTGCAGAGCATATCAAGGTGTATGTCGATGATTGTTTCAAAAGAGCACAAAGCGGCGGCAGGCAAGTTAAAGAATATAATGGCTACTTACAATGAGGCGGAAGACCTGATAAATATCGGCGCCTACAAAAAAGGCAGCAACCCCGGCATCGACAGGGCCATCAGTAAGATAGATGAGGTAAATGAATATCTGCTGCAGTCAACGGATGACAAATTTACTTTTGAGGAATCAGTAGAGCTGCTGGAAGGACTTTTCACTGATTAAAGGTGGGGATTTTTATGGCGGTTTTCAGATACAAGATGCAGAGTATTCTTGATATCAAGGAAAAGCTGGAGGACAAGGCAAAGCAGGATTTTGCGGCGGCGAATATGCGCTATGACGCGGAGAAACAGAAGCTTGAAGAACTTCAGAAGCGCAGGCGTTTTTATCTGGATGAGGGTATAAAGCTTAGAATGGAGCTTATAGACATCAGAAAAATCCGCGAAAACAAAATGGCTACCCTCAAGGTGGAGGACTATATCCGCGCGCAGATGATAGAAGTAAACAAGGCGGCGCAGGCGGTCGAGAAAGCGCGTATAGTCTTAGAGGAGCTTATGAAAGAACGCAAAGCTCATGAAAAGCTTAAAGAAAATGCTTTCCAGGATTTTTTGAAAGAAGAAATGGCGATAGAAAGCAGAGCAATAGACGAGCTCACCACATACACCCACGGACAAAAGATGCTGGATGAAAAGACGTGAGAAATTGAGCCAATAAGGCGGCATTATTAGGGCTGCTAAAGCGGTATGGAGGAATATTATGGCACGAAAAAATGAAAATCTTAGCCCTGACGCACCAGAGGCACAGCTCAAACAGATAAAGGCGGACCAAAAGCAGTTTAGAAAAGAGCAGAAAAATCAAAAAAAAGAGGCAAGAAAGCGGGCAAAGGAGCTTGAAAATCAGGAAAGAGAGCTTGATGAGCAGATAGACGGCACAAACGCGTCCGTTGTCATAGTGACTATATTTATAATATTTATATGGCTTGGAATATTAGTCCTGCTTATAAAGATGGATGTGGGCGGATTCGGCTCGAATGTCTTGAAACCGATATTGCAGGATATTCCCGTTGTGAATAAAATACTGCCGTCAGAATCGGCTACAGAGACGCATAATCAAGAGGCATACGGAGGCTACAGCAGCCTGCGCGAAGCGGTAGATGAGATAGACAGGCTGAACGCGCAGCTTGAACAGGCGCAAAATACAAATAAAACTTATTCAGAGCAGATAGAGGCGCTCAGCTCCGAGGTAGAGAGATTAAAGACCTTTGAGGATAAACAGGTAGAGTTCCAGCGCATACTTGAGGATTTCTATGAGGAAGTAGTCTACGCTGAGAATGGACCGGGAGCGGAGGAGTATCGCAAATATTACGAGGAGATGGACCCTGAATCGGCGCAGGCTCTTTATAAACAGGTAGTTCAGAGTACAGAGACGGACAAAGCGATGGAGTCATTTGCCGATACATATGGCAATATGGAGGCGGCGGACGCGGCAGCAATTTTCAATACCATGACGGACGACCTTGAATTGGTGGCGGATATTCTCAAAGCGCTTGACAAGGAAAGCCGAGGCGCCATTATGGCGGAGATGGACCCCGCGATAGCGGCAAGAGTTACAAGAATTATGAACCCTAACTCTTAACTTTTGGCTGAAAATAGCCGATATAATCAGTGTAATCGCAGAATAATCAATCTGCATTACTATATAAAAGGTATGTACCTTGAAAATTTAAGAGAGGAGGAATGACAATGACGAGTACAGCCGTAAACAATTCGGTTTTTCAGACGGCTCGGATAGCGGCAACGACAGGCAAAGCGCAGAAGTCGGGAGACATAAACCAAAATTTTGGCGATGTTTTCAACACTGCAGGTAAAAATCTACAGCAGTCCGACACACAGCAGACACAGACTAAGCAGACAGTCAATGCTGACAAGGCAGCAAAGCCAGTCGGGAAAGAAAGCGCAGCGTCCCAAAACGTAGAAAAACCTGAAAACATTGAAAATACGGATGTAGCAGACAAGACACAAGCCGCAGCACAGGAGGCGGAGCCGATTGACGAGGAATTGGCAGAAGAAGTTAATGAAGCGGTAAAGCAGATAATCGAAAAACTGAAAAAAATACTTGGCATTTCTGATGATGAGCTTATGAGCGCATTAGAAAGCTTGGGTATGCAGCCGATTGATTTGCTTAACTCAGAGCTTATGCCACAGCTTATGTCGGCGATTACAGGAGAGGATGTTATCACACTTGTTGCTGATGAAAGCATGTACACAGCGCTTAATGAGATAATCGGCGCAGTGGATGAGACGGCAGCGGAGCTTATGCAGAGCACAGGTTTGACGGATGACGAGCTTGACGCGGTATTGTCACAGCTAAAGGGACTTGCGGCAAATGCTGATGAACCCTTGGTTGATGTTCAGACACAGATATTGCCGGATGACAGCCAAAAGTCTGACACGGATGCCGATGTGCAAGGGGCAGGAAAGGACATTCAGACTACGGCAGATGCTGACGAACAAGTGTCGAATGAGGAAACGCAGGATGCGGGACCTAAGGTTATTGTGGAGGATAAGACCACATTAAAGGCAAACACAAATGCAGCCTCAAACGAGCAGCCTCTTTCGGAGGAAAAAAGGACAGAAACTATTACAGTCGAGGAAAAAAAGCAGACAGACAACAAAGACAGCCATTCAAACGCAAAAAATTTTGAGAACAATCAAAGCGGATTTGAGCAGAGCAGTCAAAACAAGTTTGACAATACACTAGAGGCAGCGACAGAGATAAAGCCGCAAAGTTATGTTTCCGAGAATACTTACAATATCATCAGGCAGTTGGCGGACACTGTAAAAATTCTGAGGACAGAGCAGCTTACACAGATGGAAATGCAGCTACACCCCGCAAGCCTTGGTACAGTCAATGTATCGCTTACTACAAAGGGCGGTGTGCTTACGGCGGAGTTTATCACACAGAATGAGGCAGTGAAGGCGGCAATCGAGGCTCAGGCAGTACAACTGAGGGAAAATCTGGAGCAGCAGGGCATAAAAGTAGAGGCAGTTGAGGTATCGGTAGCGAGCCACCAGATGGAAAAAAACCTTGACCAGAACGGTCAGGAACAGCGCAGTGCAGAGCAGCAGGAAACGCAACGAGTACAGGGCTTACGCAGACGCAGCATCAATTTCAATTCCTTTGAAAACGGAGAGGAGCTTGCAGGCGAGTATGACGGAGCGGACGACGCTACACGCATTGCAATGGAAATGATGTCTATGAACGGAGCATCAATGGATTTGCTGGCATGATATGTGCGGCTTAAATTAAGATTATGAGTTATTATGAGTTAAAGAAAGGAGATGAAAAATATGGCATCAGGTTTAGTAGCACCTATAGATGACGAGGGTAATATAGTCACAAAAACAGATTCAGGCAATTCACTCACTAAGAGAGGGAAGGGCGGCAATGTAGTTGACAGCGATACTTTTCTTACATTATTGGTAGCTGAAATGCAGAATCAGGATCCCCTGGAGCCGACGAGCAATACCGAGTGGGTATCACAGTATGCGACATTTACGCAGGTACAGCAGTTGTCTGAGATGGGTAATGCGATGGATCAGCTTAGAGCAAACAGCATGGTAGGCAAGGAAGTAGTCATGAAAGTGACAAATGAGGCTACCGGCGAGGTGAGCTACAAGGACGGCGTAGTTGAATATGTACTTGTTGAGAATGGCAAGACGATGCTTGTCATTGACGGCGAGAAGTACAGTATTGATGATTTGGACAGTGTACTCAGCGACGAATATTCAGAGGCTCTCGGCAAATACAGAGAGTGGACGGCAAAACTCAGCGCACTTCCAAGCTTACAGTTTGTTACGGAGCAGTACGAGGGTGCACTCAAAGAGCTGTTTGATGATTATTATGCCATGGATGATTATCAGCAGAAATTTATGCAGCAGTACGCAGGCGATGATCTGGCGCTGTTCCAGCAGTATCTTGCAAAAATGCAGCTTTACGGCATTGAATTTGAAGAACCTGACAAGGACGCGGCTGACAAGGCAACCACACTTGACGATATTCTTGACAGCTTCAACAAAAAGATGGACGATATACTTGAAAAGCTTGGCTCACTCACAGGCACGGACAGCACGGATGACGTTGAAAATGACGAGGGCGGAGACGGAGAGGACACAGGCGACACGGAAGATGTTGAAAACCCAGAGGATTCAAAAGAAGCGGGCGGTACAGCTTAGGAGGGGGAGTTATGAATGTAAGCGGCAATCAATACCTTTCCATAGAACAGCTTCGCGACCAGTATTTTAAGCAGCAAAAGCAAAATAGTAACAATGTCGTACAGGACGGACTTAGCTTTGAGGAAATACTTCAAAGGCATCAGACGACGCAGACGGGCGAGGTAAAATTTTCAAAGCATGCCACGAACAGGCTGAGCGACAGAAACATAGAGCTGACCGCAAAGCAGTTGGAAAGGCTAAACGACGGTACGAGAAAGGCAGAGGCGAAAGGCATAAAGGAATCGCTGGTGCTTGTTGATAAGCTTGCCTTTATCGTAAATACAAAGAACAACACGGTAATCACAGCAATGGACCAGACAGAGACGGATGACAATATATTCACCAATATTGACGGCGCCGTGATAATTTAAAAGCCGGACCTTACAGGAGGCTTAAGGCTCCCGAATGACAGAGGGAGCGCGCACGGCATGATTGTTAGAGTTTAGGAGGTCACTTAATTATGATGAGAGCACTTTTCTCTGGTGTATCAGGCTTAAAGTCACACCAGACAAGAATGGATGTTATAGGTAACAACATTGCAAACGTTAATACCACAGGTTTCAAGGCTAAGAGACTTAACTTTGCCGATATGCTTTATCAGACTACACAGGCTGGTTCGGCATCAAATACAGAGTCAATGCGAGGCGGTATCAACCCCAGACAGATTGGTCTTGGCGTAAAGACAGGCGCTATCAACACTTCAATCACGACAGAAGGCGCAAGCCAGTCTACAGGCAATCCTTTTGATTTAAAGCTTACAGGAGAGGCATTCTTTATCGTGAGCGATGGTACAAATACGTACTATACAAGGGACGGCTCGTTTGATGTTGACGATGCGGGATATCTTGTTATGGCAAACACGGGTTATACAGTAATGGGGTGGACGCTTCCAGAGGCGGCAGCAAATGACGAGACCGCTACCATAGTGCAAGGTGCTACGGTAAGCCCTATTAATGTAAAGCAATTTACATCATACAATCCGGGTGCAAGTACAGGGGCATACATCACAGGTATTATTGACAAAAATGATAAAAATCTCCTTGTTGATGGCGGCAGACAGGTCAATTTGCAGTTTTATGACAAGATGGGATATGAATTTAATTTGAAGTTTGGCATTGAACCTGTAAAGCAAACAGTTGGCGGTAGTACAAGGGATGTCACAACAGAAGAAGAGTATTATGATTTTGCGGGTGAAAGCAAGAAGCTTTATATAGTTGATAATTCAAAAATAACATATCAAAAACAAACGGCTGATGGTACTACGATGGAATATAAGTCTAGCGTTATTCCTAAATTTGATGAAACGGTTGAGGAACTTGCTAAAAAAGCTCATACGGTAGGTGCAAGTGAAAGCATAATTGTAACTACCACGGTAAGCAACAGTAAAATGACAATAATTTGTCTGAAGCCAGACGGAAGTGTTGCGACGGATGCTACTAATAATCCGATAAAAAAAGAAATAGACATATCTACAGATGCGACTGGGAAAAAATATGATTTTTCAGAATGGACAAATAATGCTGCTTTTGCAGCAGGTGGTGCTAGTGCAAATTTAAGCCAATTAACAACTAGGATAAATGTGAACTTTGATGGCAGTCCAGGATTTGCATTAGATGCAGCTGGTAACGATATTGTGGATATACCAGCGGAAACTCTTCTTGCTATTATGCATGGCAAGGATTCTACTTTAACAGCATTGCCAGGAGTGACTGACCCTGCTACTTCCGTAGATCTTCCGAGCCTTCGAATTACTTCTAAGTCATATGTTGACGAGATGGGAGTAGATCAAAAGATTTACACAATAGAAGTAGATCAGGGTGGAGGAACTTATGAAGATATTACTGGAGAAATAAATTACTCAGATTTGAGCCAATTACTTAAGGCAGTTATTCCAACAACGATGCCTGCAGTAACTACAACAGAGCAAGTTGACCCGACAGGTTTTATGCCTGGCGAGTATACTTTGACTCTTTTAGGAATGACAGATTCAACAGGCGTAACAGTTGATACGTCAGATTTAGGAGAGGTTGTGTATAACTTACGATATAATCCGGATAATGGATTATTCTCGTATGTTGGTTCTGAAGGAAATGATTCATTTACACTTAATTTGAGCACACTTGGTGATGGCAACTTCTCCGACCTGACAATCGACATGTCAGACACCAAAAACGTAGACAACGAAGGTAAGTGTACACTTGAAGGTCTCAGGAGTGACGGACGCAAAGATGGCAAGTGGACCGGCGTGTCAATCAGCACGGACGGTACTGTTACAGTCAACTATAGCAATGGTATGACGAGGGATGTCGCTCAGATAGCGGTAGCAACTTTTGGCAATGCGATGGGACTTGAAAACGCAGGCGACAACCTTTACAAAGAAAGCCAAAGCTCAGGCGAAGCAAGCATAGTGGATATCGCGGCAAGCGGTACAGGTTACATGACAAGCGGCGTGCTCGAGATGAGTAATGTAGACCTTTCACAGGAGTTCACAGAGATGATTACCACACAGAGAGGTTTCCAGGCAAACAGCCGTATAATTACCACTTCAGATTCACTTCTTGAAGAACTTGTAAACCTTAAGAGATAATATAAGCAATAACTAAAAAGCCCACACATCAAAAGTGTGGGCTTTTTACGGAATACAGGACATCACTCAGGCGGGAGGCGCAATAAATGATAGAGCTCACAAAAATCAACGGCGTAAAAATATTGGTAAACTCAAATCTTATAGAAACAGTAGAGGAAACACCCGATACAGTCATAAATTTAACTACTGGAAAAATAATAATTGCAAAAGAAAGTAGACAAGAGATAAAAAATCTTGTAAAATTAACTAGACAGGAATATTTCAGAAGGGTTTTTGATGGTGAGTTGCTTCCCTACAGCGAAAAAAGTCCTGACGAGCAGCCCCCAAAAGCCCCATAAGTTGATAAAATTATAGAAATTATTCAGAAAATTGTTGCAATTTATGTGTCCTTAAAGTATTATATATTTATAGATAAAATGGGCATAGGCAGAAGTATGTTCAAAATTCAAAGGGGTGTGTTTGAAAAATGGATATAGCGTCTTTAGTTGGACTGATTTTGTGCTTTGTGCTGGTTCTGTATGGCATGTTCGACTCCGCAGGCGGAAGTATGAGCGGTTTGTTCTATTTCTTAAGCTTGCCTTCGGCGCTGATTACATTCGGCGGCGCAGCTTTTGCGACAATGGCATCAGTCAGCATGGCGAATTTCGTAGGCGGCCTAAAGAGCATAGGCTTGATGTTTAAGGCTCAGAATGAAAATGTTCCCGAGATGATTAAAAAGATTATCGAACTTTCAAACGTAGCCCGAAAGGAAGGCCTTCTCTCACTTGAGGAAGCGGCAGGCAGCCTTGAAGATGATTTTATGAAAAAAGGCATAATGCTTATTGTAGACGGTACTGACCCGGAGCTTGTAAGGGCGATTATGGAGACAGACCTAAACAGTATAGAGGAGCGCCATAAAATAAGGTCAGGTTTTTGGGACACACTCGGAGCGATGGGTCCTGCATGGGGTATGATTGGTACGCTTGTTGGACTTATCTGTATGCTTAACAACATGTCTGACCCTACAACTATCGGTCCTAAGATGGGTGTTGCGCTGATTACGACATTCTACGGTTCAATGCTTGCAAACTGGGTATGTACGCCGGCATCCAACAAACTTCAGGCAAACAACGCGGTAGAGATACAGGCAAAGTCGATTATGATAGAGGGTCTTCTTTCAATACAGGCAGGAGAGAACCCGAGAGTTATAGAGGAAAAACTTAAATCATTCCTTGCACCCAGTGAGCGAACAAGCTCTGAGGAAGGCGCAGCCGGCGGAGGTGAGGCTTAATGGCAAAGAAGAAAGAGGAATTCAAGCTTCCACCCGGTACCCCGGCTCCGTGGATGAGCACTTTCTCGGATATGATGACCTTGCTTATGTGTTTCTTCGTGCTTTTGTTTTCAATGTCAACTGTCGATGCGGAAAAGTTTAAGGAAGTGGCAAAGAGCTTTCAGTCGACTTTTAGCATTTTCCAGGGCGGTGCACAGGCAATAGGTGATGGTATACTTGTAAGCGCGGGCGTAAGCCAGTTAAACCAGCTTGACGAATACATAAATTCCACAGGGCGGACAGCGGACTCAAATGTCACGACCAACGAGATGAAAGAAAGTACAGCCAAGACCGCCATGAGCGAGCAGATGAAAGAAGCGGCGGAAGCGCTTGGCATGACAAAAGAAGAAATAGAACAGCTTGAGGAATCCCTGACACAGCTTGAAGCAGAGAAGCTTGCGCTATCTGAGGAGCTTGCGGAGAATGTGGAGGAGTCGCTTTCGGAGAGCATGATGAGCGACATAGTCGATGTAGAGTTTACGGGTGATTATGTGCTGCTTACACTTGATGGTGCGTTCCTGTTTGACTCAGGTAAGGCGACATTAAAAGATGATGCCATTCCCGTGCTTGATAAAATTGGCGTGCTGCTTACCAAATATGCCGATTCAAATATTGAGATAGAGGGGCATACGGATTCTGTACCGTTGAACGGCGGACGCTACGAAAACAATGACGTGCTCAGCAGCTACAGAGCTTTGGCAGTGTTTGATTACCTTGTTGAACATTCGGCGATTGACCCAAGTGTGGTAAAACATTCGGGCAGAGGCGAATATGTGCCGATAGCAGATAATTCTACCCCGGAGGGCAGAGCCAAAAACAGACGTGTGGAGATAAAGATATATAACTCATTGAGCGCGTATTAGGGACGTGCACTGATTCTTAAAATAAAAGCCGCAGAGACGGCAAAGGAGAAAAAATATGAAACGTAATTTACTGTCAATTATTATTTTGGCGCTGCTGGTAGTTAATGTTGTGCTGACAGCTATTATGATGGTAAGCGTGTCGAGCGCATCAAGAAAGACATCAGAGCTTGCGGAAAGTATTTTGACAACACTTGATTTGGAGATAAACGGTGTGCCGGCATCAGAGCAGGCAGGCGGAGTTTCCATGGAAAACACGGCGGTTTATACTATATCGGGTACAGAAGGCGCGGATTTGAACATTCCGCTTAAGGTCGGCGAGGACGGCAATACTCATTATGCCGTTGGCAAGGTATCGCTTTCGATGGATACTACTCATGAGGATTATGCAAAATATGGCAGTACCGAGACTATGGATTCGCGTGTAGGTCTTATGAGCGACATAGTATACAGTGTAATCGGCAAATACACAAAGGAAGAAATGCAGGCTGATGCGGCTACTGTTAAACAGGAGATACTCTCAGAGATTCAGAAACTGTTTAATTCGGATTTTATTTACAGTGTATCATACAGCTTTTTGTTCTCATAAAGGCGGCATCATATTGTCGCGGAGAAAATTCTTGCGAGAAGCGAAACATTAAAAAACAGACCGCAGGGGGTGGTTAGCGAAATGGGTGACGTGCTTTCTCAAAGCGAGATAGACAGTTTGCTCGCAGCGCTTAGCAGCGGCGAGCTTGATGTGCAGGATATGCAGGAGAAAGACGAACGGCAGGTTAAAAATTATGACTTTAGCCGTCCGGCGAAGTTCTCAAAAGAGCATTTAAGAACATTGAATATGATATTTGACCATTATGGAAGACTTTTGTCTACAAACCTGCCCGTATATTTGCGAAAAAATGTGCAGGTAAACGTGGCAAGCTCGGAGACAGTTACATTTGCGGAGTTTTCAAATGCGTTGTCAAATCCTGTATTGCTTACTGTAGTTAATTTTTCACCGATGCCCGGCTCTATCATAATGGAGTTGACGAGCGGGCTGGGATACGCTATTATAGATAGGATGCTGGGTGGCAGAGGGGAAGCCCTGGAGAAGCCAAGGGACTTTTCGGAGATAGAGATGGGCATTATAGAGCGAATAATGGTTATCTGTATGCAGCTGCTTAGAGAACCCTGGAAAAACGTTGCGGATGTCAACCCCTACCTGGAAAGAATAGAGACAAATCCGCAGTTTGCGCAGATTATTTCACCAAGCGACATGGTTGCGCTTGTTACTATGAACATCAGAATAGGCGATGTGGAAGGACTTATGAACGTATGTCTGCCATTCTTTACACTTGAAAACGTTATGGACAGACTGAATACCAAGTTTTGGTATTCAAGCTTGCAGAAAGTGGATGATGAGGATTACGAGCAGTTTATTGAAACAATGGTGCGCAGAGTTGATGTGCCTGTCAAGGCTGTACTTGGCAAGAGTGTCATAACGGTCAATGATTTTGTAAACATACAAGTAGGTGACATTATAAGGCTTGATTCGCACGTTGAAGACGAGCTTGACGTCTACGTCGGAAACATTAAGAAATTTACTGCTGTTCCGGGTGCGAGCAAAGAATCGTATGCTGTAAGAATAACATCAGTGAACAGGGAGGAGGAGTAAGACAATGGACGGTATGTTGTCGCAAGATGAAATAAATGCGCTGCTAAATGGCGTTGACTTATCCGCAGGTGATGGCGGGGCAGATACGGCTGCTGCATCTACAGACAGCGGCGCAGAAGAAGACCTTACCGACGTGGAGAAAGATGCGATTGGAGAGGTAGCCAATATAAGTATGGGTACCTCAGCTACGACGCTATACTCACTGGTAAACAGAAAGGTTAATATTACAACACCCGTTGTGGAAATGTGTACTTGGGGTGATGTAATGCAGGACTACGAAAAGCCCTGCGTATTTATCCAAATAAAGTATACAGTTGGATTGAATGGTACGAATATTTTAGTTCTGAAAGAGCATGACGTAAAGGTCATTACCGATTTGATGATGGGTGGCGATGGTACAAACGTAGACGGTGAACTTAGTGAGCTTCACCTGAGCGCTATCTCAGAGGCCATGAATCAGATGATGGGTTCGGCTTCGACATCATTATCGTCAATGCTTGGCAAGACTATAGATATAAGCCCGCCAGAGGCGAGTCTTGTGGATTTGCAGACAAAAGAGCCAAGAGAGCTTTCTCCTTTCCTGGAGGACAGATTTGTAAAGGTTACTTTCCGAATGCAGATTGATGAGTTGGTAGATTCAAAGCTGATGCAGCTTTATCCGTATGATTTTGCTAAATCTATATATGATGTGTTTATGCAAAATCAGTTGGGGACGGCGCCGGCCGAATCAGCGCCCGCACCAGCACCGACACCTGCACCCGCACCGGCTCCAACGCCGACACCAGCACCCGCGCCTGCACCGGCTCAGGCAGCTCCGGCAATGGACATGAGCGGTATGCAGCCGCAGATGGGAATGCCTCAAATGGGGATGCCGATGGGTTACGGTATGCAGCCGCAGATGGGAATGCCGATGGGTTACGGTATGCCGAATATGAGTATACAGCCTGCGCAGTTCCAGAATTTCTCAGCGCCGCAGGGTGAGATGGTGAGTGCCGAGAGCATCGGGCTTATCAAGGATGTTCCGTTGGAGGTAACTGTAGAGCTGGGCAGGACAAGTAAATCTATTTCGGATATTCTCGAATTTGCTCCGGGTACAATCATAGAGCTTGACAAGATAGCAGGTGAGCCCATAGACGTACTTGTAAACGGTAAGTTTGTCGCTAAGGGCGAGGTAGTAGTTATTGAGGAGAGTTTTGGTGTAAGGATTATGGAGATTATAAAATAAAGAATTATAAATCTTGTTTGTAGAAAGGAAAGAGTAAACATGGCAAAGAGGATACTTATTGTTGATGATGCGGCTTTTATGCGAATGATGATTAAGGACATTCTTACAAAGAATGGATATGAAATCGCAGCAGAAGCAGAAAATGGCAAGATTGCGGTTGACAAATATAAAGAAGCCGCGCCTGACCTTACGCTTCTTGATATTACCATGCCTGAGATGGATGGTATTCAGGCATTAAAAGCTATAAAGGCGGTAGATCCGGGCGCAAATGTCATCATGTGTTCGGCTATGGGACAGCAGGCGATGGTTATTGAGGCTATCCAGTCGGGAGCAAAGGATTTTATCGTTAAGCCATTCCAGGCGGAGCGCGTTTTAGAGGCGGTCAAGAAGGTAGTAGGTTAATGAACAGGACAGAGTCCGCTGTACAGCTTATAACTGTGTTTCTGATATTTATATTTGTGTTGGTGCTTACTTATTTTGCAACGAAGTTTACCGCGAGTATTCAGAAAAGCAAGATGACGGGAGCAAGCGTGGAGATTTTGGAGACTATGAAGATAGCGCCAACCAAGTATATTCAGATTGTACGCATAGGGGGGAGATATTTTTCTTATGTGGTATGCAAGGATACGGTCACTATGCTTGGAGAGTTGTCAGCGGAGGATATTTCTGTGCCTAAAAAAGACAGCAATGCAGCAAGCAATACAAGTTTCAAGGATATTTTGGAAAAACTCAAAAAGCAGTAGAGCTATTTTTTAGTAGTTTGAGCTGCTTTTATTGTTAGAGGGGGTTGCTGCAGTGAACAAGGCAGATATTAAAAAGGTTATGATTTGCATATGAATATTAAAGACAAAAAATACGATATTAAGCATGAGCTGAAAAAGCTTGTCTATATGCTTATTATAGTATTTATTATTCTGTTGGCTGATGCCGCGGTAGTATTTGCCGCTTCTGATGATGACGGTGCAGAGGCGCAGCATTATCTTGACAGGGATAATACTGAGGAAAACAGGACCAATATCAACGAGCCCGGCACTGCCGAGACGGGGGAAGATTTAAAGGAATTAAATATAGCCAATAGTCTGACTATTACTTACGACGGCGGCAACGGAGAGCTAAACGGCATGCTCAGGATTTTGATAATCCTGACGGCAATTGCGATATTGCCTATTTTGCTTGTCACGCTTACCTCGTTTACCAGAATATTGATAGTTCTTCATTTTACGCGGCAGGCTTTGAATACGCAGTCAGCGCCGCCTAACCAGGTCTTGATTGCTATTGCGCTGTTTCTTACTTTTTATATAATGCAGCCGGTATTTGGGGAGATTTATACCAATGCCATAGTGCCTTATGATGCGGGAGAAATCACTACGAGCGAGGCATTGGATGCGGCGATCAAGCCTATGAGAGAGTTTATGCTTGGTGAGGCGCTTATCAGGGATATAGATGTATTTATGCAGCTTTCTGATACTCCGTGGGACGGAGAGGATATGGACTTGGTACCTACTACTGTGCTTATTCCGGCGTTTATCGTTGGCGAGCTCAGGCAGGCATTTATCATAGGCTTTATAATATATATTCCGTTTATTGTGCTTGATATGGTGGTCGCTTCTGTGCTTATGAGTATGGGTATGATGATGCTGCCGCCTACGACTATCTCAATGCCGTTTAAAATTTTGCTGTTTGTCCTTGCGGACGGCTGGAATCTTGTGATTGTGGAGCTGATAAAGACGTTTCTTTGACCAAGCAGAGGAGGAGTGCTTGAATGACTGTAGAAGTAGTTTCCGACATGATGCGAGACGCGCTGTTTCTGGTACTAAAGACTGCTGCGCCTCCGCTTTTGGTATCGCTTGTCATAGGTCTGATAGTGAGTATCTTTCAGACTGTGACATCTATACAGGAACAGACGCTCACCTTTGTGCCAAAGGTTGTGGGTATATTTTTGACACTTATGCTTTTAGGGCATTGGATATTAAACAGCCTGGTTACTTATATGACTGAGCTGTGGGGCAATTTTTCACTTTATATCAGGTAAAGGGGCAGTTTGCATAGATGATTGATATGTCTTTTTCTATGTCAGAGCTTGAGTTGTTTCTTTTGGTCTTTGTGAGAATAGCAAGCTTTGTATTTGTGGCTCCTTTTTTCAGTACAAGAGGAGTGCCGAATATTGTTAAAATTGCAACGAGTATTTTTGTGGCATATATAATGTACAATTTCGGGGTGCCGCATGAGCTCCCGGAGTATGGTACGGTATGGGGTTATGCTATAATAGTGATAAAGGAAGTGTCAGTGGGACTTATGATAGGTCTGGTTTCACAATTGTGTACTTCCATTGTTTTATTTGCGGGAAGAATTATTGATATGGAGATAGGTCTGTCTATGGCGAGCGTATTTGACCCTACGACGAATGAACAGGCGTCAATAACAGGCATGATTTTACAGTATGGTACGCTGCTTATCTTCTATATAACAGGACTTCACCGCTTTTTTTTGCAGGCTTTGATGGAAACTTATACGCTTATTCCGATAGCCGGTGTCAGGTTCAATATGGATAAGCTGCTTACGTCGCTCATTGCCTTTTTGGGTGATTATATCACTATCGGTTTTAGAATATGCCTGCCTGTGTTTGCGGCTATCACGCTTATGAATGTGGTGCTTGGACTGCTTGCCAAGCTTGCGCCGCAGATGAATATGTTTTCCGTCGGCATACAGCTAAAACTCTTGGCAGGGCTTGGCGTGCTGCTGCTTGCGATTACTATGCTGCCGATGGTCGCTGATTACATTTCCAATCAGATGAGGCATATGGTGGTGTCTGTAGTGGAGGGAATGATGTGATTTTGAAGTTAAACCTGCAGTTTTTCGCAGATGGTCCGGGCGGCGAAAAAACAGAGGAGCCTACAGCCAAAAAGAAGTCGGACACCAGAAAAGAGGGTAAAGTTCCAAAGAGCAAAGAGCTTTCAAATGCTGTGGATCTTATCGCCCTGTTTTTGATATTGCGCTTTTGGCTTGGTAATATGGGCAGCCGTATGATGGTGATTTTTGAAAATATATATGGTAAATTTTCGGATTATACGCTGCTTTGGGGCGGAAATATAAATATCAAAGATTATGATGTGCTTTTTAAGGGTGTATTTGTTGACATGCTGATTTTGCTGCTGCCGTTTTTTATTGTCGGCATAATAATAGCAATTCTTATCAACATGCTTCAGTTTAAGTTTCAGATTTCAACTAAGCCGCTGCAGCCAAAGTTTAGTAAGCTTAATCCGTTGTCAGGTTTTAAGCGTATCTTTTCTGTCGATAAGCTGGTAGAACTTCTGAAATCTATTGTAAAGATTATAATTATCGGTTATGTGGTTTATGCGACGATAAAGGATGACTGGCGTTATTTGTTTCAGTTTTATTCGATGCCGTTTAATCAGGCGCTGTCTGTGATTTACAGCGTTATTGTAAATACAGGGCTTAGAATTTCGTTTGTTTATCTTATAGTAGCGTTTATTGACCTTATTTATCAGAGACGCAAGTTTAACAAAGACATCAAGATGACAAAGCAGGAAGTTAAGGACGAGTACAAGAACGCAGAAGGAGACCCGCAGATTAAGGGCAAAATCCGCAGCAAGATGCGTGAGGCTTCGCAGCGCCGCATGATGCAGGATGTTCCAAAGGCGGACGTGGTAATCACAAACCCGACGCATTACGCTGTGGCGATTAGGTATGACCCGACCGAGGCGCCTGCGCCTGTGGTGCTTGCCAAGGGAGCCGATTATGTAGCGCAAAAGATTAAGGAAATAGCTAAGGAAAACAATGTCGAGATAGTAGAGAACAAGCCGCTTGCCAGGATGCTTTATGCGAATGTTGACATAGGGCAGGAGGTGCCGCCAGAGCTTTATCAGGCAGTGGCGGAGGTGCTGGCTATGGTTTACAAGCTACAGGGAAGAATATAGAATATTCAGGCTATAAAGTATTCGTGGTATAAAAATTTCGGTTATATTTTTTAAATTTTTTATGTACAAATTATACAAATTATGCGATAATTTATAAGAGCGTATTTTATATGCGTATTTTTGCGTGCAATAAATTTTGCCGCGGATAAAACGCAGATACAAAGGTGTTTTTCTTCAAGGGAGGTAATAAGAGCGTGAAAAAGGCGGATATAGGCGTTGCATTGTATTTGCTCGGTGCTTTTATCATGTTGATTATACCGATTAGCAGTGTTTTGCTTGACGTGATGCTTGCGCTTAATATTTCGATTGCTTTTACAATACTTTTTACGACGATGTTTGCAAAAGAGGTTCTGGATTTGTCATTTTTCCCGACGATTTTGCTGTTCAGTACGATTTTCAGGATTTCTCTAAACGTATCATCGACAAGGCTTATTCTCACCACGGGCGATCCCGGCAACGTCGTAGCAACATTTGGTAATTTTGTCGGTGGCGGTGATTTGGTTGTCGGCATAGTGGTATTTATTATTTTGATTATCGTGCAGTTTGTGGTAATCAACAAAGGTTCTGAGCGAGTTGCTGAGGTTACAGCGAGATTTACCTTGGATGCCATGCCCGGTAAACAGATGGCGATTGACGCCGATTTAAATACGGGCGCCATTACTGACGCGGAGGCTAAGGTACAGAGAGAAAAGCTTCAGCAGGAAGCAAGCTTTTTCGGTTCTATGGACGGTGCTGTAAAGTATGTAAAGGGAGATGCCGCGGCAGGTCTTCTTATTACGGGTATAAATATTATTGGCGGCATCATAATGGGCGTAGTCAGACAGGGAATGGATATCGGAGCCGCTATGGACAAGTATACCATACTTACCATTGGCGACGGTCTTGTGAGCCAGATACCATCACTTCTTATCTCGCTGTCTACAGGTATTTTGGTTACGAAGGGGTCAAAAGAGGCCGATTTCGGTTCTGTCCTTGTAAATCAGCTTTTTGGTATGCCCAAGGTTATGTACATGGTTGGCGCTGTGCTGATATTTCTGGGAATTGTCACGCCTCTTAATCCGATTATTTTCCTGGCGCTGGGCGCGGTATTTATATTTGGCGGGCGTATAATGGCAAATACTATCGAGGTTGCCAACATCGAGGCGGAGGCTGAAGCGGGAGAGGAGAGCGCGGATGAGATACGGCGTCCCGAAAATGTCAATTCGCTTTTGCAGGTTGACCCGATAGAACTTGAATTTGGATACGGTATCATACCGCTTGCAGATGTCAATCAGGGAGGCGACTTGCTTGACCGAGTGGTAATGATTAGGCGTCAGATAGCGCTTGAACTTGGTACTGTGGTGCCGATAATACGTTTGAGGGACAACATACAGCTTAATCCTAATCAGTACATAATCAAGATAAAAGGCATACAGGTGAGTGAGGGCGAGATTTTGTTTGATCACTATATGGCGATGAATCCGGGTTTTGTTGAGGAGGAAATATCGGGCATACCTACGTTTGAGCCGTCTTTTCATCTGCCTGCCATATGGATAACGGAGAACCAGAGAGAGCGCGCGGAAAGTGTGGGATATACGGTAGTAGACCCTCCATCTATCATAGCCACACATTTGACTGAGATAATCAGACAGTATCTGGCAGATCTTCTTACCAGACAGGATATACAAAATCTTGTCAACAACGTGAAAGAAACAAATCCGTCGCTTGTTGAGGAGCTTGTGCCAAAGCTGTTGGGACTTGGCGATATACAAAAAGTGCTGCAGAATCTCTTAAGGGAAGGCATTTCCGTGAGAGATTTGGTAACAATATTTGAGACGCTTGCAGACCATGCGGCGACTACAAGGGATACGGATATTTTGACAGAGTATGTGCGTCAGAGCCTAAAACGCGCTATTTCCAACAAATATTTCCCGATGAACGAGACTACGAGCGTGGTGACGCTTGACCCGAATCTTGAGCAGGAGATTATGGGTAGTGTTAAGCAGACGGAGCAGGGGGCATATCTTACGCTGGATCCGGATAAGACCAAGCAGATTATGTCATCTGTGGAGACGGAGATTGCTAAGCTTGAAAAACTCGGCAAAAATCCGATAATAATAACCTCACCCATTGTCAGGATGTATTTTAAGCGTCTGACGGAGGATTATTTTAAGGATTTAGTGGTTGTTTCGTATAATGAGATAGACTCGAATGTTGAATTACAATCAGTAGGAATGGTGACAGCATGATAATTAAAAAATTTCAGGGAAAGACAAAAGAGGATGCGCTTGAGGCGGCCAAAAAGGAGCTTGGCGACGACATTGTTGAGATGAATGTCAAGATGGTTAAGCCAAAGGGAATTTTTAGTGTTTTTAAAAGCTCCAAAGTAGAGGTCACTGTCGCAAAGGAAGACGACAACGATAAGTACGGCATAGCTTCGGGCGGCAATGACATAAGAAAAGAAACACAATATGAAGGTGTAAAGGTGAGCCTAAGCCAGAACAGCGCTAATGCCACGCCATTAAAAAAACCTGAGCCTATGCCTGACGCAAAATCGGTAGGACAGGCTGTGGCCGAGGTGCTTGCCGCGTTCCCACCACAAAACGAACCAAAACCAAGGACGGCAGTAAAGAGTGAGACCAAAAACGATGTAAAAAATGTGACATCAGAGGCAATGATAGCCGAGAGCAATGCCGAGAGTGCAAGGAGCGGTGCCAATAATATAGAGGAAAAGCTTGATAATCTGCAAAATCTCTTGGAAAAGCAGATTTCGCAGCAGCAGGATTCCAAGACCGCGCCGGACGACGTCAAACAGGACGAGGAGGAGAAGAAAGAAGAAAACAAGGACAGAGTGAACTTCCTGCGGCTCTTATACAACAAGATGACGGATAATGAGATAAGTGAAAAGTATGCTAAAGAGATTATTGAAGACATTGATAAAATCTGCAAGCCGGATGTGACGCTTGATTATATGCTTTCGGAGATATATCAGAGAATGATTTTGAAACTGGGCAAGCCGTTTGTGATGGACGAAAAGACAGGCAACGGTCCGAAAGTTGTATTTTTTGTGGGACCTACAGGTGTGGGCAAAACTACTACGATAGCAAAGATTGCATCGTCATACAGGGTAGAGCACAAAAAAAAGGTAGCGCTTTTGACTGCGGATACGTACAGAATAGCGGCGGCGGAGCAACTTCGCACATATGCGAATATTTTGGAAGTGCCGTTTAGAGTTGTATACACGGTCAAGGAGATTGAGGCCGCGATAGAAGATTTTAGAGAATACGATTATATATTGGTAGATACGACAGGACACTCTCCGAGCAATGAAGCGCAGTGCGAGAATATGAGCGATTTGATTAGTTCGGTCAGTGAAAAGGCGGATAAAGAGGTATTTCTGGTATTGTCTGCTTCCACAAAGTATAAGGATTTGATGAAAATAGCGGATATCTACAAGGAGATAGCAGAGTACAAGCTTATATTTACAAAACTGGACGAAACTTCTACATTGGGAAATATATACAATTTAAAGCTCTATACAGGAGCTATGCTTTCCTATGTTACTTGCGGACAGAACGTTCCTGACGACATTGAATACTTTAATCCACAGGCTACAGTGAAACAGTTGCTTGGCGGCAAAAAACATTGAGAAAGGGAACTGACCGAAAAAGCAAACGGATTTGAAGGTACGACTTAGGGGAGATTTTTATGGACCAGGCGGAACAATTAAGAAACATAATAAAGCTTAATCCTGCGCCGAGACCCTTAGCGAGAGTCATTACTGTGACGAGCGGCAAGGGCGGCGTTGGCAAATCAAACACATCAATCAACCTTGCATGCCAGTTTAAAAGGCTGGGGCAGAGGGTTATCATTCTTGACGCCGATTTTGGGCTCGCAAATATAGAGATTATGTTTGGAGCTGTTCCCAAATACAACCTGTCTGATTTAATTTATCAGGGAAAAAGCATTATGGATATCATAACATGGGGACCTATGGACATAGGATTTATTTCGGGAGGCTCAGGCATATCCGGTCTTTCAAATTTGAGCCGTGATTATCTCAATTATATAGTCCAAAGCCTTTCAAGGCTTGATGCGGCGGCGGATATTATCATTATAGATACCGGTGCGGGCATTTCGGATGCCGTGCTTGATTTTTTGGTGGCAAGCGGTGAGATACTGGTGGTAGCCACGCCGGAGCCGACATCGATTACGGATTCGTATTCTCTGCTAAAGGCATTAAATCAGCATCCCGGATATTCACGGGACGAGCTGAGGATAAAGGTAGTCGCAAACAAGGTGGCGGACGAGGCAGAAGGCGAGGCGCTTTTTAATAAGCTCAACAGCGTAGTAAACAGATATCTGAACATGCCTATATCGTATCTTGGCGCTATACCGCAGGACCGCCGTTTGGAGGAGGCCGTCATGCAGCAGATGCCTGTAAGTATGCAAAGTCCCAATTCAAAATCGGCAATAGCATTTGAAAAAATGGCATACGCTCTTATGGATAAGGAGTATGACAGGTCTGTAGTCAAACGTGGAATGGCGGCATTCTTTTCGCATATTATGGCCGGAAATAAAAAGATGGGCTGAGGATAGCTTATGATAGTCGTTGAATCAGCGGAATGAGAGGGATAATGATAGAAAAATTCATTTCAGCGGGAGATAAGGTCGAGATGAAGTCCACAGTGGACGTGGTGCTTCCGGACGGCACAAAAGGAATAAGATTATATAAAACGAGCATATATGATGTGCTCGACGACGGAAAGCTTGAGATAGTGATGCCTATGGAGAAGTCTAGGCTTGTACTGCTGCCCGTGGGAGGAGAGTATGATATGTGTTTCTTCTCACATGGGGGCATGTACAAGGCTGATGTGAGGATTGTAGACAGACAGAAAATAAACGGCACATATATACTTCTGGCAGAAATGCTTACCAATTTGCACAAGTATCAGCGCAGGGAATATTACAGATTTAACTGCATAATTGAGATGGAGGCAAGGGAACTTTCACAACATGAAGTAGATATTTTCAGCGGCGCTGTCCAATCCGAGGACGAGGCGGACAATGCGGACAATGTGATAGAAGAAAAAGAAATGCAGCGGGGTGTCATAGTAGATATAAGCGGTGGCGGACTTAGATTTGTATCACGTACGCAGTACGAATGCGACAGCACTATTCTTTTAAACTTTAAGCTTCCGATAAAGCATAAGCAAAAACCGTTTACTCTGGCGGCGCGGGTGATTTTGTCAAAGGAGATAGAAAATCGCAAGGATGAATATGAAAATCGCGTGAAATTTGTTTACATAAATAATCAGACAAGAGAGGAAATTATCAAATATATATTTGATGAGGAACGAAAAAACAGAAAAAACGGGAAAGGTAGCTGAGTATTATGACAATTCAGAAAAAAATATTAGTGGTTGATGACTCTGCACTTATGAGAAGGGTTATGTGTGATATAATAAACTCAGATGAGCGATTTCAGGTCGTAGAGCAGGCATTCGACGGGGAAGCAGCCTATAAGCTGCTTAAGGAAAACCAGTATGACGGCGTGGTGCTTGATGTTAATATGCCAAAAATAAACGGCATACAGCTTATGCGCATGTTGCAGAAAGACAAAATACGCACACGTATCATGATGGCGAGTACAGACACGAGAGAAGGAGCAGCAGTTACTATGGAGGCGCTGGATTTAGGCGCGATAGACTTCATAGAGAAACCTGCAAATATTCTCTATTTAAAGGGCGATGAGTTCAAGAGCCGTTTCCTCGAAAAGCTTCAGGCGGTAGTTACAAGCAGACAGACCAATATCTCCACAAGTGTCGCAGTTCCGAGGCAGAAGCAGGAGGAGAGCACGCAGAAACTTGTATCTATAGTCAGGAAAAGTCAGCCGTCAGTCGGAGGACAGAAGCTTGTTGCGATTGCATGTTCTACAGGAGGTCCGAAAGCACTTCAGAGCGTAGTGCCAAGACTTCCTGCCGAGCTCGCGGCTCCTGTACTTATTGTGCAGCATATGCCTAAGGGGTTTACACAATCGCTTGCGGAGCGTCTTGACTCTATGAGTAAGATAAGCGTTAAAGAGGCGGCAGAAGGCGATGTGCTTGAAAACGGCAAAGTGTACATAGCTATGGGCGGCAAGCATATGCAGGTTGTTACAAAGGGCGGCAAAGCGGTAATTACATATACTGATGAGCCTCCCAGAGAAGGCGTAAAACCGTGCGCAAACTACATGTATGAATCTCTAAAGAGCAGCAGCTATTCTCAGATTGTATGCGTAGTGATGACGGGCATGGGGGCGGACGGCACCAAAGGAATCGTGAATTTGGAAACAGCAAAAAAAATACACGTCATTGCACAGGACGAAGCTACTTCAACCGTATATGGCATGCCAAAGAGCATTGCCGCTACAGGGCTTGTAAATCAAGTCGTTGCGCTTGATGACGTGGCACAGGAAATTATAATGAATGTGGGGGTTAAGTAGAATGGATACAAGTCAATATCTTGAGATTTTCCTCGATGAAACAAAAGAACACTTACAAAATCTGAACACCCAGATTATGGAGCTGGAGCAGAATCCTGAAAACATGGATACTATCAATGAAATATTCAGGGCGGCTCACTCGCTTAAAGGTATGGCGGGCACGATGGGTTACAAGAGAATGCAGAATCTTACCCATGATATGGAGAATGTATTCTCAGAGGTAAGAAACGGTACATTTAAAGTGCAGCCCGATATGATTGACGTGCTTTTTAAATGCTTGGATGCGCTAGAGGAATATCTGGCGAATATTCAGCAGACGACAGAGGAAGGCACAAACGACAATGATGAACTGATTAAAATTTTGAATGATATTTTAAAGAACAACGGTGAAGTGAAACCGTCATCTGATTCACCGGCGACCGAAGAAAAGAAGGCAGAACAGCCCGCAGAGGCGCCGTCAGGAGATGCATCGGGTGCAAGCCGCGAAAAATGGCATGAAATCAAAATCGGCGACACTGAAAAGATGCTTATTGAAAAAGCTAACAGCGAGGGTCTCAAGGTATATGGCGTGTCTGTATATGTAGAGGAAGCATGCGTATTAAAAGCAGCGAGAGCGTTCCTTGTATTTAAGGCTCTTGAAAAGCTCGGTGAAATTATTGTATCGTCTCCCACAGCGCAGGATATTGAAGATGAAAGGTTTGAACTTTCATTCAGCCTGATATTTATTTCGGGCAACACCAGAGATGAAGTAATTGCGGCAATTAAGAGCGTATCTGAGATTGAGGAGGCGCTTTGCGAGGAGTATAAGACGGAAGCTCCCGCACAGGCAGCGGCTCCCGAACAGGAAAAGGCGGCAGAAAAAGCATCAGAATCTAAACCCGCAGCAGCGCCGTCACCCAAGCCGGCAGCTACTTCCGCAGCAAGTGCAAAGCCTGCATCGGGCGGCGGAAACAAGCCCGCAGCTAAGCCGGTAGTAAACAGGACGGTCAGAGTGGATATAGAGAAGCTTGACAACCTTATGAATCTCGTGAGCGAGCTTATCATAGCTAAAAACTCACTCGTAGCGGCTACGGCGGCGGAGGGCAAGGACAACAACAGCGCAGTAAATGAGCAGATTGAATATCTTGAGAGCGTTACCACAAACCTCCACGAGTCGGTTATGAAAGTGCGAATGGTGCCTATCGAGAGCGTAGTTGCCAAGTTCCCGCGTATGATAAGAGACCTGTCAAAGAAGCTTGACAAGAAGATGGAGCTCTACATGACAGGTGAGGACACAGAGCTTGACCGTACCGTTGTTGATGAGATTGGCGACCCTCTTATGCATATGCTTAGAAACTCAGCAGACCATGGCCTAGAGCCGAATGACGTCAGAGTTGCAAATGGCAAGCCAGAGGTTGGTTCTATTTTCCTTGATGCATATCAGGACGGCAACAATGTCGTGATTTCCGTAAGGGACGACGGCGGCGGAGTTAATATTGAGGCCGTAAAGAACAAAGCTATCGAGCGCGGCACGATTACTCCCGAGCAGGCGGAGAACATGACGGAAAAAGAAGTCATTGACCTTCTGTTCCTGCCGAGTTTCTCTACCGCAAAGAAAGTGTCGGACGTATCAGGACGAGGCGTAGGTCTTGACGTCGTTAAGTCAAAGATTGAGTCGCTCAGCGGCGAGGTAGAGGTAAAGAATAAGTTTGGCGAGGGTTCATCTTGGATTATCAGACTTCCGCTTACGCTTGCCATTATACAGGCATTGATGGTAGTTGTCGGCGATGAGAAGTACGCTATAGCGCTTGGCTCTATTCAGACTATAGAGGATGTTTCACCAAGCGACATCAAGCTTGTACAGGCAAAAGAAGTTATACATATACGTGGCACTGTTATTCCTATTATCAGACTTAACAAGGTGCTTGATATTGAGTCAACGGCTGATGAGAGCAAAAATCTTACGGTTATCATTGTAAAGAAAGGCGACAAGCAGGCGGGCTTGGTAGTGGATGAGCTTATCGGACAGCAGGAGGTCGTAATTAAGTCCATGGGCAAATATATTAAGGTTCCGAAGATTATTAGCGGCGCTACTATTTTAGGTAACGGTGATGTGGCTCTTATCTTAGATGCCAACGCATTGATTTAATCTGATTTGTATGGAAAGGCAGGTATAAAACATGGATGAAGTAAAGGTAATGGACGAGCAAAAGCGCAATGAAAGCCTAAATCGTCCTGTAGAAAGGGATACGACCCAGTATATAGTTACTCAGCTTGGCAATGAACAGTACGGTATTGACATTAAATATATCTCTAATATCGTAAGAATGCAGAAGATTACGCGTGTACCAAAGGTATATGGATATATCAAGGGTGTTATCAATCTTCGCGGCGAGGTAATTCCGACTATAAGTCTCAGGCTGAAAATGGGACTTCCCGAAGACGAGATAACCAAAAAGACAAGAATAATCATCTTAAAACTCGAACAGCATGAGTCAATAGGCGTGCTTGTTGATGAGGTTAAAGAAGTTGTCACCCTTGATGACGAACATGTTGAGAGGGTATCCTATGATAAGGATGATAAGGCAAAGTTTTTGAGCGGCGTAGGTAAATATGATGGCAAGCTTATATCGTTGCTTGACATTACTGCAGTATTGTCTGATGTCGTGGATGCTTAAAGCCAAGAGAAAGGTTTAGGTTGATTGATGGCTGAAAATGTTAGCTTTGAAAAAGTGACGAAAGAATATTATGACGTATTAAAAGAACTTGGAAACATCGGGGCAGGCAACGCTACGACGGCGCTTGCCCAGATGCTTCAGTGCAAGGTGGATATGAAGGTGCCGCAGGTAAGGCTTCTCGACTTTAAAGATGTCGGAGAGGCTATGGGCGGCGAGGAGCAGATAGTCATAGGCATTTACCTGGCTGTAGAGGGCGATATTACCGGCAGCATTATGTTTGTGCTCGAACGCAGCGCGGGTAAGGCGCTTGTGTCAAAGCTTATGGGTATGCCGGCTACAGAAGGAGATTTTACCGAGATGGAGATTTCCGCTTTAAAGGAGATAGGAAATATCATCACGGGCGCTTATCTCAATTCTCTGGCGCAGCTTACAAACCTTAAAATGCTTCCTTCTATTCCTGATTTGAATGTTGACATGCTGAATGCCATTCTTAGCGTGCCGGCGATTGAATTTGGCATTATGGGCGACCAAATTTTGTTAATCCAGACAGTGTTCACGGATGATGTTGATTTGAATGGATATTTTATATTGATGCCGGATTTGGAATCATATGCGAAGATGCTGGGAGCGCTGGGATTGACAATATAGCTGTATATCTGTATGGAAGGAAAGAAATGTATGGCAAATATTGTAAAAGTAGGGATGGCAGACCTTAACGTCTGCAAGAGTCCCGACGGGCTTACTACCTTGGGGCTTGGTTCTTGCGTTGGCATATGTATAAGGGACCCCGTGACAAAAATAGGCGGCATGGCGCACGCAATGCTTCCTGACAGCACGCAGATAGCCAACAACACAAACAGAGCCAAGTTTGCCGATACGGGTATAGATGATTTAGTTAAGAAAATGATTGCGATGGGGGGCAAAAAGGCGCGCTTTGAGGCTAAAATAGCGGGAGGAGCGCAGATGTTTGCTTTTCAGAACAAATCGGATATGGTTAGAGTCGGAGACAGGAATGTAGAGGCAAG
Organism: uncultured Lachnospiraceae bacterium; assembly: GCA_947623805.1. GTDB lineage: Bacteria > Bacillota > Clostridia > Lachnospirales > Lachnospiraceae > COE1. Next base: position 21,417 of record CANQHZ010000012.1, on the reverse strand, counting down.
CAAAAAGAAACTAAAAGAGCTTGGCATACCTCTAAAGGCCGAAGACACGGGGCTCAATTACGGTCGCACGATTATTTTTTATCCTGAGACGGGGGCTCTGGTTATTCGCTCCGCAGGAAAGCCTGAAAAGACGATTTGAGGGGAAATTAAAAATGGGCAATAAGGTAAAGCTTATAACACCGTTTTTGATGCTGTTTGCTGGAGCGGTGGCTTCAATTATTATGTATATAAGGAATTTTGAGCTTGTGGATATGCTTTGGATACTGTTGATAGTGCTTCTGGTGTTTTATGTGATAGGAGATATCATCAGATACATATATGCTGCCATAAGACCGAGAATCATAACTCAGGATATTGATTACAGTGACTTTATTCCTTTGTCAATATTTAATGATGAGGAGACGGGAAAGGTCAGGACCCTCGAGGGCGAAGAAGAAGGCGAGGAGGTTGACGCGGGAGCGTTTGTTGCGGCGGGCTTTGAGGCGAGCATGGCAGCAAAGGAGAACAATAGCGACGAGGGATATTCGGAGGAGGATTTGCAGGAATACGGCGATGAATACTCCGATGAAAGCGAATAAGGTTTTGCACAATAACTCAAATGGGGGAACAAGATGAACGATACAGAGCGCAAAAGGCTTTGGGAGGACTATGCCCGACTGAAGACGACAGAGCTTAGGGAAAAGCTCATTCTTGAATACGCACCATTAGTAAAGGTAGTTGCAGGGCGGCTCAGCATGTATCTGGGCTATAATGTTGAATACGAGGACTTGGTGAGTTCCGGCGTTTTTGGGCTTATAGACGCGATTGATAAGTTTGACATAAATAAGGAGGTCAAATTTGAAACTTATGCAAGTTTGCGTATACGCGGAGCGATACTCGACCAGATAAGAAAAATGGACTGGATTCCGCGTACCATAAGACAGCGCCAGAGACAGATTGAAAACGCCATGAAAGAGCTGGAGCAAAAATACGGCAGACCAGCTACTGATGAAGAAATCGCAAGGCATATAGGCATTACTGATGACGAGTTCCTTGAGTGGCAAAATCAGGCGAAAGCGGAAAACGTCATTTCTCTTAATGAGTATATAGAGCAGGGAAACGATATTTCATTGGATAAGTCTTCCGGCACGAGCGCAGCTTACGAGGCGCCTGAAAGGGTTGTTGAGATAAGTGAGCTTAAACAGGTGCTTGGTGAGGCTCTTGAACTTTTGACCGAAAAAGAAAAAAAGGTGATTCTTTTATATTACTACGAGGAGCTTACATTAAAGGAGATAAGTCAGGTGCTTGAGGTGACAGAGTCGCGCGTGTCGCAGCTGCATACCAAGGCGCTTCAAAAGATGAAAACTAAGATGGGCGGTTATATGGGACTTTTGCATCAATAGATGGGAAACAAGTCCAATACAGACATATAGTAAAATAGGGGGATTTCTGAATGAACGGGTATTTTCAAATTCAGATTAATCAAAAGGGCGTAAGTGTATTGCTGTCCCCTCCGATTGGAGAGGGAGAAAAAATACGTGCAAGCGAATTGAAGGAATACTTAGACAGAATAGGCGTTCCTTATGACACGAAGGCAATTAACTCCGCACTTCATGATTTAGGCGAGGAGGAGATTGCTCTTTTTTTAACTCCTATGAAGCTTGCGCCGGTTGACGAGAAGTGTACGGTAGATATTTCGTATGATAAAATGTCGGTAATACTACGGCTGTTTCCACCAAGCGCGGGCGGCGCGCCTATTACCAAAGCACATATAATGGAGATGCTTCAGAAGGCGAAAGTCAGGGCGGGCATAGATGAGGCTGCGATTAAGAAGCTGCTTGAAAACAAGGTTTACTGTACCGATGTCGTCGTGGCGAGGGGCAAGCTCCCGACGGCGGGCAGAGATGCGCTTATATCATATTATTTTGACACGGACAATTCAGCGCGTCCGGAGTTAAGGGAGGATGGCAGCGTAGACTTTTTTAAGCTGAATAATCTTCATCAATGCACGAAAGGTCAGGTGCTTGCGGAGATAATACCTGAAGAAAAGGGCGAGAACGGCATTGATGTATTCGGTACGGTTATGCCTGCAAGAGAGGTAAAATCAATAAAAATTCCTCATGGCAGGAATATAGAGCTGTCGGAGGACGGGCTTAAATATATAAGCATGGTAGACGGTCATGCAATGCTGGTAGACGGTACGATATTTGTTTCAGATGTATACAATGTTGAAAATGTAAGCACGGCGACGGGAAATATCGAGTACCACGGAGATGTGGACGTAAAAGGAAATGTCTGCGAGAATTTCAGCGTAAAGACGGACGGCAATGTATATGTAAACGGTGTTGTCGAAGGCGCTGTTATCGAAGCAGGCGGCAATATCATAATAGCGCGCGGCATGCATGGACAAAATAAGGGCAGCCTGAAAGCAGGCGGCAATATTATAGCCAAGTTTATATCCGCTGCGCAGGTTGAAGCGGATGGTTTTGTCGAGGCGGAGCAGATTTTGAATGCCAAGGTGACGGCAGGCACATATGTAAACGCTGAGGCGGGCAAAGGTCTTATCACGGGCGGCAAGGTAGTAGCCAAAAAGGCGGTAAACGTCAAGAACGCAGGTTCTCCGATGGGTGCATCCACAATAATTGAAGTGGGGTGCGACCCTGAAGCAAAAAAAAGGTTTGCCGAGCTTCAAAAGAGTGTCGGCGAGAAATCAAAGGCAATACCACAGATGAGAAAGGTAATTGAGGAAACTGCCAGAAAGCTTAAAGCGGGAGTGGTACTCTCGCAGGAGCAGCTAAAAAACGCTAGAATGCTTCAGGTGACGCTTGCTGAGTCACAAAAACAGATACAGGAGGAGCTAAAGGAAATCGAAAAGCTTGACAACCTTTTGAAAGGCGACGACCACGCGCACATAGATGTAAGGGGCACGATGTACCAGGGCGTGAATGTAAGCATATCGGGAGCGGTTATGACAGTAAAGAACGAATATACATATTGTAGACTGGTTAAAAAAGGAGCGGATGTAGCCTCTACAAATTTGTAGGGGCTATTGCCTTTTTGGAAAAAATATATTATCATATAACAGAAAATAAAGGGAGGTGTCTGTATGGCAATCAGTCCGGTATTGTTAAATGGCTCTATTCAGCAGACAGATAATATTCTGCACAATCAGACAAAAATGATGGAAAAGGGCGTAGTAGACCAAGGTAACATCCATGTCCAGGAAGTAAAAAAAGAGCAGGAGAAAGCAAGGACTGTCATACAGTCAGAGCAGTCGAAGCTCATGGAGGAGCGCTTTGACGCAAAAGAAAAAGGGCACAACGGCTATTACGGCGACGGCGGCAGGCGGCGCAAAAACGCAAAGAGCGACGGCAAGGTTGTAAATAAGGCTGAGGGTGGCTTTGATATGAAAATATAAGGCATAATATCGGAAGGATATGGTATTTGATGAATTGGATTGAAATTGTGCTGCTCATATTGGGAGCGGGCGCTTTTGTCGTGAGCTTTCTTATTTCAGGCAAATCTCAGGAAGATAAGGAAGCAAGACAGATAGATGAGGATATTATAAAGGATATTATAGACAAAGAGCTCTCGGACGCAAAGGAGCGCGTCTCAGAGGTAATAGATGAGACGCTTGAATACGCCGTGGAAAAGACAGAACGCGCCAGCGAGCGCATTTCAAACGAAAAAATAATGGCTATAAGTGAATACTCTGAAACGGTGCTTTCTGATGTAAATAAGGCGCATCAGGAGGTTATGTTTTTGTATGATATGCTGAATGACAAGCATAACAATCTAAAGGAGACGATAAAGCACGTCGATAAGACTGCAAAGGAGGCACAGGAGGCGGCAGACGCAGCGGCGATTGCTCTGGCAGCCAAGGCAAAGGAAGATGCCGAGGCAAAGGAAAAAGAGCAAAGAGATATAGCGCTTGAGCGCGCGGCGCAGGACAAGGCGGCACGAGAAAAGGAGCTTGCCCGCAGGCAGATGGCAAGACTTATCCTGCCTATGCAGCAGGAACTTCCCATGTATCATTCAAATGACGCGAGGCTTGACAGGCAGGCGCTTTTGCTAAACCAGCACAGGCAGATTCAGGACAGCTTTAAAGACAATCAGGGAGAGCTTAGACCGCTTGTGGTAAAGAGCGTGGAGGTGCTTTCATCGGATGTGATTCCGTCGGCGGATATTAGGTCTGCTTCAGGCGTTTCCAATACAGGTCGCGTGAGTGCGGCAGATTTGCAGACACTTGGCACCCGCCCCGAAAATCTAAAGGTAGTGGATGCAAAGCCCGCTGATTTGAGGCAGGTGGAGGTATATTCGTTTGCAGAACAGGCGCCGAGAGTAGAACGACCTGTAAAAAAAGAGACGCAGCCGCAGACCGGTATTAATACAGGCGGTATCATAGGCTTAGATACGACAGGTGCGGACAATGGCAATGAAAACAATAATGACAGAATACTTAGATTGCACAAGGAGGGCATGTCAAATGTTGACATAGCCAAGGAGCTTGGACTTGGAGTGGGTGAGGTTAAGCTTGTCATCAATTTGTTTAAGGGGGCAGTCTGATTTATTATGAAGCTTAAATTTTATTTGCGCGGGCTGGGCATAGGCATTCTTGTGACTTGGGTTATCATGAGCGTCGTCAACCACAATAAGGTGGAGGCGGTAAAAGAGCAGGTCAGGGCGGCTTACGAACGGCAGGAGGTAGACTGGGTTTTTGCAGGTGACGAGACCTCGACGGACGCCGAGACGGAGAGCTTGTCAGACGAAGCATCCTTGCCGGAAAGCTTGTCGCAGGAGCCTGTCATAGTAAGAGAAAATGAAGGTGATGAGACATCAACAGAGGAAAGTCAAAGCGCAAATGATGATGAGAATATTGACTTAGAAGTAAATGACAATGATAGTGAAAATGACGTGCAGGATACGAATAGCGGGAAAGATAATACTGATAGTGCAAAAGATGTAGACAATGACGACTTAGGGGAAGTGAATGATGCAGATGCCGCTGGTGACGAGCAGGATGAGGCTGTAGTGATAGTAGGCTCTGAGGATGACAAAGACAGTATAGAGATAGTGGTAGCTGCAGGCGATGATTCGGGGACAGTGTCGAGAAAGCTTTATAATGCCGGAATAGTGGACAGCGCGTCGGAGTTTGACGCGTATCTTATGCAGCATGGGTATGATAAACGGATAAATAAGGGGACCAAGGTGATATATGAGGATGACAGCTGGCAGGAGATTGCGGAGAAGTTGACGGCAATGGAATAAATTTTAAAAAAAACCTATTGAAAAATAGGTTTTTTTGTGTTAAAATCCATATGTTGCGGTGTGTTTACAGCATTTGGCAACAGTAACAATAAAATTCACGCTTGTCGATTTGCGGTCCATGCCCATTTTACGCTCGGGTAGTCCGCAGGGAGGAAGCAGGCGGAAGTGCGGCATGACCGCGGAAAATGGAGGTAAAATATGAGCGTTATTTCAATGAAGCAGTTATTGGAAGCAGGTGTTCATTTCGGACACCAGACAAGAAGATGGAACCCTAAGATGGCGCCTTACATCTTCACAGAGAGAAACGGCATCTACATTATTGACCTGCAGAAGTCTGTAGTAAAGGTTGATGAGGCTTACAGGGCAGTTTCGGACATTATAGCCAACGGCGGTACGATTCTTTTCGTAGGTACGAAGAAGCAGGCGCAGGATGCTGTCCGCACAGAGGCTGAGCGCTGCGGCATGTTCTATGTAAACGAGAGATGGCTTGGCGGTATGCTTACCAACTTCAAGACTATCAGAAGCAGAATCGCAAGACTTAGAGAGATTGAGAGAATGTCAGAGGACGGTACATTTGATGTACTTCCCAAGAAAGAGGTTATCCAGCTTAAGAAAGAGTGGGATAAGCTTGAAAAGAACCTTGGCGGTATCAAGAATATGACAAAGATTCCCGATGTTATATTTGTAGTAGACCCCAAGAAAGAGAGAATATGCGTACAGGAAGCTCATACGCTGGGTATTCCTCTTATCGGCATCGCTGATACAAACTGCGACCCCGAAGAACTTGATTATGTTATTCCTGGCAATGACGATGCCATCAGAGCGGTTAAGCTTATTGTTTCCGCTATGGCTGACGCTGTAGTTGAGGCTAAGCAGGGCGAGATTATGGCTGATGAAGAAGATGCGGACATGGAGCAGGAAACAGAGGAAATCGCAGAGTAATTTTTTATAAATATGGATTATTAGGAGGTTTAATATAATGGCTATCACAGCAGCAATGGTAAAAGAGCTGAGAGAGATGACCGGTGCAGGCATGATGGACTGCAAGAAGGCTCTTAACGAGACAAACGGCAATATGGAGGAGGCTGTTGAGTTCCTTAGAAAGAACGGGCAGGCAAAGGCAGAGAAGAAAGCTGGCAGGATTGCGGCCGAGGGTCTTTGCAAGGTGCTTGTAGAGGGTAATACGGCGGCGGTAGTAGAGGTAAACTCTGAGACGGACTTTGTCGCAAAGAACGAGGAGTTTCAGAAGTTTGTTACGTCAGTGGCTAAACAGGCACTTGCTACATCTTCATCAGATATAGATGCATTCCTTGCGGAGCAGTGGAATGAGGATACATCTAAGACTGTAAAAGAAGCTTTGATTGAGAAGATTGCGGTTATCGGCGAGAACCTTACTATCAGAAGATTTGAGAAGGTTACGGCTGCTAATGGTTGTGTGGTTTCATATACGCATGGCGGCGGCAGAATCGGTGTTATCGTAGAGGCTGATACTGATGTAGTGAATGACAACATCAAGGAAGCGCTTGTAAATCTTGCTATGCAGGTTGCGGCGTTAAGCCCGAAGTATGTTTCGCCTGACGAGATTTCAGAGGAATACAAGGCTCATGAGAGAGAGATTATCGCTGAGCAGATTAAGAATGACCCTAAGATGGCGGGCAAGCCCGATAAGGTTATAGATGGCGCTGTAAACGGTCGTCTTAACAAAGAGCTTAAAGAGATTTGTCTTGTTGAGCAGGTATATGTCAAGGCTGAGGATGGCAAGCAGACTGTTAAGCAGTATATTGACAAGGTAGCAAAAGATAACTCTGCGAAACTTTCTGTCAAGAGATTTGTACGTTTTGAGACAGGCGAAGGCATTGAGAAGAAGCAGGAGAATTTTGCTGAGGAAGTTGCGGCGCAGATGAAATAGTAAAAGCTTTTTCGTGATTAAAAATTAAAAACCCTTGCAGATAACGGTTATACGTTGTATGCAAGGGTTTTATTTTATTTCAGAATTTAATGAGCTAAGTCCCTGATGTACACGCACGGGTATTTAGCAAATGCTGCGAGTATTTGACTGACAGCGGAGGAGGGCTTTACAGCAATTGTATGCCTTTTCTCTCACATTCAGCAGCATCTTCTTCGGTCCATATTGAGGACTGGACTTCGCCGATATGCGCTTTTCTGAGGAAAAACATGCATATGCGTGATTGTCCGATACCACCGCCTATGGTGTAGGGGAGTTGCTCGTCTATTATTGCTTTTTGGTAGGGGAGTTTGGCACGCTCGGGGCAGCCTGATTTTTCAAGCTGTGATATGAGTGATTCTCTGTCGACGCGTATTCCCATTGAGGACAGCTCGAGTGCGATGTCCAGTACGGGATAGTACACGACTATATCACAATTGAGCGTCCAGTCGTCATAGTCGGGGGCGCGTCCGTCGTGAGGCTTGCCGTCTGAGAGCTTATCGCCTATCTGCATAATACACGCCGCGCCTTTTGCTTTTGCGATAAAGTATTCACGCTCCTTTGGAGTGTAGTCGGGGAAGATTTCCTCTAATTCTGTAGTGGTTATGAAAAAGATATCGTCGGGCAGCAGTTCGTCTATGTAATCGTATTGGATAGCCATAAATTTTTCAGTGTTTTTGAGGCATTTGTATACGTCTTTTACTGTTGATTTTAGGGTGTCGAGAGTGCGCGCTTCTTTGGCGATGATTTTTTCCCAATCCCATTGGTCTACGAATATTGAGTGGATATTATCGGTTTCCTCGTCGCGGCGTATGGCGTTCATATCTGTGTAGATGCCCTCGCCGAGAGTGAATCCGTATTTTTTGAGTGCGTAGCGTTTCCATTTGGCAAGTGATTGGACGACTTCCGCCTGTCTGCCGTTTTGCTCTTTGATGTCAAAAGAAACGGGGCGCTCTACGCCGTTTAGGTTGTCGTTTAGGCCTGAGAGGGGGTCTACAAAGAGCGGGGCGGATACGCGCTCGAGGTGTAGGTGTTGTGCGAGTTGGTTTTGAAAGAAGTCTTTGACTGTTTTAATTGCTATCTGCGTGTCGTGAAGGTTTAGCGCAGAGTGGTAATTGTTGGGAATGATTAAGTTTTTCATAGTGGTTTGGTTCTCCTGTTTTATTTGTTTGATGTGATTATCAATTTGATTATGGCACTTTTTGGGGAGAAAAGCAATAGGGAATGTGAGAGGGGGGATGGGAAAGCGGCAGGGGGCGTCCGAGCAGGGTCATGCACCCCATTCAGACCCGCTTGCGCGGGAATTTGATTTTATTGGTGATATTTGGGTTGTAGCTTTTGGGGTTTGCTGGTATAATGGTAGTGCGTAAGTGTTTTATGTACAAAATGTATAGGAAAAGGGGTAATGGTAATATGGAAAAAGTGACGAATGATATTTTTAATGTGGGTGTGAATGACAGGGAGATAACTTTGTTTGAGGGGCAGTATCGGGTGGAAAAGGGTATGGCGTACAATTCGTATGTGATACTTGATGAGAAAACGGTTGTTATGGATACTGTGGACAAGAGGGTGACAGATGAATGGCTTAAGAATTTGAAAGAGGCATTGAATGGCAGGGTTGTGGATTATCTTGTCATACAGCATATGGAGCCGGACCATGGCGGTAGTATTATGGAGCTTATGGGGCTTTTCCCTGAGATGACGCTTGTGGGTAATGCTAAGACATTTACTATGTTAAAGCAGTTTTATGAGGTGGATATTGAGGGGAGGTCATTGACTGTAAATGAGGGCGATACGCTTTCTTTGGGGGTGCATACGCTGCAGTTTTTTATGGCGCCTATGGTTCACTGGCCTGAGGTTATGGTGACATATGACCAGAAGGACAGGGTGCTTTTCAGTGCTGATGGTTTTGGTAAATTTGGTACACGTGATGCTGATGAGGACTGGACGTGCGAGGCGAGAAGATACTACATGAATATATGCGGGAAGTACGGTATGCAGGTTCAGATGCTTTTGAAGAAAGCGGCGGGGCTTGCGATTGATGTTATCTGCCCGCTTCATGGGCCTGTGTTGAGTGAAAATCTTGATTTTTATATAGGTAAGTATCAGGTTTGGAGCAGCTATGAGCCGGAAGACGAGGGTGTGCTTGTCGCGTATGCGTCAATCCATGGACATACGGCGCAGGCGGCTGAGAAGATGAAAGAGATACTGGAGGCAAAGGGCGCGAAAAAGGTAGCGATTACGGACCTTTGCCGCGATGATATTCATGAGGCTGTGGAGGACGCTTTTCGATATAGTCATCTGGTGCTTGCGTCGGCGTCATATGATGCGGGGGTATTTCCTGCGATGGAGAGCTTTTTGAATAAACTAAAGGCGAAGAATTATCAGAAACGCACAATCGGCATTATTGAAAACGGCACTTGGGCGCCGTCAGCGGGCAGGACAATGAAAGCTATGCTGGAGGGCTTGAAAGAGTTGAATATCGTTGAGCCTATGGTGACGATAAAATCCGCTATGAAAGCTGAGAATGTGGAGCAGATGGAGGCGCTTGCGGACAGTTTGTTGAAATAAAATAAATTAAATTAAGGCAGAAAAGCATCAGCCAAAGCATACGATAACATGTGTTATGAATGGCTGATGTTTTTTTTGCTGTCATTTGTTAAAATATAAATAACAAAAAGTTTCATTACCCTATTGACAAATACCTATAAGGGGTATATACTTGCTATTACAATATAGCGGCGGCAAGTGCAGGCGGCAGAGTACCTTGGGAATGTCTTAATTTTGTGATGCAAGGGAAGCTCTGTAGATTCCTGCGTGACGTCGCAAGGAAAGGAGATATTCTATGGAGGAAAATAAGGATATGATTGGTGGAGCAGCTGACACGTCGGAAAAGGAGGAGTGCTGCTGTTCAGGTAAGACAAAGGAACGCGACCCAAAGGAGTACAGAGATTTGATTAACCGTCTGAGCCGCATTGAGGGGCAGATACGAGGCATTAAGCGCATGGTGGAGAATGACGCGTACTGCATTGACATTCTTGTGCAGGTGGCGGCGGCGAATGCCGCGTTGAACAGCTTTAACCGCGTACTTTTGTCAAACCACATAAAGACCTGTGTCACGCAGGACATAATTGCGGGCAGAGAGGAAACTGTTGACGAGCTGCTTGCCACATTGCAGAAGCTTATGAAATAACATAAAGGCAGGCGCAGGGGAATGGATGGTTTGAAATGGGAAATATTATAATTATAGCGATACTTGCGGTAATTGTATTTTTTGCCGTAAGGGGCGCGGTAAAGCATGCAAAAGGCGAGGGAGGCTGCTGCAGTGGCGGCGGATGCGTGGCAGTGGAGGAAAAGACGCTTGAAGGCGAAATCGTGGCGAAAAAAGTCCTTACTATAGAGGGCATGCGCTGTGAAAATTGCAAAAACAGCATAGAGCGTTCAATCAACAGAATTGATGGCGCCGCCGCGAAAGTAAATCTTAAAAAGAAGAATTGCGAGGTGCTTATGGACAGGGAGATTTCCGACGATGCGATCAGGCTTGCAGTGGAGAGGCTTGATTATAAGGTTCTTGACATTAAGCAGGGTTAATGTTGTGTAAAATGCATAGAAAAAAGGTGACGGAAAAATGGAGCAATATAATGTTACTGGCATGAGCTGTGCGGCGTGCAGCGCGCGGGTAGAAAAAGCCGTATCAAAGGTTGACGGCGTGAGCTCATGCGCAGTCAGTCTTCTCACAAATTCAATGGGCGTCGAGGGTACGGCAAGTCCCTTAGATGTCATAAGAGCAGTGGAGGAGGCGGGCTACGGCGCAAGCTTAAAAACAGCGCCAAAAGGGCAGGCAAAAGAATTGCGCGCGGCGCAGGAGGATATGCTTGCCGATAAGGAAACGCCTGCATTGAGACGACGGCTTTGCTGTTCGCTGGTGTTTCTGGCTGCGCTCATGTATTTGTCGATGGGGCATATGATGTGGGGATTTCCTGTCCCGACGGCAATCGCGGAAAACCATATTGCGATGGGGTTGATACAGCTTTTGCTCACTATTGCTATAATGGTGATAAACCAAAAGTTTTTCATCAGCGGGTTTAAGAGCCTGTGGCATAAAGCCCCAAATATGGATACACTTGTGGCGCTTGGCTCGTCCGCAGCGTTTGTGTACAGCACGTATGCGCTTTTTGCCATGACGGATGCGCAGCTAAAGGGCGATGCAATGGCGGTCATGAGCTATATGCATGAGTTCTATTTTGAGTCGGCGGCGATGATACTGACGCTGATAACCGTTGGCAAAATGCTTGAAGCGCGCTCAAAAGGTAAGACTACGGACGCTTTAAAGGGACTTATGAAAATATCGCCAAAGACGGCGAATGTCATAAGGAACGGCGAGGAGGTTTCGGTCGGTATCGAGGAGGTTGCCAAGGGCGATATTTTCGTGGTGAGACCGGGTGAGAGTATTCCTGTGGACGGGATAGTGCTTGAGGGCGCAAGCGCTGTGGACGAGGCGGCACTGACAGGCGAGAGCATTCCTGTAGATAAGGCGGCGGGCGACAAGGTTTCGGCTGCTACTGTAAACCAGTCAGGCTTTATCAGGTGCGAGGCGACGAGAGTAGGAGAAGACACCACGCTTTCGCAGATTATCAAGCTTGTAAGCGATGCCGCGGCGACGAAAGCGCCGATAGCAAAGATAGCGGATAAGGTTTCAGGCGTATTTGTGCCGACGGTTATCACTATTGCGGTTATCACTGTCATAGCTTGGCTTGTGGCGGGGCAGAGCGTAGGGTATGCGCTTGCAAGGGGTATATCTGTGCTGGTGATAAGCTGCCCATGTGCGCTGGGGCTTGCCACTCCTGTAGCGATTATGGTAGGCAGCGGTATAGGCGCAAAAAACGGCATTATGTTCAAAACGGCCGTGTCGCTTGAAATGGCAGGAAAGGTGGGAGCGGTAGCTCTTGACAAGACGGGCACGATAACCAGCGGCGAGCCAAAAATAACAGATGTTATACAAACGGACGCAATTTCGGCAAGTGGGCTTTTGGAACTTGCGGCATCTCTTGAGCAAAAAAGCGAGCATCCGCTTGCGAAGGCTGTGACCGATTATGCAAGAGAAAACGAGGTAAATACATTTGAAGTGACTGATTTCAAAGCGCTTGCAGGCAATGGACTGTCGGCTGTGTGCGGCGGCGACGCACTGTATGGCGGAAACGCTGCATTTATAGAAAAAATGACGGAAAAAATTCCTGAAACGCTCAAAAAAAGGGCAGAGGAACTTGCAGATGAAGGAAAAACACCACTTTTCTTTGCAAGGGGCGGTAAAATTGCAGGTATCATAGCGGTAGCGGACACAATAAAGGACGACAGTCGTGAGGCGGTAGGCCAACTGCAGAACATGGGAATTTATGTGACTATGCTCACGGGCGATAACGAGCGCACGGCAAAGGCGATAGGCGCTCAGGCGGGCGTTGACGAGGTCATTGCAGGAGTGCTGCCTGACGGCAAGGAGCAGGTGATACGTTCACTGAAAGAGAACAAAAGCACGGCGATGGTCGGCGACGGTATAAACGATGCACCGGCCCTTACAAGCGCGGACATAGGCATAGCGATAGGCGCGGGGACGGACATTGCGATAGATGCCGCCGATATAGTGCTTATGAAAAGCAGACTTTCGGATGTGCCAGCGGCAGTAAGGCTTGGCAGGGCTACGCTTAGAAATATACACCAGAACCTGTTTTGGGCGTTTTTCTACAATTCTATAGGAATACCGCTTGCGGCGTTCGGCGCGCTAAATCCTATGATTGCGGCGGCGGCTATGAGCCTTTCAAGCTTTTGCGTCGTGACAAATGCGTTGAGGCTTAATCTGACGGACATACACAATCCGTCAAAGGATAAAAAGCGCAAAAATTCAAGACAAGGGTCAAAATCGGATTTTGGCAAACAAAATATTAATATAATGAGTAATCAGGCCATTGAGACAGGTCTGGAAAAGGAGGAAAAAACAATGACAAAGACAATGAAAATCGAGGGAATGATGTGCGGACACTGCGAGGCAAGGGTGAAAAAGAGCTTGGAGGCGCTTGCGCAGGTTTCGTCTGCGGAGGTAAGTCATGAGAAAGGTACGGCTGTGGTGACACTCAGCTCAGACATTTCGGACGAGGAGCTTACGAAAGCTGTGGAGGAGCAGGATTATAAGGTGGTTTCTGTGGAATAGAGGAATAGAAGTGAGTTTAGTGCATCAGCAGCGGCAGATATTGTGCCTGCTGCTGAGCATGAAAGACTGTCTGATATGCATATATAAATGAAAAAAATTATTTGGAAAGAGGTCAGTACCTGCACGGCTGATTTCTTTTTATAATGTGGATGCGGGAAAGGTGGTAATTGGGGTTGAACGTATTTATGTTTCCATTTGTAAGGTAGGCTGTAGTTATGGGGATATTGTGTATATGAAAATGTTGATATACATAGCTATAAAAAAGAGAAATTAGCCCTTTACAGTGTCCTTTAATGAGCATATAATAAATTTATCGAAGTAAGGCATACTAAGGGAGAACTAAATGACAGAAGAAATCAAAGTAAAGCGCAATACAAAAGACAGTGTATTTGTCGATTTGTTTCAAGACAAGAAAAATTTACTAAGGTTGTATCAAGCTTTGCATCCGGAGGACAAGGACATAACAGAGGACGAATTGGATATTGTGACACTAGACAATGTTCTGACCGAAAACCTGTACAATGACTTAGGTTTGACGGTGAGAGGGGACAAAATGCTCATATTGGCGGAGGCCCAAGCAACGTGGACAATAAATGTCATAATCAGAATGCTGGAGTATATAACTCAGAGCTATCGCGAATATTTTGACAGGACAAGGCAGAGCTTATATAAGAGCAAACCAGTCAGGATGCCAAAGCCGGAGTTATACATTATTTATATAGGTGAAAGAGGAAACAAACCTGACGTAGTTTCACTTTCTAAGGAATTTTTCAATGGAATGGATATAGACATTGAGGTAAAGGCAAAAGTTATATATGAAAGTGACAGCGAGGACATTATCAACCAGTACATAATATTCTGCAAGGTCTTTAATGAGCAGAGAAAACTTCATGGGCTGACAGAGTTTATGATAAAAGAAACAATCAGGATATGCAAGGATAGAAATGTCTTACGGGAGTATCTTATAAGCAGGGAGAAGGAGGTTGTGACGATTATGACGAGTTTATTTGATGATGAACACATAATGGAGATATATGCTCAGGATATGGCAAGGGAAGCTGCAATAGAGACTGCTAGGGGAAAAGCTGCTCTTATGTTAAAGAAAGGAAAATTGAGTATTGACGAATTAGCTGAATTCTTTCCCGAGTTATCACAAGAAGATATAAAGGAACTGGAAGAAGAAGTTTTACAGTTGAGATGAATTCTAAATATGTACTATTATAGTAGATATATAAGAATATAGAAACAAAATGAACAAATAAATAAAACAAATAAATAAAACAAAAAAATAAAACAAAGTATATATATAGAAGTTAGATGAGTTAGTCTCTAACTTCTTTTTATTATACAGAAGTAGGAATTTTTAAATATGGCGAATTTAACACCTGGCGAATTTAACAGAGTGTTAACTGTAGCGAAATATGTCACGTAAAATGATACATGACGGCGGTATAGTAATTATTAAACATGCATATTTGTGAAAAAATCTGAAAATTACAAAATAGCAAGAAAAAAATTAGATAATATTGACAATTACCTATAGACGAATGTAAAATTATAGTATTATCAATCAGTATGGTTTAACAGTTTTGTGCAAAGGAGCTGTGAAGACAATGGATAGAAAAAATACTATAATGATAGTCGATGACGAGGAAATGATAAAAGCAAGGCTCAGAGATGTACTGTCCGTAGAATTTGACGTGGTTTCGGCCTCAAACGGTAAGGAGGCGCTTGAGCTTTTGGCGGACCGCAAAAAGGATATAGCGCTCATCGTGCTTGACCTGATTATGCCTGTGATGGACGGTTTTTCGTTTATGGAGGAGTTTAGGACGCATCAGGAGTATGCCAATATTCCCGTAATCGTGGCTACGTCGAATGAGGACGAATACTCTGAAAAGAGATGCCTGGAGGCGGGAGTGTGGGATTTTGTCATGAAACCCTATAATCCTGTCCTTTTGCAGTTCAGAATTAAAAACGCGCTCGAAAAAAGCCGCATGATTATAGCAGAGCGCGATGTCGTAACAGGACTTTACACAAAGTTTAAATTTTACAATGAAGTGCGGCAGATGCTTGACGAATTGGGAGAGAGCCAGAAGTTTGCCTTTGTGCGCTTTGATATAGACCGTTTCAAGATGATTAACAACTTTTACGGCATCAGGGAAGGCGACAAGGTGCTTATCAGCATAGCAAGAGAGCTTGACCGCATATCTAAGGCGTTTGACAATTTTCTTTACGGTAGGATTGAAAACGACATCTTTGCGGTATGTATGCCTTACAAGGAGGAAAATATCGAGCTGCTTGCCAAGGCGCTGCAGATTAACGTGCGCAAATTGAATAAGGACTACAACATAAAGGTTTCATGCGGCGTTTACATCATAAATGACTATAGCATAGATGTCTCGGAGATGTACGACAGGGCCAATCTTGCGGCGAAAAACTGCAAGGGTAAATTTGATGAAAATGTAGCGTATTATGACGATAGCCTCATTGAGAATATGCGCCAGGAGCAGTATATAATCAACGAAGTGAACAAGGCGTTGGAGGAGGAGCAGTTTCAGGTATATCTGCAGCCAAAGATTAACCTCGTGACCGACCGCTCGTATGGTGCGGAGGCGCTTGTGCGGTGGAAACACCCTGAGCGTGGCATGATTTCGCCGGGCGAGTTTATTCCTATTTATGAGCGCAACGGCATTATAGGCAGGCTGGACCAGTATATGTGGCGCCATGTGTGTATGCTGCTGCGCAAATGGCTTGACGAGGGCAAAAATCCAAATCCTATTTCAGTGAACGTGTCGCGGGTAAATATTTACAATCCGCATCTTGTGGATATACTCAAAAATCTTGTGACTGAATTTAGGATACCGACGCATTTGCTCAATCTGGAGCTCACGGAAAGCGCGTTTATGGAAGACCAGGACCTGGTAATGCGCAGCATGAGCAAGCTCCACAAACTGGGTTTCAAGATAATGATGGACGATTTCGGCAGCGGTTATTCTTCGTTGAATGTCCTGAAAGATATGGAGATTGATTACCTGAAAGTCGATATGAAGTTTCTCCAGCAGGATACGGAGTTTAACGGCAAGGGCGAGAAAGTGCTTACTTCCGTAATCCGCATGGCTAAGTGGCTGCATTTGCCGTCAATAGTGGAGGGCGTGGAGACAATCGAGCAGGTTGATTTCCTCAAATGTATCGGCTGTGAGTACGCGCAGGGCTTTTATTACGCGAGACCTATGCCCGTGGAGGACTACGAGGCGTTTATCGCGCGCGAGGAGGAGATGGAGGCAAAGAATGTCAAAGACGACAATGCCGTGATAGTCGGCGAGCTGTGGAATACGCGCTCGAATGTCAGCATTTTCTTTGATATGCTTGAAGTGCCCATCGCGATATACGAGTACAGAAAGGATAAGCTTGAGCTGCTCAGGGCAAACAGTAAATATGAAAATGAAATTGCCTTTGAGAAAGATATCGGAGAAATGGAACATAATCGCCGCATGGCGGCGGAACACGATATGCTGAAAGAGGCTTTTGCCAAGATTGCGGCGGGCGACTTCTGTGAGCCGATGGAATATGAAGTAAGCGATGACGTCTGGTACCGCATAACCGTGAAACTCGTAGGCAGGCGGTCGGATGTCATGATAATGATGGCTACGTTTAACGATGTAAGTGAATATAAGTGACAGTCATTAAATAACTATCGTTACGATAAAGCTTACAGCCGAAAAAGTTTGATTGGCTTTTTCGGCTGTTGTTGTAGGGGGAAAATAAATGGGAAAAATCGACACGATAATATTTGATTTGGACGGAACGCTGCTCGACACATTGGAGGATTTAACCAATTCGGTTAATTATGCGCTTGAACGCTACCAGATGCCGACACGCACGATATCAGAGATAAAAGGCTTTGTAGGCAACGGTATCAAAGTGCTGATGACAAGGGCAGTGCCGGAGGGTGAAAAGAACCCGCGGTTTGAGGAGGCATTTTCGGCATTTAAGGAGCATTATGCCGTACATTGCAATGACAAGACAAGAGCGTATGACGGTGTATGCGAGCTTTTGGAGGCGCTAAAGGCGAAAGGCTATTTGCTTGCTATTGTATCAAATAAGGTGGATAGCGCAGTGCAGGAGTTAAAGGAAAAATATTTCAGTGCGGTAGGCGTGGCGGTCGGCGACCGCGAGGGTATAAGAAGAAAGCCGGAGGCTGACAGTGTACTTCTTGCGCTTGAGACGCTTGGCAGTTCACGGGAGCGCGCCGTGTATGTGGGGGATTCGGACGTAGACTTGATGACGGCGAAAAACTCAGGGCTTTTGTGCATCAGCGTGTTGTGGGGCTTTAGGGATAAGGAGTTTTTGATAAATCATGGGGCGAAAATTTTTGCCCAAAAGCCGTCCGATATAATTAACATAGTTGATAATTTGCCATGAAAATGCTACAATTAATCTGGTGTTTTGTTTTGACAATATAATCCGGTAATTGAGATAATGCATTGAAAATTAGTCAGGAGTTGTGCTGATGAAGAAGATAGCTTTGGTAATGGATGGCTGGAAACGCTTTTTTACATACGCGTGGCCGTCAGGGATACTTCAAAGAATAAAGGAAAGCAACGAGGATATAAATCTCTATATTTTTAGCAGCTCAGGGGATTGGAGCCTGGATACGGATTACAATATTGGAGAATACAATATTTACCGTCTTCCCGATTTCAATGATTTTGACGGAATTATCGTGGATTTGAATAACATACGTTATCCGGAAGTGGTCGGAGAGCTTGCGCAGATGGTGAGGGCGACGGGCAAACCGGCGATTTCGATATCGAGTGAGTTGCCTGATTTTTACTATGTCGGTATTGACAATTACACGGCAATGACTAATGTGATAGAGCATCTCTATACGATGCACAATTGCAGGCGTTTTTGGTTTATCATGGGACCGCGCGAAAATTATGAAAATTCGGTTAGAGTGCGCGCACTCGTTGATTTTCTTGATAAACATGGACTTTCTCATAGCGAAGATGATTTTTTCTTTGATTCGTATGAATTTGCCTGCGGATACAAGGGCCTGACGCATATGCTGGAGCGGCTTGACAGGGGAGAGAGTCTGCCCGATGCCGTAATCTGCGCAAATGATAATATTGCCGTAGGAGTGCTGGAGGCGGCAAGCGATAGGGGTTATAAGGTGCCCGAAGATTTTCGCGTTACCGGTTTTGATAACTTTGACAAGGCAAGCTATTATCAGCCCAGGATATCGACTGTGGGGCATATTCGCGAAGATGTGGGGTATCTTAGCGCCGATTTGCTCATCAGGATATGGAACGGCGAAAAGGTTGAGCGTTTTAATTATACCGAGTCCACATATATATATTGGGATAGCTGCGGATGTTCGGGTGGTGTGGACGTTGACCAGACCGGACACTCAAAAGGGCAGATAATGTACGAGATTGAGACCACAAACTTTGAGGAGCAGGTGCTTGCGCTCGATTATGAGCTTTTGAACTGCAAATCCATAAAGGATATCTCAATGTGTCTGGTGGAATGTCTGCCTGCGTTTAAATGTGACGCCATGTATCTTGTGCTTGACGACCATATAAATGATTATAAAAAGGAATTTGATTTTTACAACAGCAGTATAATTGACGACAACAGATTTTGCGTAAAAGGTTATCCCGACAAGATGATTGTCGAGTTTGCATATGAATCAAATCAAGGTTTTTCAGAGGGAAAACATACGGTAACGGGCCTTTTCCCGATGTTTGATTCTGACAAGAAAGGCACGGACTTTTTGTTTATGCCTATTCATTTCAGAAATCATACTGTGGGGTATCTGGTTATACGAAACGCAATATATCTCATGGAAAAGCAATATCTTTTTAAGGTATTGAATGTGTTGACTTCGGCGATGGAAAACCTCCACGAAAAGGAAAAGCTTGAATATATGAATAAAAAGCTTGCCGATATGAACGTCAAAGATTCAATGACAGGGCTTTACAATCGTATGGGCTATCAGCAGATTGCGTGCAAGCTCTTTGCTGACAAGAAAGACAAGGGCGAAAATCTGTTGATTATGTTCGTCGATATGGACAGATTAAAGTATATAAATGACAATTTCGGACATGAGTACGGGGATTATGCGATACGCGCGATTGCGTCGGCGATACTGCACAATTGCAAAAAAAGTTCGCTGCCTATAAGAACGGGCGGTGATGAGTTTGTCATTATCTGTGACATGATGAGTGACAGCGAGTATAAGGCGCTTGTCGGCAGAATGCGAAAAGAGATAGAAGATGTGGCAAAGGAAAAGCATTTCCCGTTTGAGCTGTCATTCAGTGCGGGCGCTGTGGTCACGGATATGTCTACAGACAAGACGCTTGATGAGTACATCAGCATGGCAGATGAAATTATGTATGCAGAAAAACAGGAAAAAAAGGCAAACAGGACAGAATAGCGGGGCGCGTGGATTATGAAGCTTTACGACAGGAAAAAAATTGACTGGGACAACGTTCTTTTTGATAACAGGGCGCTGTTCCTTTTGCTTGCGCCGATTATAGTGGAGCAGCTTTTAAATTCATTTATGGGCATGGTGGACACGATGATGGTGTCTACTGTGGGGAGTGAGGCGATATCAGCCGTGTCGCTCGTCGATTCGTTTAACAATCTTGTTATCCAGATGTTTTCGGCGATGGCGGCGGGCGCGTCTATCGTCTGCTCGCAGTATCTTGGCAGCGGCAACAAAAAGGACAGCAACAACGCGGCGCGTCAGGTGGTGCTTGCCGTGTCTGTCATTTCTCTGGCTTTGATGGTGATTTGTCTGGCGGGCAGGGAGCATTTGCTAAGCTTTATTTTCGGCAAGGTCGAGCCAGCGGTTATGCAGAATTCGCTTATTTATTTCCTTATAACAGTGATTTCATATCCTTTCCTTGCGCTGTTTAACGCTGGTGCGGCGTTTTACCGCGCGGGCGGCAATTCAAAATTCCCTATGAAGGTTTCCGTGGTGTCAAATGTGCTTAACATTATGGGAAACGCTGTGTTTATATACGTCTTTAAATGGGGCGTGGCGGGGGCGGCGCTTTCTACGCTTATATCAAGGATTTTCTGCATGGCTGTGATTTTTTACTGTCTGAGGAAGCCCCGTCAGGTGATTGTCATAAGGGATTATCTCAAAATCCGCCCCGATATGCCGCTGATAGTGAAGATAATGGCGATAGGCATTCCCGCGGGCGTGGAAAATTCTATGTTTCAGTTTGGAAAGCTTGCGATACAGTCAACGGTTTCCACTATGGGGACTACTGCGATAGCGGCGCAGGCTATGACTAATATTTTTGAGAATGTGAACGGGATTTTCGGCATCGGCGTAGGCATAGGGCTTATGACCGTGGTGGGACAGTGCATCGGCGCGGACCGCCGCGAGGAGGCAAAGTATTATATTGTGAAGCTTACGGGTGTGGCATGGGTAGGAATACTTGCGTCGTGCCTTTTTGTGCTTGCGATAACCAAGCCTGTGACGTGGCTTGCGGGAATGGAGAGCGAATCCGCGGCTATGTGCTTTGAGATGGTAAAGGCGATTACCGTGGTAAAGCCGCTTGTGTGGGTTGGCTCATTCGTGATAGCTTACGGATTGAGGGCGGCGGGCGACGTGCGCTTTTCAATGATTGTATCGACGCTTACCATGTGGCTGTGCAGGGTGGCGCTGTGCATTTTCCTCGTGAGGGTGTACCATTTCGGACCTATGGCTGTGTGGATTGGAATGTTTGCCGACTGGACAATAAGGGCGGTTATTTTTGTAAGCCGTTTCCTTAGTGGAAAGTGGTTAAAAAATAAGATTATTTGATAGAAAATATGGCATTATGACGAATGTTGTGGTAAAATAAATTCAGTAAAATTTTCCTAAAAAGGAGATGCATTTGTTATGGAAACGAAAAGTAAGTACATTTATGCGGATAAGAAGGAGCAGATAAAGCGGGCGAACCGATTTGTCGTAATCAGCGAGCTTATCTACTTTTTCTTTGTGTTCATGATTGTGTTTCTCGGC
>CANQHZ010000011.1 GCA_947623805.1 uncultured Lachnospiraceae bacterium | reverse complement strand
GCCAATCTACCACTGCTGGTGTCTGATGCTGGAGGAGCATTTTTTCGGGTAAGCGGCAGCATCATTTTCCGCCAATCTTATTTCGTTAATATACTTTTTTAATGCAGAATTGAAGATTGATAATTATGATTGTATAATTTGATTAATAACAATTATTGTATTAAGGAGGGCTTATTATGGCTAAAAAAATGAATTTGAGGATTTTTGTGACGAACTTTCAAATAATCAACTAAATATGAACAAGATTGATTATGTAAGAAAGCAGCTGATTGCTAAATACAAAGGCAGTATAGATGAGCATCTTATGATTAAAGCAGAGGCACAAGAAGATGATAGCATTCAATATATGGTCTTCTGGTTGCCATATTAACTTTCGTTATTACAGCCTTTAATGTTATATATGGCTTTATACCCGAAACAGGCAATATTTTAACGAATTCGTTGATAAGAATATTTTTTTTAATATTGATTGGCATATATCTAAAAATTGGCACAAGGGATAAATTCTCAACTGTCCGTAAATGGAGAAAATATATTCTGGTAGTAATTGATGATTTGATTCAAGAAAGCAAATACGAAAGATTGGAAGAAGTTGAAAATATCCGCATACTTTTTTGTTGTGATTGGACAAATGGTATGATATATTAAATGTAGAATGTTTTAACTTGGAAACATAAGGATATTTTTAATGGGAATGGAGGTATTTTATGGGGAACGACGCAAGGAACGTTATTGAAAAAGGCGAGGCTGTGCTTGGCATAGAGTTTGGCTCTACGCGCATAAAGGCTGTGCTGATTGACAAAAAGCATGAGGTGATTGCTGTCGGCATACATGACTGGGAGAACCAGCTTGTAAACAACATCTGGACTTACAGCCTTGATGCCATATGGGGCGGCTTGCAGGCGTGCTATCAGGATTTGGCGGCAAATGTGAAGAAGCAATATGGCGCGGAGATTAAGACGCTTAGTGCGATTGGCTTTAGCGCGATGATGCATGGATATATGGCGTTTGACAATAATGGCGAGCTTTTGGTGCCGTTTAGGACTTGGAGGAATACTATCACGCAGCAGGCGAGCGAGGAGTTGACTAAGCTGTTTGAGTATCATATTCCGCAGAGGTGGAGTATTGCGCATTTGTATCAGGCGATTTTGAATGGCGAGGAGCACGTAAAGGACATAGCATATTTTACGACGCTTGCGGGCTACATACATTGGAAGCTTAGCGGGGAAAAGGTGCTTGGCATAGGCGAGGCATCGGGAATGTTCCCTATAGATATAGAAAAGAAAGATTTCAACGCGAGAATGATATCCCAGTTTGATGAGCTGATAAAAGATAAAGGCTATGGCTGGAAATTGGCTGAGATTATGCCAAAAGTGCTTTTGGCAGGAGAGAGCGCGGGCGAGCTTACAGCGGAAGGTGCAAAGCTCCTTGACGTGTCCGGCACACTGCAGGCAGGAATACCTATGTGCCCGCCGGAGGGTGATGCGGGTACGGGCATGACTGCGACAAACAGCGTGGCGAAACGCACGGGCAATATTTCGGCGGGCACGTCAGTGTTTGCTATGGCTGTGTTGGAGAAAGACTTGTCAAAGGCGTATGACGAGCTTGACCTTGTGACGACGCCTGACGGCAGCCTTGTGGCTATGGTGCATTGCAACAATTGTACTTCGGATTTGAATGCCTGGGTGAATATTTTTAAGGAATTTTATGAGGAGATGGGGCATAAGGCTGATATGAACGAGCTTTATGGCACGCTTTACAGGAAAGCGCTTGAGGGTGACGCTGACTGCGGAGGGCTTTTATCGTATGGGTATTTTTCGGGCGAGCATGTGACAGGCTTTGAGGAGGGCAGACCGTTGTTTGTGCGTATGCCGGATGCGAAATTTAATCTGGCGAATTTTATGAGGGCGAATTTGTTTACGGCGCTCGGGGCGATTAAGATTGGAATGGATATTCTTTTCAAGGAGGAGAAAGTGACGCTTGACGAGCTGCTGGGGCATGGCGGATTGTTTAAGACCGAGGGCGTAGGGCAGAGAGTTGTTGCTGCGGCTGTGAATGTGCCCGTGTCCGTGATGAAGACTGCGGGCGAGGGCGGTGCGTGGGGCATTGCTGTGCTTGCAAATTATATGAAAGAAAAAGAAGCCGGCGAGTCACTTGGGGATTATCTGAACAGCAAGGTGTTTGCGGGCGAGGAGTCGTCACGGGTAGAGCCTGACGAAAAAGACGTGGCCGGATTTGAGAAGTTTATCGAGAGGTATAGGAAAGGACTTGCAATTGAGCGTGCGGCGGTAGATTCGATGAGATAGGACTGGTAATATAAAGTGAAAGGAAATGTGGGAAAAATGCTTGAGGAATTAAAGAAAAAGGTTTATGAGGCTAATATGGATTTGCCAAGATATGGGCTTGTCACTTTTACTTGGGGGAATGTGAGCGCTATTGACAGGGAGAGCGGGTTGTTTGTTATCAAACCGAGCGGCGTTGATTATGACCTTTTGAAGCCCGAGGATATGGTGGTTATGGATTTGAACGGGAATAAGGTTGAGGGGAAGTATAATCCGTCGTCTGATACGGCTACGCACTTGGAACTTTATAAGGCTTTTCCTGAGATTGGTGGCATAGTGCATACGCATTCTACATATGCGACGAGCTGGGCGCAGGCAGGGAGGAGTATTCCATGTTATGGTACGACACACGCTGACTATATGTATGGTGAAATTCCATGCGCGCGGGTGCTTACTAAGGAGGAGATGGACGAGGGGTATGAGAAGAATACGGGTACTATCATTATAGAAACGTTTAAGGACAAGGACCCTATGGCTGTGCCCGCCGTGCTTTGCAAAAACCATGGTCCGTTTGCGTGGGGTAAAGATGCTAAAGAGGCTGTGCATAATGCCGTGGTGCTTGAGGAAGTCGCAAAGATGGCGCTTTTCACGGAGCAGCTAAAGCCCGATGTGGAACCTGCGCCGCAGCGTATTCAGGATAAGCATTATTTCAGAAAGCATGGGGCTAATGCTTATTATGGAAATAAAATTGAAAATTAGCAATTATCGGGCAGAAATAACCAAGTTTTGCGTATACGCATTTAATGTTATGTGGTAAATTATTTTATAAAAATATAAGAACGGAGGAAAACGCAATGACAAATTTAGAGCTTCAAAAAATGGCAAATGAAGTTCGTAAAGGTATCGTGACGGGCGTGCATGCCGCGAAAGCGGGACATCCGGGCGGCTCGCTGTCGGCGGCGGATATTTTTACATTTCTCTACTTCGAGGAGATGAATATTGACCCGAAAAATCCAAAGAAAGAGGACAGGGACAGGTTTGTGCTGTCTAAAGGCCATACGGCGCCGGGGCTTTATTCGGCGCTTGCAAACCGCGGGTATTTTCCTGTGGAGGATTTAAAGACTCTTAGAAAGCTTGGCTCGTATTTGCAGGGACATCCTTGTATGCAGAGCGTTCCAGGGGTGGATATGTCATCGGGTTCGCTTGGACAGGGTATTTCTGTGGCGTGCGGAATGGCGCTTGGCGCGAAGCTTTCTAATGCCGATTATCGCGTGTATACGCTGCTTGGTGACGGAGAGCTTGAGGAGGGTCAGGTTTGGGAGGCCTCAATGTTTGCGGGACATAGAAAGCTCGATAATCTGTGCGTGATAGTGGACAACAACGGACTGCAGATTGATGGCAGCATTGATGATGTATGCTCGCCTAATCCGATTGACAAGAAGTTTGAGGCATTTAATTTCCATGTAATAAATCTTGCTAATGCGCATGATTTCGACCAGATACGCGCGGCGTTTAAGGAGGCAAGGGCGACTAAGGGAATGCCTACGGCGATAATCGCCCATTCTTTAAAGGGCAAGGGCGTTTCGTTTATGGAGGGCAGCATAGACTGGCACGGCAAGGCGCCGAATGATGAGGAGTACGCTGTGGCTATGGCTGATTTGGAGAGGATAGGTGAAGAATTATGTCAGAAGTAAAGAAGATCGCGACCAGGGAGAGCTATGGCAATGCTCTTGTTGAGATAGGTAAGGAAAATCCCAATCTTGTAGTGCTTGACGCGGACCTTGCGGCGGCTACAAAGACGGGAATGTTCAGAAAGGCGTTTCCGGACAGGCATATTGACTGTGGTATCGCGGAGTGCAATATGACGGGAATCGCGGCGGGGCTTTCGCTTTCGGGCAAGATTCCGTTTATGAGCTCGTTTGCGATGTTTGCGGCGGGGCGCGCATTTGAGCAGGTGAGAAACTCTATCGGCTATCCGCACCTCAATGTAAAGATCGGCGCTACGCACGCGGGTATTACTGTGGGAGAAGACGGCGCTTCTCACCAGTGTAATGAGGATATCGCGCTGATGAGGACTATTCCTGGCATGGTGGTTATGTGTCCGGCTGATGATGTCGAAGCGCGTGCGGCGGTCAGGGCGGCTGTCGAGTATGTAGGACCTGTGTACATACGTTTCGGGCGCGCGGCTGTGCCTGTGATTAATGACAGACCTGATTACAAGTTTGAGATTGGCAAGGGCACTGTGGTAAAAGAGGGTACTGATGTTACTATCGTGGCGACGGGCATATGTGTTGATTCGGCGCTCGGCGCGGCTAAGCTGCTTGAGGAGCAGGGCGTGAGTGCGGAGGTTATCAATATTTGTACGATTAAGCCGCTTGATGAGGAGATTATTGTTAATTCTGCGAAAAAGACGGGCAAGGTAGTGACGGCGGAGGAGCATTCTGTTATCGGCGGGCTTGGAAGCGCTGTATGCGACGCGCTCTGCAAGCATTATCCCGTGCCTGTGTACAAGATTGGCATGCAGGACGTGTTTGGCGAGTCTGGCTCTGCGGCTGCGCTTGTGGAAAAGTACAGGCTTGATGCCAAGGGCGTTTATGAGCAGGTTAAGGAATTTTTGGGGAAATAATTTTGAAGTGATTTGATGCCAAAGGCATTTATAGACAGATTAGAGGGCTTTTAGCAAGTAGTTTTGGGCAAAACAAAAATACAAAAACAAAAATAAAAAGGACACTTGTTTGCGCGGGTGTCCTTTTTGGGTATGACGGTACGCTGTCAGTCTGTAGAGATGTCTGACTGAATGAAAAAAGTTAATGAAAATTGTTTTTGGCGGCAATTAGCAAAGGATGGTAATTATTGCTGTGATGGAAGTAAAGAATGTGGAATTGTTAAATAACGATGCGTATTTTATGGAAATTGTAAATAACATGATAGTAGTAAATGATAATTACAAAGGACTAATTATTTTTGACAGCGAACTTAGATTAATTGAAAAAATAGAATTAATTGAAGAATTGACTATATATGCTTCGTTCAAAAATGACAATAAAATTTTACTGTTTTGTCCTGATAATGGTTGTTTCATTTATGTTAATATAGAGTTACGCGTGAAAAAAATAATTCCATTAACAGAATTTGACAACTATTTATTTTCTACGATATATGATTGGAATCAAGAAAATTTGATTTTATCAGATTATCAAGGTCATTTTATTAAAGTGGATTTGAATAAGGGAGTTCTTGTTAAAGTGGATTCGAATGATATGGAGTGTCAGAATATCAGAGAAGATTATGATAAATTAAGCGGGGTAAAAATTTACAAGGTATGTGGCTTGGAAAAAGAGGCATTCATACAATTTTCTGATTCGAACTACAGTTTAGTCGATTACAAGCAAAATATAAATATTCTTCAGAATTTTGAAAAAGAGCAGTATCACGATTTTGAAGCAATAAATGGCTATTTAGCAAAAATTGGTGAAAACAAAGTAGAAATTTTATTTAATAATAATATAGAAGTATGCTATTCTTCAGAATACTATGACTTTTTGAAAGGAAAATTTATGCTTGAAAATGGAGAAGTATATTTATTCTTATTAAGTGGTAATAGATTAGATCCTAATCATATTAAAATTGAAAAACTCAAATTGTGCAATGAAGTGACAGACTTTGACACAAATGTGATAGGAAAAATGGAGTGAAAAAATCTGAAGTTATGAGATTATGTCTATGGATAATGATATGAAAACACTTTTAGAACAGAAGAAACTGCAGCTCGGGATAAAACAGGAAAAGGCTGAAATCCAGCATGAAAAGGAAAACATCATTCAAAATGTAGTACATTTTTCTCAAAAATATAGATTTGCTGATGAAGTTGAAGAAATAAAGATTCAAAGTTTTATCTCCAAACTTAATTTTTTAAGCCCAGGTCAACTGTATATTAAAGAAAATTGCGCTCATTTTCATGGGAATGTTTACTTATGTTTTTTGATGGGTTCACATGCATTGTTGAAGATTTATATATATGGAAAGTATCATGATATCATAAACGATTATGATGAATGGGAATTTTTTAGCTCATGTTTATTGCTTGTGGATGAGGACTTTACTCATTTTGCATACATTAATGATGGTGGACAAATCACAGAATCGCAAATATTTGACTTTGGCTGAAGAAGCAAATTAATATATGATGCCAAGCCACACTGCATATGGACAACGCACAAGAAGATGAGTTTGATTTGCGTGAAGCGCAACAAGATAATGTCGTGCGCAGTTACAATTAAAACAGAAACATATTATCAAAGCGTATAGAATAAAATCTATGCGTTTTTGTGTTATAGACATTTACAGCGTCAGCGCAGAAAGGAGATAGGACTAAATAGCTGTTGCAAGGCATTGCATTTTAAGGTATTATAAAACTAGCAAAACACAGAAAAACGGAGGACACCAAGTGCATAATAAAATATCAGGCATAATTGACACAGCCTTATCAAATGGGCAATATATTATGTAAGCCGCATGATATCAGCTCAGAAAAATAAAATTTTCACAAAAAGTCACTACGAAAAAATACGCAAGGTATACTCAATCTGGATATTGATGAATACAGATGAGGACAGGGCGAATACTATTACTAAGTATAGCATTTCAGAGCAAAATGTTATTGGCACATATAAAGAGAAGGAAAGCAGCTACGATTTACTTACTATAATCATGCTGGGCTTAGGAAATGCCAAGAATGCGGAGGATAAGCCGATACTAAAGCTGTTGGACATATTGCTGTCGTCAGACACGAAACCAAATAAAAAGAAGGAAATACTTGAAAGGGATTTTAATATTCCGATGTCAGCATCAATAAGCGAGGAGGCGAATATTATGTGTAATTTAGGTGAAGGAATTAGGGAACAGGCATATGAACAGGCATATGAACAGGCAACAAAATCAACATGGGTAGAGGCCGTGCTTAATATGATGAAATCACTGAAATTAAGCGCGGAAGAAGCTATGAACGCAATCGGCATACCCGACAAGGACAGACAGCCCATATTAGATATGGTAAGTAAAAAGCTTGCGGCAAAATAGTCAATCATCTTCGCATACGCACGCGGGCTTGACGTGTTTTTATGTGGCAGCGGTCTGCGTGTCCGCTGCCTAAAAATGACAGTTTGTGCCATATTTCGACACTTGAAGGACATTTCTTCATATTTGCTTGACAGCTAAAAGCATTTATGATAATATTCAAAATGCGTCTACAAAATCAAGTAATCCATTCGGAAAAATTTCCACCTTAAAAGACGGCTTGAATTTATTCGCATAACATTTATTTTAAAGAAAGGCAACTAAACAAACGTAATGTTAAAAATCGGAACCGTCATTGACAATAAGTACAAAATACTTAATGTCATAGGTCACGGCGGTATGAGCACTGTATATCTTGCTGTCAACGAGAGGGCAAATAAACTATGGGCGATAAAAGAAGTGCGCCGTGACGCGCAGACAGAGTTTGCTGTAATGCGTCAAAGTCTTATCAGAGAAAAGAAAATACTTACAAGGCTTTCACATAAAGGGCTCCCCAGCATAATAGATGTAGTTGATTATGAGGAAAACTTTCTCATAGTGATGGACTACATTGAAGGAATAACCCTAAAGGAAGTGCTTGACAAGCAGGGAGCACGGCCGCAGGCAGTTGTTGTCGAATGGGCGATACAACTTTGTGAGATATTGCGATATTTGCATGGCCTAAATCCTCCGGTTATCTATCGTGATATGAAACCCTCAAATATTATGCTATGTCCGGACAACAGGCTCGTGCTGATTGATTTTGGGACAGCAAGGGAGTACAAGGAAAAAAGCCTTGCCGATACCACATATCTTGGTACGCAGGGATATGCGGCGCCTGAACTTATGGGCGGCATTGGGCAGACTGATGCACGCACGGATATATACAGCTTTGGTACGACGATGTATCATCTGCTGACAGGCCATAATCCATCGATGCCACCGTATGAACTGTATCCTATTACGAAATTTAATCCCAATCTGTCTGACGGACTTGAGCGCATTATAATCAGGTGCACGCAGCCTAACCCCCAAAAGCGTTATCAATCCGTTGATGAACTGCTTTATGCTCTGGAGCATTACAAGGAACTGGAGAAAAAAGCAGTGCAAAGATATAAGAAAAAAATGCAGATATTTTGTGCCAATATTTTGATGGCGGCAGTATCGCTTGCACTTTCGCTTGCGACGGGAATTACGGCAAATAGTGAGCAGCAAAATGAATATGAATATCTTGTAAGCGTAGCGGACAAGGCAACGGATTTTGACACAAAGGCAGAATATTACATGAAAGCGATAGATACCGATGCCGAAAGGGAAACTGCATATTGCAAGCTGGCTGACAACTTTGTGAGTGATGGGGTATTTACTGACACGGAGGAGGCTGTTCTTGTTAATTTGATTATTAAATCGGGCGACAGTTTAGACAGATTTGAAGAAGAAAATCCTGTAAAATATGCGGATTTTTGTTATTCCGTGGGGAATGCGTATTGGTTTTATTACGAACATGAGGAAAGCCGGTGGATGAATGCGGCAGGTTGGTACGAAAAGGCGCAAGAACATTACAAATATTATGAAGAAAAGGCTGTAGAACTGAAACGCAGCAGGCTTTATGCGCAGATGGGGAGCTTTCGCAAACGCATTGCGCTTTCGGCGGCAGCCGGACAGGACAAGGAGGAATGTTTAAAATATTGGAATAGTCTTTTAGAGTTGAAAAAGATAAACGACGCTGAGCCTGACAGGGATATGATAACGCTGCGGCTGTATGGGGAGATAGCGCGCAGCGCGGCTGAATACGCCGGAATTTTGCTTGAAGGCGGCGTCACAAGGTCAGAAATCAACCAACTGTTTGACGGCATAAAGGGGGACATGGCTGATATGGAGGAAAAAGCGGCGGGAGTAGTTTTGGAGGAAATTGAAAAGGTACGTGGATTGCTTGGAATGGCAATGGAGATGACGGCAGTTCTTCCCGAACGCTGAGGGTTTGAGAAAATTGAAGGAGTATTTATGAAAAAAAGGATTTGTTATTTACTGGTTTTAGCAGTGCTGATATTAGAGGCATCATTTCAGAGTTATAATATAGTGGCGGCCGAAGAAGATATCAAAGGGCAGCAGACAAAAGAAAACGTCGAGAGCGCGGAAACACGTGAAAAAGAAGAAACCGACAAGGATACGGAAATACAGGAAGCAGAAGATAGCGACGAGAACGCAAAAGCACGTGAAAAAGAAGAAACTGATAAGAATACGGAAACACAGGACACAGAGGAAACTGACAATAGTGTCAAACCGCAGGGCACAGAGAACACCGTTGAGAATACAAGTATACAAATGACGGAAAAAAACAACGAAAGCGCGGAAACAAACAGCGACACATCTTCACCGCTTGTTACGCTGATAAATGAGAAAACTGTCATTTCGCACGGAAAAGATGGCGAGGATATATACAGTGACGGAGAATTTTGTTTTGAGATTTCGGACGACAGTGGGACAAACGATTTGAACATTTGTATAAAGGGACTTGACAGCAGCGTAAATATCAGTGAGGCAATAAGCAGATGTGATGATGGAGAAAGTATTAAATATACAATAAAGCTGCCAGATAATGTATATAGCGGCGATTTATATCTTTCGGTATCGGATAAAACCGGCAATGAAACAAAATATCGTTTTTTTCCTGCAGAGCGCAATATCGTGGACACATGCAAGCCGATTATAAAGGCAGAGATACTTGAAGGCAGTGACAAAAGAAGTTACGCGGGTGGTCCGACAAATCAGCAGTTGGAAATACGTGTAAGTGCCGAGGCGGTATCGGGCATAGAGAGCTTTGAAGTGGCATTTGTCCCGGAAGGTGATGACACAGGCACGGCAGACAGCCCGGAATGGGAAGCCGTTACGCTTGAAAATAATATGTACTCCTTGATAATAGGAGAGCAACTTGACCGAATAACGGGCTTTGACAAAAATGCCGCTACAGATGAGCTTGCAATAACCGCACAGAACGACACAAGTGAGGCATCGGAAACGGAAGTTACAGCTACAGTGCAAACGCCGTCACAGCTAAAACTTAGCATTAAAAAAGGTACATATTATTTTAGGGCAAAATCATATGCAGGTTTTGAGAACGAAGAAGAAACGCGGATAAATCAGCAGCAAAGGAATATAAAAATAAAACGGGCCGCTACGGATAAAAAACCCGATAAGAGCGGTTGGTACAACATTAACACAGGTGCGCCGAAAATATGGGTTGATACCGCACAAAGCGCCGAACTTGCAGACGATGATTGCGGATACGAACTCACTTTACACATGGCTGTATACAGAGATGCGACTGACGGGGCGAAACAAGAAATATATACGGCGCAGAATACCGTTGCAGTAAAAAACGGTACTTCCCTCGAACCCCCGCAGATAACAGAAAAAGTGATAGAGCCGTATGAAATATCAGATGATGGCATTTATACGGTATATGTATGGGGAAATGATGTTGCAGGCAATTACAGCAAAACGCAAAAATACATAATAAACGCAGATTATACCGCACCGGAGAGCCTCGCGATAACAGTTGGCGGAGAAAATATTACAAATGATAAAAACGACACAAGTGTCAGATATGTGAGATTTTTTGACAGTGAAACAGGTGTGGAGATAACAGGCTATGATGCACTAAGTCTGATAGACGATAGCAGGACTACTTTGACAATAAAAAAATCCGGAGCTTTCGATGAAACTATTGAGGGAAAAAATTCCATAACCGTTCCGACCGGTCACAGATATTATGTAGAGGCAAGAATGTATGACAATGCGGGAAATATGTCAACCGCGTGTTCAAACGGCTTTGTTGTGGACAATCAGGCGCCGGGCGGTAAAAACGGGGCAGAGCTTACGATAATTCCCAAGGGCGCAAACGAAAACGGCTTTTTTAATGATGACTTTGAATTGGAATTGTATATCAAGGACAATCCGGATGGTGGCAGCAATGCAGCTCTAAAAGATGTGAGTTATATATTAAGCAGTGGCAATGGCAAATCAGAGACACGGCAGCTTATTTCCTTTGATGCGGTAAATGCCACAGACAGCCAATTGGATGAAAATGCAGTTTGCGAGGACGTGCTGAAGATAAAAGCCTCGGATTATGAAAGCAACGATACACTGATAGAGCTTACGGCGATTGACAACGCGGGTAATACAAGCACTGCTAAAAAGCAGCTTAAAATCGATACCACGGCGCCACAGATAGAGCTTGAATTTGACGGCGGCGAGCCTCAAAATGGAATATATTACAACAAAGCGAGAACAGCTACCGTGACGATACGCGAAAAAAATTTTGACGTGGACGGTGTAAGCTTTGAGATAACAAAAGATGGCAGCAGCATAAAAGACCTTGTGCCGACAGCCGACCAATGGACATCGGACGCAGATACACATATTGCAAAAATAGTGTTTGCTCAGGACGGCGCGTACACAATAAATATAAAGTGCATCGACATGGCTGACAATGAAAGCGTATATGACAATGCGGATTATTTTGTCATAGATACAACGCCTCCGGAGATATCGGTTACATATGACAAGGAGGCGCACAGTGAGGGATGGTACAATACAAATCTGACTGCTGAAATAAAAATCGTCGAGCGCAACTTTAAAGCGGAGGATTTTAAACTTACGGCGCAGCCCGCTATGATGACTGCTCCATGGAAGAATGACAAAGATGTCCATACTACCCAAATTATGTTTGAGGCAGACGGAGAATATGCATATACGGCAAGTTATATGGATTTGGCAGGTAATCGGGCAATGACATCAATACAGGAGCATTTTGTGATAGATACACAGCTGCCAGAAATAATAATAAGCGGGGTACAGGATAACTCGGCGAATTCAGGAGAGGTTACGCCGCTTATAAGCATAACAGATACTTATATAGACGGTACTTCCGTAACGATTGCGATGACGGACGGTTTGGGCAGAGAGATAGAGCTGCAAAGCAGTATTGCGCAACTTGAACAAGGTTTTTTGTATCGCCTTACAAATGTATCGACACAGCCGGATTCCGTGTATCACATTAAGGTGTCGGCAAGTGATATGTCGGGCAATCAAAGTATAACGGAAATTCGCTTTTCGTTAAATCGTCTTGGCTCAACATATGATATAACCGATGCCGCACAGATTATCAGCCAAATGTATAATAAATATGAAAACCTTTATGATATAAAGTTAGTAGAGACAAATATAGACGAGGTGGAGCAGTTTAATATTTATATGAATCGCAACGGCGAGATGATAAAAAGCGTGCGCACGGACAAAAAA
Source organism: uncultured Lachnospiraceae bacterium (assembly GCA_947623805.1). GTDB lineage: Bacteria > Bacillota > Clostridia > Lachnospirales > Lachnospiraceae > COE1. The sequence goes on along the minus strand of CANQHZ010000011.1, from coordinate 41,606 downwards.
CCGAAGCGTTTCGGCAAAAACAAGCTGTATTATACCATGAATTGTCATGGCAGTCCGGAGCTTGGGTACACATATGAATATATTATATATAAGGAAAATTTTGAAAAGGAAGGAAGCTATAAACTTACTTTTGGCTCGGTTGACAGGGCAGGGAACCATGTCAACAATACTCTTGATGACAAGGAAGCACAAATTTCTTTCATAGTGGATGATACTCCTCCCGTTGTCTATATAGACGGTGTAAAGACTGATACGCCGTACAAAGCTGATACGCTGTTGGCTAATGTATATATCACGGATAATTTTAAGCTGGATACGGCAGAGCTGTATCTTGAGACCGATGATAATAAACGCGTGAAAACATGGGACTATATGGAGCTTGTGCGGAATGTGCAAAATCCTGATAAGGGTGCGACGCTTGATATACCGGAATATAACGAGGGGCAGGTCCTTTTGTTTTGCGTAAAGGATTGTGCGGGAAATGAGGTCATTACACTGGCTGACAATCATGCGCTGCCAAAAGAAACTCTTATAACCGAAGGTGATGTGGCAAAAAGCAGTGAACCTGCTGAAACGCAAAATCAGCCGCAAGATGCGAAAGGGAGAGGGGCGGCTGCGGCGGTTGGGATTCTTATTTTTACGTTTACTTTCGGCACTGGATTGGCAGTGTTTTCAAGGCGCAAAAATTTATAAAGTTAAGATTTTTAACAAATAATAAAATATTATTATTTTCATTGACTTATCCGTGTCAAAAAGGTTATAATAATATAACCGTGCAGCTGGGGAGTTAGCGGTGCCCTGTACCTGCAATCCGCTATAGCAGGAGTGGTGGGGGAGCAGAGGGTTTGCGCTTGTATGGCTGCCCTTTATAAGTGGCGTTGAAGCTTGGGTCTTGCGCAATATGTGCCATTGAACCGTGTCAGGACAGGAATGTAGCAGCACTAAGGTGGATTATGTATGTGCCGCGAGGGTGCCTGGGCGGAGCAAACTGTAAAGGTAACGTGTATGGGTATAAAATTCGAAGCACTCCCGCATGGTTATGAAAAGTATGATAAAATAAATTTGCATGCTCAGGGATTGGGTATGCATAATGAAGTGCAGAAAAGAGGAGAACAATGAAAAAAAGAAATATTCAGAATAAGGGAATAGCATTATTTATGGCTATTACGCTTGCGGCGGCATCGCTTTGCAGCTGCGGCTCAAAGGAGGACACAGAGGAGCCTGCGACAGAGATTAATTTTGCGGATATTACAAATAATAATGCGGATACTCCCGAAACAGAGGTGCAGATAGAGACATCGGCAGAGGTTTCCACAGAGGAGGAGAACCGCGAAGGCATGTATCGCAGTGAGCTTACAAATGAATGGATTGATGAGAGCCTGAAAGACCAGCGTCCGGTTGCTATTATGGTTGACAATGAGAGCATCGCTCTCCCGCATTACGGTATGACGGAGGCGGACGTTGTATATGAGCTTATGAACAGTACGGCAAACGGCAGGATTACTCGTTTTATGGCAGTTGTCAAAGATTGGGGTAAGATTGAGCAGTTTGGCAGCATAAGGAGTACAAGACCGACAAACATTATGCTTGCCGCAGAGTGGAATGCAGTGCTTGTACACGATGGAGGTCCTTTCTATATTAATGATTGGATTGCCAAAAAGTATTCGGCAAATTTCAGCGGCGGTTTTACACGTGTGGACAATGGCAAGAAAAGAGAGTATACGGAGTATGTATGCACAGGCGATTTAGATTCAAGATTTGCCGATTCAAAATATAGCACGGAGTATAATGAGTATTATCCGGGACCGCATTTTTCGTTCTCAAATTCAGAGATAGAGCTTACGGATGACAGAGGTGCGATTGACTGTACCCATATAGAGCTGCCTTTCCCTCACAACGAGTCCACGCTTGATTACAATGAGGAAACAGGCACATACGATTATTCGGAGTATGGTAAGGCGCACACAGACCCTCTTCATGATAATGCGAGACTTACTTTCAAAAATCTCTTTATTCAGGACTGCACATTTTCACAGCTTGATGAGAACGGCTATCTGATTTACAATGCGATTGATTCGGGACGCGCAGGATATTATATCACTAATGGCAAAGCTGTAGAAGTTACTTGGATTAAGTCAGCGGAAAATGAACCTACTATCTTTTTGGACAATCAGACAGGCGAGCAGATAGAGATGAATACAGGCAAGACATATATAGCGCTTGTACCGTCAGACAGCTGGGATGACTTGGTTATAAACTAAATAAAAAAATTGATTTTTAAGGGAGCTGGCATGTCGGCTCCTTTAAAAATTAAATGAAAACGGAGGACTAATGACGTGTTAGCGTATGACGGAAACGATTTGGGCGCAGTATACGGCAAGACGAAGACAGCATTTAAGGTGTGGGCGCCTACGGCATCAGAGATAAAGATTAATCTTTACGAAAACGGTGACGGTGGCTCGCCCATAGAAATTATTCCCATGGAGCCAGGCAGAAAAGGTATATGGTTTTGTGAAAAAAAGGGAGATTTAAATGGAGTTTACTACACATATTCTATCACTATAGGAAATAGGACAAATGAAACTGTGGACCTCTATGCGAGGGCGACAGGCGTAAACGGTAACAGGGGCATGGTTATTGATTTGGCTGCAACGAATCCCGAGGGCTTTGAAAATGATGTAAGGCCTGCTTTTGAAAGCGCAACGGACGCCGTGATTTATGAAATTCACGTCAGGGATTTGTCAATTGATGCCTCGTCAGGTATCGGCAACGCCGGTAAATTTTTGGGTTTTACCGAGATAGGCACAAAAAACAGCGATGGGCTTGCTACAGGACTTGACCATATCAAGGATTTGGGAGTTACGCATATTCAGATTTTGCCGAGCTTTGAATATGCGACAGTGGATGAAACAAAGCCTGATACAGCGCAGTTCAATTGGGGATATGACCCGAAGAATTACAATGTGCCCGAAGGTTCCTACAGCACGGACCCTTATCATGGAAAAGTGCGCGTCAGAGAGATGAAACAGATGGTTCAGGCGCTCCACGCAAACGGAATCCGTGTGAATATGGATGTAGTATTCAACCATACTTACGACATAGAGGAATCATGGTTCCAAAAGACAGTGCCGGATTATTACTATAGAAAAACGAAAGACCGCTATTCAAATGCGTCGGGCTGTGGAAATGAAACCGCATCCGAGCACGCCATGATGAGAAAGTACATAGTTGATTCAGTGGTTTACTGGGCCACGGAATATCACATTGACGGCTTTAGATTTGACCTTATGGCAGTTCATGACATTGATACCATGAATGCCGTGAGAGCGGCGCTTAATGAGGTGGACCCCTCAATCATGGTTTACGGCGAAGGCTGGACCGCGGGCAAAGCAGGCATATCTTCATCGCGGCAGGCGCTGAAATGTAATATGGCAAAAATGAAAGGCATAGGCGCATTTAGTGACGATATCAGAGATGCCATAAAGGGTAATGTGTTTGATGCGCGTGACAAGGGCTTTGTAAACGGTAAGACTGGCATGGAGGAGAAAATTAAATTCAGCATAGTAGGCGCTACGCATCATCCGCAGATTATGTATGCAAAAAGTGGGAATGGCATAAAGAGCTGGGCTGCGGCGCCGTCACAGAGCATAAATTATATATCATGTCATGACAACCTCACGTTTTGGGATAAACTTGCCATTTCAAATGCAGATGACAGCGGAGAAATGCGGGTAAAAATGAACAGGCTGGGAAGTGCCATATTGCTTACTTCCCAAGGCGTGCCGTTTTTCCAGGCAGGAGAGGAAATGCTCCGTTCTAAGCCGTCGAATAAATCTGATACAGGATATGATGAAAACAGCTACGCATCCCCCGATTCTGTGAACAGCATCAAATGGAATAACAAGGCAAAGGTGACCGACACATACGAATATTATAAAGGTCTTATAGCCTTTCGCAAGGCTCATGGAGCGCTCCGCATGACTACGACTAAAGATATTCAAAAAAATCTTGTATTCATGAGCGGTCTTGACGCAAATGTAGTAGCATATACCATATCAAACAAGCCAAACAACGAAACGGCAGAAAAAATCACAATTATTTTCAACGCAAATAAATCTGCCGTAAACGTCAAACTTCTGCCAGGTTCTTGGAACATATGTGTAAATGCCGTGACAGCCGGCACTGCCTCAATCGGTACAGCAAAAGGCAGTGTACTAGTTGACGGTATTTCGGCGATGGTGCTTATACAGGTTGAGGCTCCCTAAAAAGTTTTGCTTTTCGAGCACAAAAAACATTAAAAATATGCACAAATACCCTTGAATATAGTATAGTTATATGTTATAACTATCTATAGTGAAAAAGCACAGAAAATTTGCGGATAAATGTCAAAAAATAGTACATATTGCGCAAAAATCTTGGAAATTGGAGGGGGAGCGTGTTATGGAGTATATAGAAGGAAAAGGCGCAGCCCGTGTTATCAATGATTACATAGAAAGGGAAGTGTCGGAATTTAAAAGGACAACGGACAGCGAGCACGGCGGAAGCGTAGCTCCCGAGGCAAAAGCGGCATTTGCAAGAAAGCCATGTTATAAGGTAATGGGAATGAAGCTTAAGAGCCGTCCCGTGCTTAGATAAATTGATGACAAAATGGCAATAAAAACGTTACCTGCGTATAGGCAATACACAGGTAACGTTTTTTTTGCGCCTTAAGCAATAAATCGTCACAAGATAGCAATATTTGGAGTGAAATGACAGGGTATAATAAATTATATTAAAATATAGAAAACAAATGATAATTATAAAAACGCCGAAGATTTGTATATTTCGATACATAGGGAGGTAATGCTGTTGAGAAGATTTGTTCTTTCGGATAAAAATGTGATAGCGCATATTCTTGTTGAACCTGAAGGCTGGACGGGAGTAAAAATGACAGCTCAAAAATCGGCGGGTGACATAGAGCGGGTCACGGGCAAAAAGCCGTGCATAATAAATGATATTTCCTTGCCTGACGGCCGTAAGGAATGCACAAGTCTGCTTATATATGCGACAATCGGCAAAAGCAAGATATTGAATACCTTAGAAAAGTCAGGTAAAATCGCGCTTGACGGCATTCGTGGCAAAAATGAGGTCTATGGGATTTTTATTGTTGAAAATCCTTTTGAGGGCGTGCGCAGTGCTGTTGTCGTAGCGGGAAGCGATAAGAGAGGGACTATATACGGAATTTTTAGCATATCGGAACGGATTGGTGTAAGTCCGATGGTTTATTGGGGAGATGCGGTCTGTGAGCGCAAAGAGGATATTGTATTCGATGAAAAAATCGAGATGATTTCAAAAGAACCGTCGGTTAAATACAGGGGATTTTTTATAAATGACGAATGGCCCTGCTTTGGTAATTGGGCAATGGAGCATTTCGGCGGGTTCAACGCTAAAATGTACGATAAAGTATTCGAGCTCCTTTTGAGGCTGAAAGGTAATTATCTCTGGCCGGCTATGTGGACGTCTTCCTTTGCGCTTGACGGTCCTGGAGAGGAGAGCGCCATACTTGCCGACGAGTACGGTGTAATCATAGGCAATTCGCATCATGAGCCGTGTCTTAGAGCAAGCGAGGAATGGGATTTGCTAAAGGGGGGCGACAGCGGTTATGGCACGGAGTGGAATTATGTTGCTAATAAAGAAGGACTGCTCAACTATTGGCGTGACGGTCTAAAGCGCAGTGCGAAATACGACAGCATTATCACGGTCGGTATGCGCGGTGAGCGTGACAGCGTTATGCAGGGCGCAGATTCGCTGGAAAAGCACATAGAGGTGTTAAAAGATATCATTACGCAGCAATGTCGCCTTATAGACAAGTACGCGGATACGCAGCAAAAGAAAAATCCAAAGCTTCTTGCTGTGTACAAGGAGGTTGAGGAATTTTTTTACGGCTCGGATGAAGTAAAAGGATTGAGGTATTGGGACGAACTAGATGACATTATACTTATGCTGTGTGACGATAATTTCGGCAATATGCGCACACTGCCTGATGATGAACTCCGCGCACATAGGGCGGGCTTTGGAATGTACTACCATCTTGACTATCATGGAGGACCGATTTCATATGAATGGATTAATTCAACCCCTATTTCCAAAGTATGGGAACAGATGACCATGGCTTATGAATATGGAGTGCGCAAGGTGTGGATAGTAAATGTCGGTGATTTAAAGGGAAATGAATTTCCGCTGTCATTTTTTATGAATCTTGCATATGACTATGACAAGTGGGGGATAACGGCTGACGATGCGGCGCGGGATTATACCGGAGAATGGGTGCGGCAAGTGCTTGGCAGCGCCGTGACGGATGCGGATGTCAATGAGGTAGCGGATATATTGACCGAAGGCGTGCAGTTTCTCTATATGCGCCGTCCGGAGGCGATGAACAGCCATATTTACAGTCCTACCGCTTGTGGCGAGGCAGATACCATGATACGACGTGTAAGGGGATTGCTTGGGCGTTTGGAGAGTATGCGAAAAAAGCTCTTTGACATCTCAAATGATTGTGGAAACGCTTATGACAGCACTGTGTATTATCCACTTGCCAGGGGAATGAATTTGCTGTTGCTGCATTTATACGCAGGTAAGAACGAGCACTATGCAAGACAAGGTAAGATAGTCGCCAATGATTACAGAGACATGACAGAATATACAATAAAGCGCGACAGAGAACTTACGGCGGAATTTGGAAATTTTCTAAGCGGCAAATGGCGAGGTATGGAACTCGCACGGCACATGGGATTTACCAAATGGAATGAGGACGGCAGCAGATATCCGATTTTAATGACAGTACAGCCGTTTGCCAAGGCACGCCTTATTGTATCACGTCCTGATGAAGACAGAATTGCTGTAAAAAATTATGGAAATCCTGAAAAGATAATAGTACGTGACTTTATGTATGCGGGATGCGACAGTGTTGGTATCGAAGCGGCCGTTGACGGTATTGGCGGAGTTTTATGCAAGGTGAAAAGCAAGCCGTGCATTTGGCTTTCTTATAGTTGGAGCGAAAAAAAGGTAGAGCGTCAGGAAACGCTGACAATTACCGTGGACAGGGAAAAGTGTCCCGATGATGAAATTGTACATAGCATATATCTGACAGACGGGGATACGACGGTCGAAGTAGAAGTTCATGCGAAAAGGGTAAATACTGCGGGAGTTCCCAGTATGACGTTTTTTGAAAATGACACTGGTGTCACAATTGACGCTAAACATTTCGCATACAATAAAACGTCGTCAGACGGCTGCTGGAAGTATCTTGCACGGCATGGAAGGACAAACGGTGCAATGAAAGCATTTGCAGTAACGCGCAGCTTTAGCACATCGGATGCGCCTGTGCTGGGCTATCGCATAAAGCTTGAAAACGAAGGAGAGTATATTTTGTCAGTGCTTTCGTCACCGTCTAATCCTCTATCGCGCGGCGATAGGCTATACTTTGGATTGCGCATAAACGGCCGGGATATGACGTCTGTGCCCTCCATATCGGAAAGCTATAGGGCAGGCGACCCATCGGATGCCGAGTGGAGCAAGGGAGTGCTTGACGAGATACACAAGGGCGATATACGCGTAAGCCTGAACAGCGGCATCAATGAAATCGAGATATATGCATTGAGCGCAGGCTTTGTCCTAGAAAAATTAATCGTGTATAAAGAGGGATACAGACGCGGCGCAGAAGCATATTTAGGAGCGCCGGAGAGCTTTTACATTAAGTAAGGTGTACTTTGCAGACACTTAAATAACGCGAAAAAGAAAGGAAGAAAATATGAGAGCATTTTATACAGATGAGTACAGAAACATTTTTGCCGAAATCGGAAAGAGCGGGGAGGAAATAGAAGAAAAGCTTAAATCAGCGGTTGAGACGTTTTTTTATGGCAGTGAAGATGAACGTATATACCATGAAGCAGGGGACGATATGGGATATCTTGAAGATACGGGAAATCATGATGTTCGTACAGAGGGCATGTCCTACGGTATGATGATGTGCGTGCAGCTTGACATGAAAGCGGAGTTTAACCGCATCTGGAAATGGGTAAAGACTTACATGTATATGACGGAAGGTTATGGTGAGGGATATTTTGCGTGGTCATGTCAGATAAACGGTGAGAAAAATGCAGATGGTCCTGCTCCGGACGGTGAGGAATTTTTCGCGATGGCATTGTTTTTTGCTTCACACAGATGGGGAGATGGAGAAGGCATTTTCAACTATTCTTACGAGGCGCGTGCGATACTGAAAGCGTGTCTGCATAAAGGGCAAAATGGCAGACAAGGGGCGCCGATGTGGAATTTGGAAAACAAACAGATATTGTTTGTGCCGGGGATAGGATTTACCGACCCATCATATCATCTTCCTCATTTTTATGAGTTGTTTGCACTATGGGCGGACGAGGAGGACAGAGTGTTTTGGAAAGAGGCGGCAAAAGCAAGCCGTGAATATCTTGCGGCGGCGTGCCATGACGTTACGGGAATGAGTCCAGAGTATGGTGAATTTGACGGTAGTCCGCTAAAGCAGAAAGTTCCCTGGACAGATGAAATTCATAATCGCTTTTACAGTGACGCATACAGAACCGTTGCCAATATCGGACTCGATTGCGAATGGTTTGGAGATGAGACAAAACATTGTGGCGCTCCGTTAAGGCTGATGCGCTATCTTGATACTGACCTTGAAGCGGCAAGATGCGTATATGAGGTTGATGGTACGCCCGTGGAACAGACCGTGCTTCATCCGCTCGGACTTCTTGCTGCGACAGCTCAGGGGGCGCTTGGCGTTGCGAAGAATGATGAAACCACAAGAAACGGCGACTGGCAGACTGCAGTGCAATGGGTTGAGTGGTTTTGGAATAAACCGATGCGTAAGGGCGGCAGAAGGTATTATGACAATTGCCTATACATGTTTGCGCTGTTGGCATTGAGCGGGAATTACAGAATATGGAAATAGCCCAAATACATGCTAAATGCCGTAAAGGCGCTTACGTTTATTGTTCTTGTCGCGGTATTCCGTCGGAGAACAGTTTTTGTGTTGACGGAATACCCTGTTAAATGTGGAAATGCTGGGAAAGCCTGACTTCATGGCAATCTCAGTGATAGATAGGTCTGGCTGTTCAAGCAGCATTTCCGCAACCTTTATGCGCCTGTGGCAGATATAAGCGCAGAAAGTAAAGCCGGTATATTGTTTAAAGAGCCTTGAAAAATGGTATTTGCTAAAACCTGCGCCGGAAGCGACATCCTCAAGCGTAAAATCATCCGCATAATGGGAGTCAATATATTCCATAATATCGTTGAATTTGTTTATATATTCACGCTGCTTGTATATACGCGTATTGGAAAAAAATTCTAAATTATTTATATGGTCTGTGCCCAGAGTTACAAACATATTTAAGAGCAGTGAAAAAATAGTCAGCTCAGAGAACTGATTTTCACCAAAATATTCATCACGTATCTGCATAAGCATCTTATATATGTCATCGTATATATGCGGAAAAGCAGATTTTGTGATATGCAGTGGCGAGGAAAGCAGCGCCTCTACTTCCGAAAAGCCATGAAGCGCCGCGATAGATGATATATCAAATAAAAAAATAAAGCGCATTCCATTGCATGGAGCCGTAAGTGAGTGAAGTGCGCCTGTAGGAATAATCAGAATGTCACCAGGTTCGATATGAAAATATTCGTTCTCAATGGCAACGTCATACCAATTCTCGACAGGCACGATAATCTCAATGTCCGTGTGCCAATGTGTGTCATAACAAACGTCCAGATTGTTGCACCATATGCGGACAGCGCCGCTGCCATGGTGCTCGACTATTTCGTGAGTCGCCGTCGCCATGGTGCGGTTGCCGGAAAAATCATTGTTTGCTGTATAAAAATCAATTGTATTTTTAGTCACATTAATCACTCCATACGTTAATTGTTTGACTTGCGGGCAATTTCAGCCAGAAGTTGTATAAAGGCGGAATTCCAGTATACAGTTACTTCATTTGTGGAATAGCTTCCTGTCATATCGACAATTGCCTTGGCAGGAGCGGTATTTTCGGTAAGCAATTGTTTTGCGACCTCGTCAAGACGCGCACTGCAGGGACCTCCCGAAAGCATGCCCTCCATAGCGCGTCCATTGAAACCGGACGGTCTGTGGTGCGGGTGCTTTATCGCATTTGTGCCGCAGCCCGTGAGATAGCAAAGTCCCATAGAGTTGCGTCCAAGCAGATAATGAAGCTGCTGTGCCGCCGCGTTACGATATCTCGTGTCACCCGTGAGCGTATATGCATCATAGAGATGTATTCCGTTGTTTGCAGCATAAAGATTGCTTCCCCATATGTATCCGTCTGCGGTAAGCGATGTGCCGTATCCGTCGGAAAGCGCATTGTCAAGCAGCTTATCGGCAAGTTCAATCATGGAGTTTTTGATGCGTTTGGCAAGTTCGGCGTCAACGGGATAACCTGACGTGATATATGCGCGATTACCGTAGCTTCCCATATCTTCCCAGCCGTATCCGTGATATATCTTTTCGGAGGCGAGGCGCTCAAAATCTTTTTTGTATTTTTCGTCTCCAAAGGTCTTGTACAATTCCGCGGCAGCCCAATAGCGCTCGTCCGTGTCGCATACATCTCCATACTCGCCTGTGCTTATTTCCGGAGGATTTTTAAAGCCGCCCTCAAGCGTCATGTCGCACATGGCATCATAAGCCCGTTTTGACGCGTCTGCAAGTATATCTGAATATTCTTTGTCAGTCTCGCGGTAAATACGTGAGGCAAGAGCCGCTGCCGCCGCAAAATCCGCAGTGGCCGTGACGGACGCAGGGCTGATTACCAATTCATCTTTTTCCATGTCAGGCATGATAAAACCGCAGAAATTTCGACACGTAACCTTGTGAAAAAGCTTTCCGTCATCATCCTGCATTTTCAGCATCCAGTCAAGCTCGTATTTGATTTCGTCGAGGAAAGGCGAAGGCTTTTTGGCGTTAATCTCACTGTCAGGTGAAAGATAGAGCGATGTGAGGCATTGGTTTTCCTCATATGCATACAAAAGCTGTGCGACAGCCATGGCAGCAGGTGCGATATAGCGCCCATAATCGCCTGCATCGTGCCAGCCGCCACTTACTTCCTTTCGGCGGTCGCTGCCATAAATGACTGCAGGCGAAGTATGACAGGCACTGTGAGCATATATTCCGCCCGCGCGTTTAGGAATGTCGCAGCCGCAGCGCTGCAGGTAAAAAAAGGCATATGCTTTCTGAAAAACGTTATTATATACGTCCGAGTCGATTGCAAATATATCGGACTCGCCATAACCGTCTGCGGTAATATAATATCTGCCGGATTCCGTGACATCGGAGAAGTCGCCGATATAATTAATCTCCTTAGCCGAGGGATTATCAACACGTTTTGACGCCGTGCCTGAGTAAACATGTGAACCGTCGCTTTTTAGCACATTAAAGCTTACAGGTTTGTCGTCGCCTGTGCAGTTAAATGTGACAAGCTTTTCCATATCGGGAATATAGCCGCACTGGTTTATAAAGATGTGTTTGTACATAAGTTATCCTCCTTAATAAGATGATGTTGCGTATCATAAATAAATATAACATTAATATAACATTAAACACAGCAAAAACATATCAAATGTTTGTTGTTTTTGACGTATTATTTGTTATAATAAACCTCGTCATCTGCGCGAAATATTCTCGCACTATATATTAAAATATATAGGAAAATATAATTAAAGTTAATGTTTCACAAAAGCTGCAAATAGCTTTTGTGAAACATAACAGGAAACAGCGGATGTTATTCAGTCTTTATCACGCCGATTTCCTTTAGAAAGACCACACAATCCCTAAAGCCCTGGGCATAGGAAAGCTTTGCCGAAAGCGCTCCCTCCGCCGTATATGAGCATACAAGACGGTCTATCAGCTTTAATTCGTCTGCGCTGAAACCATGCGCTTCGACTTCTTTTGTGACAAGTCCAATATCTTTTTGTGTCTGTTTATAGTCTTCGTCGTTTAAAACTATGCTGTCAAGCCGCTCGTTTACGACACGGTCAACCAGCATATCAAAAATGCCTGAATCCATAATTACCTCCTCTGTATCAGCATCCTAAATATCCAAAAACTAGGTTATAGCATAATTATAACCATATAATAGCGCTATAAACGTACCGATGTAATAAATAACCGATATTTGAATTAACAAAAAGGTAATCTTGCTGTATTGATTGCTAAAAGAATAGGATATATTTACTATATCATCAGATTAAAAAATATGCAATGCCATTTGCGAAAATATGTTCGACCAGAAAAACTAAATTAAAAAAATTACCGATACCTATTGACAAAAATATCCAATCGGTATATTCTGTAGCGGATGATTAGTTTGAAAATCAAAATATTTGAAAGTCCAAATATTGCGATAGGAGAACTTAAAGCTAAAAAATTAATTGATTGAAAGGAAGGAAATCACAATGTTAGAAAGAGTAAAGGAAATCATCGAGGAGCAGTTAAATCTTGAAGGAGTGGAAATCACGGAGGAAACACGTTTCAAGGAAGATTTGGAGGCGGATTCGCTTGACCTTTTCGAGCTTGTAATGGCATTTGAGGAGGAGTACGGCGTAGAAATTCCCTCTGAGGATTTGGAAGGCATCACTACAGTAGGTTCGATTATCGAGTATATGAAGTCAAAGGGCGTAGAGGCATAATCGCAGGGCAGGATTTATAAAGGGAACATAAAACTATGAAAACAAGAGTTACGGACATTTTAGAAATTGAATATCCGATTATCCAAGGCGGCATGGCGTGGGTTGCAGAGCACAATCTCGCAGCCGCCGTATCAAATGCGGGAGGGCTGGGCATTATCGGAGCAGGCGGTGCGCCCGCGGAATTTGTCAGGGAACAGATAAGACAGGTAAAGCAGGCTACAGATAAGCCCTTTGGTGTCAACATAATGCTCATGAATCCCGAGGCTGATGCTATAGCCAAAGTAGTTGCGGACGAAGGCGTAAAGGTAGTTACTACCGGTGCGGGCAATCCCGCAAAATATATGGAGATGTGGAAAGCAGCAGGTGTGAAGGTTATTCCTGTAATCGCGAGCGTGGCAATGGCTAAGCTCATGGAGCGTGGCGGTGCGGACGCAGTAGTTGCGGAAGGCATGGAGAGCGGCGGACACATCGGCTCTACCACGACAATGGCACTCGTGCCACAGGTAGTTGACGCTGTAAGCATTCCTGTAATCGCGGCAGGTGGTATAGCGGACGGCAGAGGATTCGCGGCATCATTTATGCTTGGTGCGGAGGCGGTTCAGATGGGCACGCGCTTTGTAGTCGCCAAGGAGTCAGTAGTACATCAGAAATATAAGGATATGCTCATCAAGGCAAAAGACATAGATTCCGCAGTCACGGGCATGTCTACGGGGCATCCGGTAAGAAGCATACGCAACAAAATGACAAAGGAATACCTACGCCTCGAAAAAGAGGGCGCAGACCTCATGGAGCTTGAAAAGCTCACGCTCGGCTCACTCAAAAAAGCAGTAGTAGAGGGCGATGTCGTAAACGGCACAGTCATGGCAGGGCAGATTGCGGGACTTGTCAAAAGCGAGCAGACCTGCGCGGAAATAATCGGCGAAATCATGGCACAGGCGCAAAAACTGCTCAACAGATAATCGGCAAAATCAGTGCAAAAGCCGCCGATAACGTCAACATAATAATGACAGAATGAGAGATGAAATATGGGAAAAACAGCATTTATCTTCCCGGGGCAGGGCGCGCAGTACGTCGGCATGGGAAAAGATTTTTATGATACATACGAGGAAGCAAGGGCAGTCTACAAGCTTGCGGGGGAGGTCACGGGGCTTGATATGGAGGAGCTCTGCTTTACGGAAAATGACAGGCTCAACATCACAGAATACACGCAGATAGCAATGCTTGCCACAGAGGTAGCGCTGTTAAAGGTGCTCGAGTCAAAGGGCAAAAAAGCGGACGTCGCCGCGGGATTAAGCCTTGGCGAATATGGTGCGCTGGCAGCCGCAGATGTAATGGAATTAAAGGACTTGTTTCATTTGATAAGAAAACGCGGCATTTACATGCAGGAGGCGTATCCAACAGGCGGTGCCATGACTGCGGTTCTTGGCATGGACAGCGACAAAATCCTCGAAATCTGCAATCAAACAGAGGGCATAGTCACCATAGCAAACTACAACTGCCCGGGGCAGATAGTAATAACAGGTGAGGAGGAAGCCGTTGCAAACGCTTCTAAGGCGCTTAGTGAGGCAGGCGCAAAGCGGTGCGTGCCGTTAAAGGTAAGCGGACCTTTTCATTCGGCGCTTTTAAAGGACGCTGGCAGGAAACTCCGCGAGGAGCTTGACAAAGTCGAGGTAAAAACCCCCAAAATTCCCTATGTCTGCAACGTTGACGCAAGCTATGTGACAGATGCGTCACAAATCAGGAATTTGCTTGAAAAGCAGGTTTCAAGCTCAGTATGCTGGCAGCAGAGCGTCGAAAAAATGATAGCCGACGGCGTCGATACCTTTGTGGAAATAGGTCCCGGCAAGACGCTTAGCGGCTTTATGAGAAAGATAAACAAGGACGTGAAATGCGTAAATATGGATAAGCTTGCCGACTTAGACAATGTACTGCAGATTTTGGCATAACCGAAGAAATATGACACGTATGTCGGTTAATGCGACGGATGGAGGAATAAAAAATGCTTAAAGGTAAGGTCGCTCTCGTCACGGGAGCAGGCAGGGGGATAGGGCGCGAAATAGCGCTTACACTTGCCAAAGAAGGCGCGGCAGTCATAGTAAATTACAACGGCTCTAAAGCAGCGGCAGACGAAACAGTATCGCAGATAATATCAGACGGCGGCACAGCCGAGGCGATACAGTGCAACGTTGCTGATTTTGCGGCAAGTGAAGCATTCGTAAAGCAAGTGCTTGAAAAGTATAAAAAAGTTGACATACTTGTCAATAATGCGGGTGTGACTAGGGATAATCTCATTATGAGAATGTCGGAGGAGGATTATGACGCAGTCCTCGACACAAACCTGAAGGGCGCTTTCAATATGATAAAGCATTTGTCACGCAGTTTCCTGAAACAGAGGAGCGGCAAGATAATAAATATCGCATCTGTAAGCGGCATACTCGGCAACGCGGGACAGGCAAACTATTCAGCGTCAAAGGCAGGACTTATAGGGCTTACAAAGAGTGTGGCAAGAGAGCTTGCAAGTCGCGGCATAAGCGTAAACGCCGTAGCTCCGGGGTTCATTGACACGGATATGACAAAGGCGCTTTCAGACGACGCCAAGAAACTTCTTAATGATACGATTCCGATGGGCAAAATCGGAACCCCCGCCGATGTAGCGAAAGTCGTAGCGTTTTTGGCGGGAGAAGGCTCGGATTATATTACAGGACAGGTCATATGCGTCGATGGCGGAATGGCTATGTAGACGCATAAAGGGCAGCATCGCAAAAAGAAAAGAGGAAAATATGAAGAAAAGAGTAGTAGTAACAGGTATGGGCGCAATTACCCCTATCGGCAACAGTGTAGAGGAGTTTTGGGCAGGAGTTAAGGCGGGCAAAATCGGCTTTGATAAAATCAGTTATTTTGATGTCACGGATTACAAGTGCAAGCTTGCCGCGGAGGTAAAAAATTTTGAGCCCGCTAATTATATGGACAAAAAAGCTGCGCGCAGAATGGAACAATTTTCACAGTATGCGGTAGCGGCGGCAAAAGAAGCAATAGAGGACGCAGGGCTTGACATGGAAAAGGAGGATGCATACAGGGCCGGTTGTGCGGTAGGCAACGGTATCGGCAGCCTGCAGGCGATGGAGCGAGAATACACAAGGCTTGTGGAAAAAGGTCCCTCAAAGGTCGCACCTCTTTTTGTGCCAATGGTTATCTCAAATATAGCGGCGGGAAACGTAAGCATTGCTTACAATCTTAAAGGCAAGAGCATAAATGTAGTTTCTGCCTGCGCCACAGGCACAAACTCAATCGGCGAGGCATACAGGACAATCCAGTACGGCGATGCCGACATAATGGTAGCAGGTGGCACAGAGGCTTCGATCACGCCGCTTGGAATAGCGGGATTTGCGTCGCTCACGGCGCTCTCGCCATGCGAGGACCCGACGCACTGCTCGATTCCGTTTGACAAGGACAGGAGCGGCTTTGTGATGGGCGAAGGCTCAGCCATAGTAGTGCTTGAGGAGCTTGAGCACGCAAAAGCAAGGGGCGCGAAGATATATGCGGAAGTAGTAGGATACGGCTGTTCATCAGATGCGTATCACATCACGTCGCCCGCAGAGGACGGCGCTGGCGCGGCGCGGGCAATGCTTAACGCCGTGAATGACGCGGGTATTTCACCTGATGACATTACATATATAAACGCGCACGGCACCAGCACGCATCACAATGACCTTTTTGAGACAAGGGCAATCAAGCTTGCGTTTGGCGAGCATGCAAAGGATATAAAGATTAACTCTACAAAGTCAATGGTAGGTCATCTTCTCGGCGCGGCAGGCGCAGTAGAATTTGTAACATGTGTCAAGGAACTAGAAGAAGGCTTTATACATAAGACAGTAGGGCTTAGAGAGAGCGAGGAGGAACTGGACCTTGACTATTGTAAGGAGAGCTGCAGCAAGGATATTACCTATGCCCTCAGCAATTCGCTTGGCTTTGGCGGACACAATGCAAGTATTTTGATTAAGAAATATATAGAGGCATAAATACAAGGAAGGTGACACGAATGTCAGTTTATACAGCAAAAGAAATAATGGAAATTATACCGCACAGACATCCCTTTATGCTGATAGATACCATAGAGGAGCTTGAAGAAGGGCAAAGAGCGCTTGGTAAAAAGTGTGTAAGCTTTAATGAGCCTTATTTTGCGGGACATTTTCCTCAAAATCCTGTAATGCCGGGCGTACTCATCATAGAAGCGTTGGCGCAGGTAGGTGCCGTGGCGATATTGGGACAGCCCGAGTGGAAGGGAAAAACCGCGTATTTTGTCGGCATAGACAAGGCACGTTTCAAGCAGAAGGTTTTACCGGGTGATGTGCTTATGCTGGAAACAAAGATAATCAAGGTAAAAGGACCTATCGGCGTAGGTGAGGCGACAGCCACGGTAAACGGCAAGCTGGTGTGCAAGGCAGAGCTTACTTTTGCGGTCGGCGATTGACCGCGTTTTTCAATGTATAGGCATAATAAGCAGAGCGGAGGGAATTGTGATGGATAACAAACAATCGGTAAGAACAGTAAGACAGTTTCCGAATTTATATAATAAATTAGAGGAAAGGCTAAGGCAAAAAGCAGCACAGCCTCAGAATGAAAATAAAGGCGATGTACAGGCGGCAACGGATGATGACAAAAGGCTAGTAAAATGCCCCAAATGCGGCAAGCTGTTGGAGCGCGACAAGGTAGTAAGAAAAAGATATGAGTGCTATGAATGTGGCGCGTATTTCAGGGTGAAAACCAAAAACCGAATCCGTATGGTAGCCGATTACAATACATTTGAACCATGGTTTGAAGATATGGAGGTAAGCAATCCTCTTGATTACGATGGATACGAGGATAAGCTTGCGGCGGCGAGGGAAAAAACAGGTCTGAACGAGGCAGTCACAGTTGGGCGCTGCAAGGTATTTGGCGAGGACATTGTTTTAGGCGTGTGCGATTCGCGCTTTCTTATGGCGAGTATGGGTCATGTGGTAGGCGAGAAAATCACAAAGGCAATCGAGCAGGCTACAAAGCTTAGACTTCCTGTATTTATGTTCTGTTGTTCGGGCGGTGCGAGAATGCAGGAGGGCATAGTCTCACTTATGCAGATGGCAAAGACCTCCGCGGCGATTAAAAAGCACGGTGATGCGGGACTTTTGTACAGTACGATTCTCACAGGCCCCACTACCGGCGGCGTTACCGCAAGCTTTGCAATGCTTGGCGATGTCATAATGGCTGAACCGGGGGCGCTTATAGGCTTTGCAGGACCGCGCGTCATAAAGCAGACGATAGGACAGGAGCTGCCGGAGGGCTTTCAGACGGCGGAGTTTCTGCTGGAGCACGGCTTCATTGACGGCATAGTACGCAGAGAAAATCTCAAAAAGACAATATATTTCCTGATAAAGTCGCATAAATGCGACGGCAAAAGGACGTATGCGAATTTTAGCGAAAATAAGGACTCCCATTTTGAGCTCAGCGAGGAGGTCAAGGAGCACAGCTGGTATTCAAGCCCGCGCAGCGCGTGGGAGAAGGTTATGGCAGTGCGCCGCGTGGAACGTCCAGCCGCTACCGATTATATGAAGCATATATTTGACGTGTTCGTGGAGGCTCACGGCGACAGAGGCTTTAGCGACGACAGGGCAGTAGTCGGCGGCATAGCGTTTCTCGACGGGCAGCCTGTAACAGTCATTGCCGATATAAAAGGCAAGGACATCAAGGAGTGCCAGGAGCGCAACTTTGGTATGCCGCTGCCTGAGGGCTATAGAAAAGCGCTGCGCCTCATGAAACAGGCGGAAAAATTCAATCGTCCCATCATAAGCTTTGTAAACACGTCGGGCGCGTTTTGCGGCATAGAGGCGGAGGAACGCGGACAGGGCGAGGCAATCGCGCGAAATCTGTTTGAAATGTCAGGTCTAAAGGTTCCCGTGCTCTGCATACTGATAGGCGAGGGCGGCAGCGGCGGTGCGCTTGCGACAGCGGTAGGCAACGAGGTGTGGATGATGGAAAACGCCACATATTCGATTCTTTCACCCGAAGGCTTTGCGTCAATTCTCTGGAAGGATTCCAACAGGGCAAAGGAGGCAAGCGAGGTTATGAACATCACGGCTCAGGATTTAAAGCGTCTTGGCGTGATAGAGCGCATAGTGCCTGAATTTGGCGGCGCGGACAAAAAGACCACGGAAGCAATTGCAGGTTATATGAAAGAGCACATAAAGGAGTTTCTTGCCAAATATGACGGCAAGAGCGGCGAGGATATAGCGGCGGAGCGCTATGACAGGTTCAGGGCGTTTTGACGAACGGTATTTACACAACCGCGACAGTGATAATGGAGGAGTTTTCATAATGACAGTTAAAATCAGCGGCACAGGAAGCGCGCTGCCCGAAAAAACAGTTACTAATTTTGATATGGCGAAGCTTGTCGATACCTCTGATGAATGGATTCGTGAAAGGACAGGGATAGCAGAGCGCAGAATTTCAACAAAGGACACAGTATCGACGCTTGCGGCAAAGGCTTGTCAGGCTGCGCTCAAAAACGCGGGGGTTTCGGCAGATGAGGTAGAGCTGATAATCGTGGCGACCTGCTCGCCCGAGCTTCTGCTTCCCTGCTGCGCGTGTCAGGTGCAGAGCATAATAGGCGCGCCGCATGCAGCCGCGTTTGACATAAATGCTGCATGCTCGGGATTTTTATTTGCGCTTAATACAGCCTATGCCTATATGAATACAGGACTATACAAAAATGCGCTGATTGTCGGCAGCGAGGTGATTTCAAAGCTTGTGGACTGGAGTGACCGTTCTACCTGCGTGCTTTTTGGCGACGGGGCGGGAGCGGCGTATATTCAGGCGGTAGACGATAAAGACGCGCAGTGCGAAAACGGCAGACGTTCAGGAATAGAGAGCATAGTACAGGGCTCAGACGGTGCAAGGGGAGCGGCGCTTTCGTGCGGCGAGCGCGGCGTTTTCAACCCGTTTGTTGTGGACAGTGAGCAGCCGTCAAAATATATACATATGGACGGACAGGAAGTATATAAGTTTGCCACAAGACAAGTGCCAGCGTGTATAAGCGAGGCGCTTGACAAGGCGGGGATTGGCGCCAGCGACGTGGATAAATTTGTGCTGCATCAGGCAAATGTGCGAATAATAGAGTCTGTAGCGAAACGCCTAAAAGCCGATATTTCCAAGTTCCCTATGAATTTGTCCAGAGTGGGAAACATGTCGTCAGCGACTATACCCGTGCTGCTCGATGAGCTAAACAGAAGCGGACAATTAAAGTGCGGCGACAGGCTTGTGCTTTCAGGTTTCGGAGCGGGGCTTACGTATGGTGCGAGCGTGATTGTTTGGTAAAATCACGTCAATGTATTTTTGGTAGACGCTTAAAAAATATTAAGATGGGAGGTGTGGCGGATATGCAGAGGAGCGAGAACAGAGCTTTGAATAATATGCTTGTAAAGCTGTTCAACAATGTAATGGATATCGAGGAAAAGGCGATAATTACGAGCGAATTTAAGGATATCACAAACAATGATATGCATATCATGGATGCAATAGGAATCGAAGAACCCCAGAGTATGTCTGCTATCGCCAAAAAGCTTTCCGTCACAGTAGGTACTCTCACCACAAATATGAACAGCCTTGAAGACAAAGGCTATATAATCAGAGAACGCAGCAAAAATGACAAACGTGTCGTTTTGGCACGCCTCACGGATAAAGGCAAAAAAGCCTTTTACCACCACAGGAATTTTCACCAGAATATGGTAAAAGCCATACTGCGCGACATGGAAGAAGATGAGCTCAAAGCCATGATAAAGGGACTTCTCAACCTGAGCGACTTTTTTGAAGAAATGGAGAAAAGCGTATAATTCTGTAATACAAATATCTGTCCGATATTTGTGCAGAATAAATATGGTATACTATGTTAAAAAATGTTATACTGATTTCAAGTAGAAAAGTGGCTGATGAGAAAGTAGGAAGGTGGTAAGTGATGAGTGATAGAGAAAGAGCGGTACAATTATTAAATCAGATACCGGAAAATAAAATGTTATTTGTTGTGGATATGTTGAACAGCATCAGAAATTTACTCATTGAAGAAGTCGAGCCGGATGAATGGGACATAGAGATGATGAAAGAGGCAGAGGCAGAAAATAATGGTGATACAATTTCATTTGACGAGTTGTTAAAAAGGGATGGTTTGACATATGCAGACTTACAAGATAAAATTTGAAAAAGCGGCACAGAAGTTCCTCGATAAACAGGACAAGGCGCAGCGATTGCGATTATATGCGGCAATCTATAAGCTGCCGGATGGTACTGACATAAAAAGGCTGAAAGGCTGTAATTTATTTCGCTTGCGTGTAGGAGACTATAGAATATTATATACTATTGATGAAATGGTTAAAATTATTTCAATAGAAAATATAGACAATAGAGGAGATGTGTATAAACGCTATTAAGTGAATATCATTTATTTGAGAACCACCTTATAATGATAGAGTGGTTTTTCTCATAATATGGGTATAATATAAAAATGCATTGGAGCATACAATCAAGAACCTCGACAATGTTGTTGAGAATACGCAGAGCGCAGAGTCAGCAATCCGTGATACAGATATGGCTGATGAGATGGTTAGATACTCTAACAACAATATCCTTTCACAGGCAGGTCAGTCAATGCTCGCACAGGCTAACCAGTCTAACCAGGGCGTACTCTCATTACTTGGCTAATTATTCTCAGAATGAAATAAATAACACAATCCCTAACAAAAAGGACCGGCGCGGTTTCGCGTCGGTCCTTTTTATGTTTACATTATTCCTGCTGAAAAACAAAAATTGCACAATATTTTTACACTATGCCATAATCGGCTCTGCTAACTCCCTGACTTCATCGAGTGACAAGCCAGAATACAGCGCAATTTTTTCAATTGGCAGCTCTCCGTCTTTAATCATACAAACAGCTATTTGTCGCGCCTTGTCCAACTCTGCTTTCTGTGCTGCTTCATTCCTCATATCCTCCAACATCTTGCACATTGACTTCACTCCTTCCTCGTCCTGTTTGAAATACCTCGCCTTTTTGGCAAGCACGTCATAATTCATATCATCGGGATTGGTACATGAAAAATCATGCATCAGCCTGCCGATTTCATCATCGCCGCGATATTTTCCATTAACATATATTATATGTGAACCATCGCCAAACAATACCTTTTCATCACCGATTGAAACATATCTCTCTACCAAATAAATTGGCTTGCCGCCCTTCATCACATCATTTTCTGTAATAAAAATGACATAACTGTCAGGAATATCTTCTGTATTTTCCCCAGGCTTTAAGATATGTGCGTCAAGTAAGCTGCTGTTATGCCTTGCCCTTTTTGCGCCCGCGCCCGCATCTGAACGCTGAATTTCTATGTCCGCCTCTTTATCATCAGCGTCAATTACATGTACATCCAATATTGCTGAACGCCCATGAAGGTTTTTCAATACTTCCTGCGTGCGGATTGATTTAATTCTTACCTCTTTTCCCAACACAATTCTAAGTATCAGCTCCACAGCTTCAAAATTATCTTCAAGACAGACCGTAAAAAAATCATCGTCCATATATCGTAGGGACCGCAGACGCTCCAAGTCCTGTTGATGTATCTGCTCTGCCGTTTTCAAAGATATCACCTGCTTTCCATCTTATTATACATCGAACGCCTTCTATTGAAAACTGATTTTTCGTGAAATCTCCATAGAATTTTCATTTTTTAATGTATAATATGATAGCATAAAAACAATCGTAAGAAGCTTATTCATAAAATTATATGTATATATTCCTAAAAGTGGTAAAATATAAAAATGCAACAATCTGGACAGAATGTTGCATTTTTTGACGCTGTTTTTGTTCTTACACTCTATATATCGGTTATTGTTCAAAATACTTTACCCCTTGACTGAAAAAAATTTCGATGATTTTGTAAAAATGACTTGAGAATAACTGAAAAAGGGCATAGTTATGCCATAAGACACTCAAAATTAAAAAACGATATTAAATAAACAATCAGTTTTTCCAGCTGCTTTTGCTAAAGCGCTATCCGCATAAACACTTCATCGCGCTCGTCCTGCTCTATGCCCAGATAGCGCCTTGTGATTGGAAATGATGAATGGTTGTAAATATTCATAATCAGCACGGCGGAAATACCCCTGCGCGCCGCGAAATAGCCAAAAGTTTTTCTGAGCGAATGGCAGCCGATATTTCCGGCTATTTTCAATACTCTGGCGGCGTCGTTTATGATGCGGTACGCCTGAGAGCGGCTCAGCGGCCTACCTGTATTTTTCCTTCCGACAAATATAAAGCTGTTTTCACTTATCGGCGCATTGTCTCGGTTAAAGTGTGCAAACAGTTTCTTTAAGGCTTTCACGGCTTCCTTATTTAAAAGTATCTCGTTCCTCTTTTTCGTTTTTTGCTCCCTTATCTGCAAATGCCTTTTAAATGAATGACTTTTAAAATCATACACATCTTTCCAGCGCAGCTTCAAAAGATCGCTTATGCGCAGGGCGGTATTGATTCCTACGCAAAACAGCGCATAATTTCTTATCTCCTTTTTCCACAGAAAATATTTTTTCATAGCTTCCAGCTCTCTTTTGTCCTTGATAGGCGACATTGTACTCATAGCTTTACCCCTCTCTAAACGTTTCCTTTCGTTAGATTTCCTTTCCCTTAATATTAATTCGTTCTGCAGCAGATATCAAATGCAACATTCTGTCCAGATTGTTGCGCAGGCAGCCAAAGCTGGCGGAATTGGCGTTTATAGGAAAACAAGGAGGTTTTTATATGCTGATGCTTACAGTGCCAAGGGAAGAATACCTGATGATAGGCAAGGATATCAAGATTACTTTTTTAGGCGGCAACAAAAATCAACTCAAACTGATGATAGACGCGCCTAAAGAGGTGAACATCGCAAGAGGCAGGGCAATACAGAAACGCGCGGTAAAGCGCAGAAATGCGGCGCTGAACAAAGAGCGCGAGGAGGCGCAGGAGCAGGCGAAAGCAGCATCGTGCGCACAGAATGAAAAATAAATAAAAGCTGATGTTTAACTGATAATAGCCGGATACAGCCTGTCAAAGCAGGCGCGCCAAAAAGCAGGCTGTATGCGGATTATTATATACAACTGAATATTGAAAACAATGTAACCCAAAACAAACGGCGGGAAACGGAAATTTCCGCGGCATGGCTAAGGCGCAGCGATTGTGATATGACGCGCCGAGGCAGACAAGGAGGTATTTTATGGTAGTACAGCACAATTTACAGGCAATCAACTCTAACAGACTGTTAGGCATTACACAGGGCACACTTTCAGGCTCTACGGAAAAACTTTCATCAGGCTACAAAATCAATCGTGCAGCAGACAACGCGGCAGGCTTGACAATTTCAGAGAAGATGAGAAAGCAGATAAGAGGACTTACACAGGCATCTACGAACGCTGAGGATGGCGTATCGGCAGTGCAGACAGCAGAAGGTGCGCTGACGGAAGTTCACGATATGCTGCAGAGAATGAATGAGCTTGCAGTACAGGCGGCAAACGGCACAAACTCAGAGTCAGACCGTCAGGCAATCCAGGATGAGATAAGCCAGCTCACGACAGAGATTGACCGTGTAGCAGAGACGACAAAGTTCAACGAGATTTATCTGTTAAAGGGCAACGCAGACGGAACAAAGTCTGAGAATCTTGTAGCGGCTCATGACGCAGGTCTTGACGGAAAGCTTGTTGACAACGGCGACGGCACATATTCTTTCAAACTTGAGAATGCGCTCAAGACTGGCGATAGCGTCAAGATTGGCGGACAGGAGTACGAGATTGGCGAGTCAAAAGATAAGCTGGATTATGTTTCTATATCTACAGTAACAGGCTGGGGGCAGGCGTCTGCCGGTAATATATATGACGGTGAGATTACTACTACTACTATGGCCAGCACTGAAGGGTCAAGAGCGGCTCTTAAGCTTAAAGACGGCGACAGCATAACAAACAGCAACGGTGAGAAGACGACATTTGTAGAGAAGCTTACCGCGGAGGATGTGGTTAAACATTTAGGTACAAACGCACTCACTTCATGGGCTAACAATGATTCTATAACCATAAAGAGCGCGGACGGCACGATATCGACATATACAATCAGTGCGGCTGCCGGTGTTAAGACCGATTTGGAAAAGGGAATAATCGCTCAGGCTGACGTAGAGAATGAGCTGACTAGCCTGTTGAAAGCTGGCACGACAATCGTTGATATACACAATGCCGCAATTGATAACGGCGCTGCCGGAGAGTTTAACAATATAATTGGCATGAAGATTGAGGAGCTCGAAGAAGGCGAGGTAAATATATTCGCAACCAAGACCGCTAACCAGGAGAAATTGAAAGAATATGCGATAGGGCAGTATTACTCACAAGCGGAAGTAGGCGATAAGATTGTACTGGGTGGCAAAGAGCAGCAGATAGTGGCAGGTTCACCTTCTACATTTGACGATTTGAAATCCGCTCTTGAAAAGCTTGGCGAGGGCGCATGGGTTGTAGTGGGAGAAGATACTCTTACAGGGAAGCCCAATGTATACCAGATAGCGACAGGTCAGGGCGAAGCTCCGATTGAAAAGACTGTAGACGGTTATCAGAAGCTTACTGTAGACCAGATTCTTGCCAGAATTAAGGATGGCGATACCGTAAGGACATACAGCAAGACGAATAAAGCAGGTCTGAAAGACGAAGCGACGAATAACGGTGTAAACAGTGTTGTTACAAGTTCGACAATCGCTGATGGAAGACTTGACAAGATGCTTACCGCAGATATGCTTAAGCAGGCTGAAAACGTATATACGGCATTGGACGGCAATAAGAAGAATATTACCAAGGCAGAAGCTTATGATATGATGACGGAGGAGCTTGAAAAGGCAAGCTCAATCGGCACAGACAAGGCGGCAGAGGTAGAGCACTTGGGCGATGGTAACTTCAATATTAAGCAAGGCTCAGTAACCTACACAGATGCTTTGAACTTTAGCCTCCACGTAGGCGCAGACGCTGATATGACAAATAAGATTATGGTTAATATCGAGTCAATGAGCACAGCGGGTCTTGGTATCAAGAACCTTAATGTAAAGGATGCGACAGGTGCAGCGGCAACATACGCAATCGACGCAATCGCAGACGCAGTTGCGAAGGTATCTTCACAGCGTTCAGCTCTTGGTGCAGTACAGAACAGACTTGACCACACAATCAAGAACCTCGACAACGTAGTAGAGAACACCACAGCGGCCGAGTCACGTATCCGCGACACAGATATGGCTACAGAGATGGTACAGTACTCTAACGCCAATATCCTCGCACAGGCAGGTCAGTCAATGCTCGCACAGGCTAACCAGTCTAACCAGGGCGTACTCTCATTACTTGGCTAATAATTATCTAAATAAAATAACAGACACACCCCTAATAAAAGAAACCGGCGTATTCGCGTCGGTTTCTTTTATATTTTATTATTTAGTATAAAAAAACAAAGCCAAAAACCAAAAAACAAGCGGCATTTTTGCGTAAATACAGCTGGAATACTTGCAGTTTATGTGATAGAATATATTTGCTTACAGAAATAAACACGTTTTCGGAGGACGGACAGGTGGCATTTACATTGGATGAGCTGCAGAGCATGATAACCGTCAACATGGGTGACTACAAGCTCGCAAGAGGCTCACAAAAGCTGATAACAAGAGATTTGGGTTCTTGCGTGGCAATCGCGATGTACGATTCGCAGACAGGCATAGGCGGGCTGCTGCATATCATGCTCCCGCAATATACGAACATTGCTCCCGGAACTGAACAAAATCCCGCTAAATATGCCGATACAGGCATAGAAACACTTATAAAGGAACTTGTGATGAAAGGCGCGAAACGCGAAAGGCTTGTGGCAAAGCTCGCAGGCGGTGCTCACATGGTAAGGAGCGACAGCGAGAGCAGCGATATATCCTCAAGAAATGCCAAAGCAGTCAGGAAAAAACTTGCGCTAATGAATATTCCCGTGCTTGCTGCTGAGCTTGGAGGGTATCACCCGCGCACTGTAACATTCGAGCCGGGCAACGGGACACTCAGAATTTTGACGGCAGGAAAGACGGACAAAGTGCTGTAAAATATAAAAAGCCGCTAAAGCGGCAGAAAAAGAGGTAATATGACTGAATTAAACGAAATGGAACTCTTGGAAAAAAATATAATCAATCGCTATAACGAAATATTAAAAGCGCTTTTAGAGGAGGGCGATATGGACACCCTCGAAAAAGTGATAACGGAAGACAATTATCGCGAGGAAATAATGAACTCCAAACGCAGGCATTAATAAACAACAAACATCACTTCAACAAAGCCAGTGCGACTTTCCTCTTATGATAGCGGTAAAGGCTTGCAAATTTGTTGTAAAACCAAAAAGACTCAACAAGCACATGATTGAACACGCCGATTTTGCTCCTGACAGTGCCATGGTAATAAGTGCCGCCATAGTTGATATTTTGCTTTGCCTTTACAATGCTTATGAGGCTGTCCTCGTTCCTGACAGTTTCAGGCAGCTCGGTATATGCCGTGCCGACACATTCAGGATGATGTGAATCGCTGCCGCCAAACATAGGCAGACCGTATTCCAGCGCAAGACCTCTTGCCTGCGCGTTTGCATCAGGCGCCTCACAGGCATTGAATGCCTCTACAAAGTCAAATCCCCTCATTATATCATGGTTCTTCTTATATGCGCGTGTTCGCGTAATGCTCAGGTGACGCTCTCCGCAAGGATGTGCGGGTCCCAAAATCCCCCCATGTTTGTGTACTATATCCTGCAGTATTTTGACAGGCAGACCACGACACTCCAAAATCAAAAGCTTGACGTTTGAGGGCATAATTACCAAAATATGACCCGCATCGATAGTATCATACTCAATACCCTTTAAAACAACGAAATCATCAAATCTTTCTTTATAAAAATCACGATATGCGCGAAATCCGTTATAGGAATCGTGGTCAGTGACGAGCATGCCGCCATACCCCTTATCCATCAAAATCTGTATATATTCATCCACAGGAATTTTACCATCAAGCGAGCCCTCATGAGTATGGCAATGCATATCAAACTTCATAATCGCTCCGACACCTCCAAAAAATAAGCAAATGCAATCGACGCTTTTATTCTACAGCAAAATAATGCAATAATCAAACATCATTTTATGGAAAAAGTGAAAAAAAATTAACAAAAAAAGCGGGTTTCCATTAGCAATTAATGTTATTTAACAGACAGGTGTTATGAAAAAACGACAACTTGCAGACATTTTTCGCGGCTTTTTATATGCGTTATATCTAATTGTTCGGATTTTGAAACAATACAAGGTATAACAATGAGCCGCCATCGCCGGAATATATGCATTTTGCCCGTGTCTTAACTAAATCTTAATAAATTTTTATACATTATAAAAGTTGACACAAAAAAACGCATATTCTATAATTATGTACTTAGAAAGTGTGAAAAATATTTCTAAGGCGCTAAAAGACATCGCCTGAGAAACGTTAAACT
The DNA here is from genome assembly GCA_947623805.1 of uncultured Lachnospiraceae bacterium. Lineage (GTDB taxonomy): Bacteria > Bacillota > Clostridia > Lachnospirales > Lachnospiraceae > COE1. The sequence continues at coordinate 13,342 of CANQHZ010000011.1, read as the reverse complement.
TCACACATCTGTTGGAGGGGTTATTATGAAAAATCTTACAGTCAATAAGAGTAAAATATGGGAACTGCTAAGCGAATATCGTTCGCTTGCCGTGATGGTTGTTTACGCAGTGCTTTATCTTACGGCATTCTTTTATCTGGAGCAGAGAAAAGTGTCTTATCACGTAATCAACTTTAAAATCGACGAGTATATACCGTTCTGCGAGGTATTTATAGTGCCGTATATTATGTGGTTTGGATATGTAGCGTTTACGGTCGTGCTGTTTTGCATAAAGGACAAGGTCGAGGCCGATAAGCTGGTGCGTTTTCTGATTGCGGGAATGACGATATTTATAATAGTGTCGGCGGTTTTCCCCAACGGTCATCATTTAAGACCGAGAGTTTTTGAAAGAGAAAATATATTTACAGATATGATAAGACATCTGTATGCTGCCGATACTCCGACAAACGTCCTGCCAAGCATACATGTGTACAACTCAGTGGCGATTATGATTGCCGTGTGGAGGAGCAGGCTGTTTTCAAATCATCGGATAGTCAAGTGCGGCATGTTATTTTTGGGCGCAAGTATCATTTGCTCTACAGTATTGATAAAACAGCATTCAATGTTGGACGTACTCCTTGCGCTGCTGCTTTCGTCGATTATGTATTCTATTGTGTACAGGAAAGAGACAGTCAGGGAAAAGAGAGACGTCATCGACCGCCAGAGCGTGCATTAATAATATGTAAAAATAAAAAAGAGCATTCAAGCTCTTTTTTATTTTGCCTAGCCGGCGATAGGCGGCTGGGCAGGTACAAAATCTTCAAATATAAATAAATCAAAGCTCTTTGAAACTTTTTGCAGCTCCTCTTGTGACTGCACTGTCCACGCCACGCTGAGGCTCCTGTAAAGGCGGCGGCATATATTTCTTGAGAGCTCGTTTTTGTGCTTGCAATTGTACGCCACAAAATCAGGCGCGGCATAACAGTTGCCAATCAAATGCGACAGCAGAAAATATGGAATACTATGTTTCTCCCTTGTGAAATCTTCCGAAAGCTGCCCGCGCACGATATTGGGTCTATGCTTGCGGTACCAGCGCACGGCAAGCGGGTGAAATGACTCGATACAGTATACGCCCTTGTAGCCTGACAAAATTTCATCACAGATAGAGCATAGGCGAGAGGCATTTTTTTCTACTTTGTACTCAATAATCAGCGGCACCCTGCCGTCAACCATATCCAGAACGTCTTTAAATTTGGGAATTTTTTCATCAGTGCCAAGCAGCCTAAACTGCTGCAGCTCGTCAAAGGTATAGTCCCGCAGATACCCCTTAACACCGCAGATACGCCACAGTGAGTCATCGTGAAATACCACAGGGATATCGTCCTTTGTCAAATGTACGTCAAACTCGATACCGTACCCCAAGTCAGCCGCACGCTTTATCGCGGCAAAGGAATTTTCCGGATAAGGCGTCATATTGTGAAGACCTCTATGGGCATACATATAACCGCGAAACGGTTTGTAATCGGGTCTGCCGTACACGCGCGGCATTATAGAAATAAGGTAGAGCGCCACAATCACGGCGCACAAAGCCAAAAACAACAATACAAAAAACAATTAAATCAGGACCTTTCAAAACAAAAACAAAAAGTATTTTATTATATTACTACATACATTCTATCACTAATTCTATTATATGGACATAAAAAAAGCATAAAAAATTTTTTCAATTGGATTAAGTTTAAATTGTGCTGTTGTACTTTGGACAATTTTAGTATAATATAATAGGTAGTGATGGCATGATTTTTGATTATCAAGTAAACTCAATGGAAATGAGGAGATTTATGAAAAATAAAATAATTGCAGGCTTGATAGCGGCGCTTACGGTTTTTCAGCTTACAGGCTGTAACCAATTAGTTACAAGACAAATAATGGAAATTCAGACAGAGGTTCAGACCGAAGCGGAAAGTGCAGCTGAGACAACTACTAATGATAATGAGAAAGAACCAAGCGGCGCAGTTGACGTTGGAAAGCAGGAAATAGATTCGGACACGGACGAGACCGAGGGCGAGGTCAGATACCAGGACGACTATTACGAATATGTAAACGAGAATATATTGAATGAGATAGAGTTGAGCGCCACAGATGCCCACTGGGATTGGTTCAGTGAGCTGAGCGCATATGTCAGCGAGGAAATGTCGGACATTACAAGGGATTTGGTAGATGACGGCAAAGACTATCCCAAGGGCAGCAGCGAACAGAAGATAAAAGATTTGTATGAGTGTGTTTCAGATATTGACAATCGAAACGAAACAGGTCTTGGCGAGTTGCAGCCGTATATGGATGCTATCAGGGGCGCGCAGACAATAGACGAGTATGTTGCGGCGCTTGCAAAGCTAAGCGGAGATTATGGATTCAGCAGTATTGTCGGCGGTTATTCAATAATGCAGGACAGAATGGATTCGGGTAAATATGCTGTATATATGATGTATGCGGATACTCTTATAGGTAAGGAATATATCGAAAATCCGGAATCCGGAGAATATGTCGACTTGTATCTCGACTACATAAACGATATGCTTACGGAATTTGGACTTAGCAGTGATGAGGCGGCGGCAGGCACGGACGAGATAGAGACACTCTTGCGAGACATATGCTCCGCCACGCTTTCTACAGAGCAGCTATATGACCCTGCCATTACATATAATCCGTATACCAAAAAGCAACTCCAGCAGCTCTATACAAATATAAATGTAAATGATATGCTAAAGGCGCTGAAAATTGACGGTCAGAGCCAGTACATTGTGATGGATGTCGGACAGGCGGAAAAGATAAATTCATTGCTTGTCGAGGAAAATCTGCAGGCGCTAAAGGATTACTCGACTTTTGTGATGCTTAATGATATAGCGGAGTATTCGGCACAAGGTTATGCGAGGCTCAAGGAGGACATGGACAATGCGCTCTACGGCATAACACAGCGTTGGGACGATGAACGCGTATATATGAACTTGACACAGGATTTACTTCCGTGGGATTTTGGCGAGATTTACGTGGAAAGACATTTTTCCGAAAGTGACAAGGAAAATGTCGAGGAGATGATAGAGCTTATCCTTGACGAGTACGAAGATATTATTATGCGTCAGGAATGGCTTAGCGATGCCACAAAGCAAAAGGCAGTCAGAAAGCTTGAAACTATGCAGATAAAAATAGGTTATCCCGATGAATGGCCCGCGGCAAAGGATATGATGCAGGTCGTGCCAGTATCGGAGGGGGGCAGCCTTATTTCAAATATGCTCACAAGCATGCAGGTGGCGATTGATGACAGCTTGAGCAAGCTTGGAGAACCGGTGGACAAAAGTGAGTGGGAAGTGACTCCGCAGACCATAAACGCATACTATTCTCCGCAGAACAACGAGATAGTGTTTCCCGCGGCTATTCTGCAGTATCCGTTTTATTCAGGACGCAGGGACGAAGCCTCGAATCTTGGCGGCATCGGCTATATAATCGCCCATGAGATAAGTCACGCATTTGATTCAAGCGGTTCACTCTATGACGAATACGGCAATTACAATGTATGGTGGACTGATGAGGAACGGGAGGAGTACGACAGGCTTTCGCAGTCGATAATTGATTATTATAACGGTTACGAGATGATGGGCATAGCGGTAAACGGGGACCTCACTCTCATGGAAAATATCGCGGATTTGGGCGCAGTTACCTGTATAGCCGCAATCATAGGTGATGATGATGAGGCGCTTGACGCGGCATTTGGGCAGATGGCGTACAACTGGGCAAGTGAGGACACGGCAAGTTATATGATGTATCTAATGAATATGGACACACATGCGCCAAACAAGATTAGGGTGAATGCTGTACTTAGCTCATGTGATGCATTTTATGAAGTCTATGATATAGATGAGAGCGACGGAATGTATGTGGCGCCGGAGGACAGAGTAGGCATCTGGCGTTAAACGCCTCAATCGGCAGTGCTTTTTGTGATATGGCCGCATTAAGGCAGAACGGAGGTTAAATATGAAAAAATTATGGCTGAAAGTGTTTGCGTCGGCAGCGATAACGATATTTGCGGTATCAAGTGTAGCTGTCAGCGTGCAGACAAAAGCGAATGTCGTAGAGGCCGTAGAGTTTACGGTTGATGAAAAAAAGGCAGTGCTCTACACCAACGGCAAAACAAAGGTATATAAGGAGCCTGATATAAACTCGCAGGTGATGACTACAATAGATGGCGGACTTCCTGTAGAGGTAACGGGAATTACGTCAAACGGCTGGTTTAGGATAAATCTTGAGGGGACATATTATATTCCGGGATACGGACTTGTGGAGGGAGCTACCACAGGCGGAGTTGTCATAAGCACGAGTGATTTGAAGAAACTTACAAAGGGCACATTTTCCTTTTTCAAAAATCCGCAGCTTAGCGACTTTGATGAAGATGATGTCGATGACATGGATGAAAACACATACATAAAATACATGGATTCATTTTTGATGGGCTATGCCACAATAGACAACTGTATACTCAAGGACACGGGTGAAACACTCAAATCAGTGTATACGAGAGAATCAAAGACTGATGCCGCAGTGGCTGCCAAGACTATGCAGGCATACCTTATTGACTACAGAAACAAATATTTCAGCGACAGCATGGCGGGACCTTTTAGGAGTGAAAAAGATTTAAAGCTTGCTCTCAATCGCTCGATACGTTATGACATAGAAAGCTTTAGCAGCGTGTACAGAAACGCGTCTATCGGGAATGACGAAGACAAAATGAGGGATTTTATGGAAGATGTCATTGACGATATGAAAGCTGAGCAGGGAGTATCGTTTACGTGCAAGATGGAATATGGCACATACAAAGAATCGGACGGCGGTGAAGCTAAAGGTTGGATAATCGATTTTACCAAGAAAGATTAACGGAGGCTTAATGGCGAATAGAGAGCACACAGTTATTGTTGACAGCGAAGGATATTTCTACTGCAGAGCAGTGGAAAGCAGGCTTAGTTACATTGAAGACCAACAGGTATGCGGAAAAGGCTGCCCATGCTTTGTAGAAGCAGAGGGCGCAAAAGTTGTATGTCAATACGAGGAGGAGGAAAATCCCCCGCTTTTTCCGCACGTTTCAAGGCTTGACGAGAGTCTATACGAGGCCTATGCCTATGCTGCGAGGGCACACGAGGGACAGGTGAGAAAGGGGACAAAAGTCCCGTACTTCAGCCATATAATCACTACTATGAATTACTGCATGGAGCTCACCGACAATCTGACCGTGCTTATAGCGGCGATACTTCATGACACAGTGGAGGACACGCCCGTGACCATTGAGGATATACGCCATGAGTTCGGAAAACGTGTGGCGTTTCTGGTGGAGGCGGAGACAGAGGACAAGCGCCGCGATATGCCAGCGAGCGAGACCTGGGAGATACGCAAGCAGGAAACGATAGAGCACTTAAAGGATATGCCGCGCGATGTAAAGATTATCGCCCTTGCGGACAAGACGGCAAATGCCGAGTCGCTCGTGAGAGAGTACAGGCTTGTGGGCGATAGGCTCTGGGAAAAATTTAATCAGACAGACAAGCAGATGCAGGAATGGTATTTCAGAAAGTGCGCCGAGGCACTGGAGGAATTTGCCGACACAAAGGTTATGAAAACGTATCTTAGCTATATAGATGAACTGTTTGGATAAAAGGACGATTGGTAAATTGGTAAAAAGCTGATTAAGTAAAATTCGGATAAAAGGAGTGCGTTGAATGACAGAGGCGGTAGCGACAATAAAAAAGGGAGAGGGCAGAAGCCTCAAAGCGGGCGGGCTCTGGATTTATGACAATGAGATTGAAAACGTAGATGGTGCATTTGAAAACGGCGATATTGTCGCCGTTCATGATTTTGACGGATATATGCTTGGCAGGGGCTTTATCAATGAAAATTCAAAAATCCGTATACGCATGATGACGCGTGATAAAGAGCAGCATATCGACGCGGCTTTTCTGGAAAGGCGCATAAGGGCAGCTTGGGAATACCGCCAAAAGACGGTTGACACATCAAGCTGCCGTGTTATTTTTGGAGAGGCGGATTTCCTGCCGGGGCTTGTGGTAGACAAGTTCAGCGATATTTTGGTGGTTGAGTCGCTCGCCCTTGGTATCGACAGGATGAAAAACGAGATAATTGAAATATTAAAGCGCGTGCTCGCCGAGGATGGAACAAATATTCGCGGCGTATATGAGAGAAGTGACGCAAAAGTCAGGCTGCAGGAGGGAATGGAGCGCTTTAAGGGTTTTATCGGAGATGAGTTTGACACAAACGTTGAAATCACGGAAAATGGCGTAAGATATATAGTGGACGTAAGGGACGGTCAAAAGACCGGTTTTTTCCTCGACCAGAAGTATAACAGACTTGCCATACAGCGCTTGTGCAGGAATGCAAGAGTGCTTGACTGTTTCACACATACAGGCTCGTTTGCGCTTAATGCGGGCATAGCGGGCGCAAAGAGCGTGCTTGGAGTCGATGCGTCTGAGCTTGCGATAAATCAGGCACGTGAAAATGCAAGGCTGAACGGACTTGAAAAGACAGTTGAGTTTGTCTGCGATGATGTGTTTGAACTTCTGCCCAAGCTTGAGGCAGCGGGAGAGCGTTTCGACGTGGTAATTCTCGACCCGCCCGCGTTTGCCAAGTCACGCAATTCCGTAAAAAATGCGGTAAAGGGCTACCGCGAGATAAACCTGCGCGGCATGAAGCTTGTAAAGGACGGCGGATTTCTCGCGACCTGCTCATGCTCGCATTTCATGGATTACGAGCTCTTTACGCAGACGATAGCGCAGGCGGCAAAGAACGTCCACTGCCGCTTGCGCCAGGTGGAGTACAGGACACAGTCTGCCGACCACCCGATACTATGGAGTGCGGACGAGTCGTATTATTTGAAGTTTTATATCTTTCAGGTGATATGGGAGAGGTGACGCCGCTATTCTTTTCACATAGCGAAAGGAGAATGAGAAAATGGAAATTAATGAACTGGAAATAGAAAAACTCAAAAGCGATGCCAAACAGGGAGATGCAGAGGCGCAATGCCGTCTGTCAGCCTTATATTATAGCGGAGATGGCGTAGAACAGGATTACAGGGAAGCGTTTAAGTGGTCTGAGAGGGCTGCCAAACAGGGATATGTGCCTGCGCAGCACAATTTGGGTTACTTATATTATAGGGGAGGTGGCGTAAAACAGGATTACCAGGAAGCGGCTAAGTGGTATAAGAAAGCCGCCGAACAGGGAAACGCGTGGGCGCAATGCGACTTAGGAGAGCTGTATTATAGGGGATTAGGCGTACAGCAGGATGATGATGAGGCGTTTAAATGGTACATGAAAGCCGCCGAACAGGACAATACTGCAGCGCAGATTATCGTGGGAAGGTGGTATCGTTTTGGAATTGGAGTAGCAAAGCAGGATTATCAGGAGGCGTTTAAGTGGTATAAAAAGGCAGCGGAGCTGGGCAATGAGTATGCCCAGAGTGAAGTGGCGCTAATGTATTACACAGGAAAGGGCGTAGAACAGGATGATAAGGAAGCATTTAAGTGGAGCATGAAAGCGGCAGAGCAGGGATATGCGATATCGCAAAGCTGCGTAGGCGATTCATATAGTGAGGGCAAGGGGGTAGAGCAGGATTATTGCGAAGCCTTTAAATGGTACATGAAAGCCGCCGAACAGGGCGAAGAAACTGCGCAGTTTGGTCTGGGAAAACTGTACAGTGAAGGGAAAGGCGTAAAACAGGATTATCAGGAGGCGCTTAAATGGTATAAGAAATCAGCTGATAAATTCGCGGCGGCTTTGAACATTGTGGGAGACTTTTACAATGAGGGCAAAGGCGTAGAGAAAGATGTTGAGGAAGCATATAAGTGGTATGAGAAAGCCTCATTGTGCGGATATGCAAAAAGAGAATTTTTGATCGCGCAGAAGGATTTTGGCGAGTGGCTGACGGCTGCCCGAGAAGGGGATGTCAAAGCGCAGTACCACATGGGAGAGACATATAGCAAAGGAATAAAAATAGAGGAAAATGCCAGAGAGGCAATTAAGTGGTATACGAGAGCTGCCGAAAATGGTTACATAGAAGCCCAGATTAAAGTGGGCGAGTGGTATCTGGATGAAGATAACGATGAGGCAGTCAAGTGGTATAAAAAAGCGGCTGACCAAGGCTCAGTGAAAGCCCAAATGGAATTGGGGAAATTGTATTCTCAAGGAACAAATGTAACGAAAGATTATGATGAGGCGATTAAATGGTATAAGAAAGCTGCCGACCAGGGAAACAGACGGGCATTATTCAAGCTGGGCATCTCATATGAAAATAAAGGAGATGACGAGGAAGCATTTAAATGGTATAAAAAAGCAGCCGACCGAGGAGACAAACTAGCCATAAATTATCTTAATGAAAAACCTTTAAATAAAAAATAGAGACATGGGAAGAAAAGGTTATCTTGAGGATAACCCTTTCTTTTCCCATATTTTATATGAAATTTCAGATTTCTTTCCTGCATACAAGCAGGAAAAGATTATGATAAACCGCTCGCTCCTGAATAAAATTTCTGTAGGGAGATTAGAGGATTTTCTCCTTAGATGAACTGTCATATTCTGTTCGAAGATTATATGTGGAAGCTTGTATGCCAGCTCCTCCATATATGCTTCACAGAATTCTTCCATTTTGTACTGTTTGTCGAGCTTTTGCTCTTTGTACTGTATAAGCATGCTGCTCTCTGTAAGTTTTGTTTTACATGAAGTTTTGTTAAAGTAGCTTGAAGCTATTACATAAAGTGCGTATTCAAATGTCCTCTGGTCATTGATAAAATTTGTTTTTGTCATATTTTGTTTCCTCCTTAAAAATATAAAAAATTTACGGTTTGCTGAGTAGGTTTCTGGATTGTCTTGCACGCGGCATCCGTGTGCAACCTCGTTAAGATAGTGTCTGAATAGTTGTGTGAATGTAGATTTTTTTCATAATTTATTCTCCTTTCTTGTTATAAAGAAACAAACAACAAAAAACAATAAAAAAACAATAAGTTAAAGCTTATCTGCATTATCAACATATATAACGTCTGCAGATGATGCCTAAAGATTATTACTACTAATAAATCTGAAAAAAGACATAAAAATACCGTAATAATCTCAGCTATGCATCACTAAAAACTTATTGCCCGTTAGCGAATAAACTTATGAAATTTTTAAAGACAACAAATATTATAGCACAATTTGAGTTAATGTCAAGGGATATTTTGAAATTTATTAAAAAATTTGTTGTAAAAGATGAGTATTTCGTGTCAGAGGCAGTTTTGCATGGGGTAAAGATGCCGGGACGGACATGCAAATCATGCCATCCCGGTTTTTTATCAGGCGCTGAGCAGATACTCCTTGCGGTTGCAGTCTGAGAACAACTGCACGTCCAGCATCTGCTGTATGCGGCTGCGCAGATACCGCACACCCATGCGGGTTTCAGCAGCCTCCTGCACCAGGCGTTCTTCTGTAGCTTCGTCCATTTTCAGTTTCACTCCGTACTGCAGTTCAAGCTGATGCAGGGGGGACATCTGCTCATTCTGAAGGATTGCCCTGTAGCCGTCAGCTGTCATAGGTGTGAGCCGGACGATTTGATTGATGCGCCCCGCGATTTCCTGCCGTACTCCTGCGTACTTGACGAGGTCGGACGGTTGCAGCTCGTTTTCATATATGCTTTGTGCTTCCGCTTTTTCAAGTCTTGCGCCGAATCCGATGGAAGTCTGTTTTTCAGTGTCGGTTTTCATCTCGGTTAGCTGTTCAAAGCTTCCGCAGAAAACAAAACTGATTTTTGACGTATCAAGCTGATAATTTTTAAGATTGAGCGTCGTTCCCTCAATCAGCTTGAGCAGCTCATTCTGCACTATCAGGCTGTAATTTGTGTCGTTGTTGCCGATTTTTGGTTCGCATAGCTTATCAAACTCATCGAAAACGATGATTGAATTTTCGGCTTCTTTCAAATCCATGCCATCAAAGATGTTGCTGACCTTGTAAGAGCCTTTCCAGCCATCGCCCGTAAGCTGAGTGCTGTCGATTATGCGAATATTGTGATACAGCTTTTGACAGACACGCCAGATTTCCGTTTTGCCGCAGCCTGTCGGACCTGCGAACAGTATGTTGCGCTTTATGCCTCTTGCACTGTTGTACAGAAGCATGGAGGCTGCCATAACGGCATCTTTCTGTCCATAGATGCGTTCCGATAACCAATTGTTGATAGCTGTCGGCGAATTTTGCACCTTATTGGTCTGGGATTTGCTGTCTGACGAGCTTATGCTGTCATCAAACTCGCAGCCAAAGTAATCCTCATAGTTTGAGTCTTGGTTATCTCCGAATTCAGTGATGTTTTTTCGCGGAAAAAGCAGCTTTGAGAGGCAATCATCAAAGACAAGCGTTGCGTCCTCATCGTCGGGGGTTTGTGCTGCGTCTTCAGGAGTGTCTGAGTGTACCGACGCGGAATAACATTCAGCAAGTATTTCTGCAATCTTGTGGCAGGACTGCTCATCAATGTTGATGTTTTCGAGGGAAAGCCGCAGGATATCGGCAGCCTGCTGCTGGTCAGCATTCAGCCAGAACAAATCCGATATGTCTTTCATTTCCTGGCGCAGCAGATAATAATCCTCGTCAGATATTTGATTGTAGTCGCCATTCTTGGCATTTTGGGTAAATCTGTTAATTGGATTTTCGTGTTCGCGTCCGCCGCGTCCGCAAGAGACCTCGTTTAGATAGTTTTCGAAAAGTTGTGTACATGTAGCTTTTTTCATAGTTCTATTCTCCTTTCTTACATTAAAATACAAATTAAAAGACAACAAAAAAACAATAAGTTCAAATCCTGTCAAACTATTGCAACGAATGCAATCAATTTTAAATAAAAAATTAATCCATAAACCTATTGTCTGTCGATGAATAAAACTATTAAATTTTCACTACGTGAGTTTATTATACCAGGATTTGATGTTATGTCAAGAGTTATTTAAAAAATTTTTTTAAAATGAAAATATTTTCCTAAAGAGCGGCTGTTGGTGGTATAATGGTAAAAACGTTAAAAGGAGAAGAAATTATGGGATTACGCGTGCTTGTTTTTGAGGATGATGTGTTTAAGAGAGACGATGTGAAAAGAGCGCTTGTATTCAGTGGCGTACAAAGGGGGCAGATAAACATTGCCCGCAATCAGGAGAAAGGTATAGAGCTGCTGAATGACAGCATAAAAAACAGCACGCCTTATGACGTGATTGTGACGGATATGCAGTATCCGCTGTCTGACGGCGCAGATGTAGACGTGGAGGCTGGCATTAAGCTTATCAGGCATCTTGCGGAGGAAAAGTCGGATATTCCCGTTATCATATGCTCAAGTGGTGACTATTCCGCGCTGGAAGATGAGCCACTTGTACTTGGTACGGTTTTGTACGGAGTTAATTACGACATCAATATGCCGTTTAAGAAACTGATTGACAAATTAAAGTAAGGAAAAGCGCACGGACGGCTGCGCGGAAATGAGGTAATTAATGGCAGATATGCAGAAATGCCCATATGTAAACAAATGTGGCGGTTGTCACATCGGCAGAGAAAGCTATGAGGAGGAGCTTGCAGGCAAGCAGAAATGGATTGAGGAAAATATCGGAAAATACTGCGAGGTGAACGACATATCGGGTATGTATTATCCTTATTATTATAGAAACAAGGTTCACGCTGTTTTTGGACACGTCAAGGACGAGGCGGTTGCGGGAATGTATGAGGAGGGCACGCACAATATAGTCCCAATAAAGAACTGTCTTATAGAGGACAAGCAGGCGGCGGCTATTATAGAAACGGCGACGCAGCTTATAAATTCTTTTAAAATATGGGTTTACAATGAGGATACAGGGCGCGGCGTGATGCGTCATATACTGATACGAAAGGGAATGTCCACAAAGCAGATAATGGTAGTGCTTGTGACGGCATGTCCCGAATTTCCGCACAAAAACAATTTTGTTGATGAGCTTAGGAAACGTCACCCCGAGATAACCACGATAGTCCAAAACATAAACGGTCAGGACACGACAATGGTGCTTGGCGAGAGAAATAAGCCGCTCTATGGCGATGGCTATATAGAAGATGTGCTATGCGGGCTGCGCTTTAGGATATCGCCGAATTCATTTTATCAGATAAATTCGGCGCAAACGCAGGTGCTTTATAAAAAAGCGATACAGGCGGCAGAGCTGACGGGAAAGGAAACGGTCATTGACGCATATTGCGGCATCGGCACGATTGGCATGGCTATGGCATCAAAGGCGGGCAGGGTCATCGGCGTGGAGCTTAACGCTCAGGCTGTAAAGGACGCCAAGGCGAACGCGAAACGCAATAATATAAATAATATACATTTTGTCAATGCCGATGCCACTGAATATATGACACAAATGTCAGAAAACAGCCAGCGCGCAGATGTGGTCGTCCTCGATCCCCCAAGGAGCGGCACTACGGAGGAGTTTGTCAAAGCTGTAGCAATGGTAAAGCCGTCGAGGGTGGTGTATGTGTCATGCAATCCTGAGACGCTTGGGCGTGACCTTGAATATTTTAAGAAGGCAGGGTATAAGGCGAAAGAGGCTTGGGGGGTGGATATGTTTCCGTTTACGGGGAATGTGGAGACTGTTGTCCAGTTGTACCACCAAAAGTCTACCGAGTATTTTCATGTCGATTATGAGCCACAGAATAACGATTACTTAGATAAGATGCCGGCTACAGCAACTTAAATAGAATAAACTCTGTATCAGGAACATATAAGAAGATCAGAGGCGACTTGAATCAGGGGTAAACTATGCCCATTTGGTTCAGGACGCCTCTTTTTGGCGTGTCTGGAAATGTCATTCACATTGTACTTTGAAAACTTCATAGCCGTCCGAAGGAAATATCCCCGAAGAAGCAGCTCATTCAGCGTGTTAAGGGGGGAAAACGCTGCTGGCGCCGCGCAGGGCTCAGGGGCAGGAAGAACTTCGGAAACAACGGCATAAGAAAGCAGAAAAATAAAAAAGGGAAAAATCATATATGAAAGTGTCAGATGGAAAAAAATTGCTTGACATTTTCTGTTTTGCCTAGTATACTGTACTATGTTAGCTAATTAGCTAACATAGTAACAAAAACTTCTAAGAGCACGATTCCTTTTCAAGATGTGAAAAGAGAGTGCGCAGCACATGAATAGCCATCTGCTTTTGGGGCAGAGAATGACCGTCTATGATCTGTCTGAATTGTTCTATTATATTGGAATCGTTGTCAGATACAGAATCTGCCAGCAGATAGTCGATGCTGATGCCAAGCCGGTTGACAAGTCTGACCAGAGTATCAAGCGTCAGGCCGC
>CANQHZ010000010.1 GCA_947623805.1 uncultured Lachnospiraceae bacterium | reverse complement strand
TGTCTAATGCCGCTGCTGTTTGTGCGAGTATGGTACGAATATGGCTTATCCAAATATTCTCTGAGCATCATCAATGACAAATCTTCTTCTATCTGACACTGGTATGCCATTTGTACTGCCCTTGAATATATAAGCATTGCATTCTTTACAATATAAATTATAATAACTCCCGTTACCATTATTGCGAGAAAGCCTGCATAGATTTCTGTTCCCAACTTGCCTGCCGCCCATGATACGTATTTGTTTTCCATAAGGACTTTAGGCTCAAGGAGTGCGCTTATAAATGGTGACATAACCGCTATTCCTATGAGTTCAAATACTGACGATATCAACATCCAAAATAAAATTTCTATGCTTTTTAATTTCTGCTTTTTGTTCAGTATATTATTTAATTTTTTTAATACATTCAAAAAGCTTTTGACTTTTTTCATTTTTTCTCCAAACTGCCACAATGTCAAACAAATATTCACTTCACGCATATATCAATCTCGCCATAAGCATATTCCTGCAAAATTATACACATCCGTTTCTACCAGCGTCTTTGACATCGTTGCACTATCACCAACACTTATTCCATTCATTTTCATATCACCTAACTCTTATCGCCAATTATTTTTGCAGGAATGCCTAATGCAATTTTATTGCCTTCAATATTCTTAGTTACAACACTTCCCATCCCAATCATTGTATTTGCCCCTATACACACATAATCTCTTATAATTGTGCCTGGTGCAATGTAACTGCCTTCATTTACACACGCACTCCCGCAAATAATAGCCCCTGCCACAATCATAGCGTTCTCTTTAATCTGCACATTATGAGCAATATGTACAAGATTATCAATTTTAACATAAGAACCAATAACTGTATCATCAAGTGTTCCTCTATCAATGCATACATTGGCTCCTATCTCTACATAGTCTCCAATACTTACTCCACCAAAATGTGCGATTTTAATAGGATGCTTTGCAGAATCTGTAAAATAGCCAAATCCATCTTCACCAATAACTACCCCTGAATGAACAATACATTCTTTACCTATTCTTACTTTTCCCTTAATCACAGTATTATCAGCTATAACTGTCCTGTCACCAATTTCAATATCTCCCGCAATTATACAATTATTTCCTACTGTAACATTTTTCCCCAAACTCACTCCTATATCAATAATTGTATTTTTTCCCACAAAATCCTGTACACCTTTTTCTGCAAAAAAATGATTTAAAATCAAAAAAAACACAGTTCTTGGATCATCTGTAACAATAAATCCTAACTTATCATTGCTACAATTTACTTTTCCATTCGAAACAACAATACAATTTTCTAAATTTTTTAAATCCTTTATATATTTGTTCGTAATATTTCGTATCCATGTTATGCAATGACTTCTTAGCTGTTTTAGAGAACAATAACCCTCAATCTCAATATTACAGCTATCACCATAATAAAAGTCTACATTATTTGTATGCAAATATTTTAAAATATCCTGTATATTTATTTTCATTTTATCTATTTCCAACCTCACCCGACAGATCAACCTTTTCTTCATTATAACCTACATTTTCCCTGCCAGAACTACTTATAAGTCTATCATATGATTTCAAGATGTTGTCAGTTCTTCCGATTACACATCTTCTAATTCTATCATAAGGACTCATCAAATCCGGCGTCCACCATTCAGGATGTAGCAAAATATGCAGCTTATCATACCCATAATCAATAACATCCTCTAATCGTTCAAATCTCCAGTAACCATTGGAATCCGAACAATATTTAAAGCATTCACTAATAACTCTAGAATATGCGTTTACCATTCCTGCATAATATTCATTTTGCAAATTTAGTACTCCTGCTGCTTCTGGATTATGAAAAGAAACCACATCTATACTGACTTCAAACAAACTTTCCAGCATTTTTCTCTCTTGTTTCGCATATTCCTCCAATGCATATCCAGACCCGATATCTCTTGTCTGTTTATAAAAATCAAAATCAAAATGCAAACCAATTTTATGCCCCATGCGGATAATATTTTTTATCATCATAAATTGGTTTTGTTCCAAAATTGAATAAAACATATTATGTAAATGTATGAAGTAGGTTGTTTTTACCCCCCCCCCGTATTCAATTTGGGCTAAACGATACGCCCTGTTCAATGAGGCATCTACATCATGCCGTAACAGCACTACTTTATCTTTCTTCAAAATATCCTCATATGAAAATTCTATTATTTTATAATTAGTAGTAAGTTTCTCAATCAATCTCTTATAATTTTCTTCTGTGAAATCATCAAAATAATATTGTTTACCTAACATGCCTTTTATTACCTCTGTATAAATCCATATATTTTTCAAATAATATTGTATTTTTATCCAAACAAAGAGCTTTCTCTCCATATTTATCAATAAGCCTAGTAACATTATCAATCATTTCTTCTTTTTTTATCCCTCCCCCAAAAGGATAATCATTATCAAATGGATTAAAATACCATTCTGTTGGTATATCTTTTTCTAACAATTTTATCAGTTTTTTTGCGACTTTTTCAGGCGTGCAATTACTTTCTATATAATTTTTTTCTTTTTCGCTAATTTCCGTTCTTATGTTTTCATTGTTAATCAAAAAAATAATATTCTCTTTCAACTTATCTGGTGCGCAATATAAAGTTGGAATATCTGGATTACTCTTTACTTTATGATAATAATCCGCATAATATCCTCCCACAATAACTGGTATACCATTAATTGCTGCCTCTGTAGCAAAACCTGCCATTGGCGTATCGGAATACAACTGATCTATAACAATATCAGCCTGTGCCATTTGTTTAAGCACTTCTCTATGTGAAACCCCATGTACTGCAATATATTCAAATTTATAACCTTCCTCCTTAAGTTCTTGCAAAACTTTCTGTATTTCAGCCGTACCTTTACCCTTTAGATGAGAAAGCGCATGCAATATCCGTATTTTTCCATCATTCTGCAAATTCGCCTTCACCTTTTCGTTTTCATCAGCAATAATTCCTATACAATTATATATGATATATGGTTTGGTATGAAAATGTGATGAAGCTGGATTATCTATCAAAAGCATATATTTTTCCAGCATCCTAATATTTTTTGCTCTTCTCCTTGCATCCCTATACATCGCATTGATAGTTTTATAAGTGTTTACATCACAATATGACGGACGTGAGTCAGATCCACAAAGCCACATAATCATATTTTTGTGGCAAAGCTTTAAAATATAAAATTCCAACTCTTGAATATGCCGCAAATATGGATTAAAATAAAACAAACCATTACCAAATATATAAATATAATCCGTATAGACAAATAATGTATATACAAAAATGTTAAGTATATCAAACATCTGTACAATATACAGCAAAGCCTTTTTTAATAAGCTGTTTGTATTTTGGATTCTTTCCATATGCCGTCTGTATTTCTTCATCTGTGGAAGCGGTTCATACCCATTTTTATCAAAGACATATTCATTTAGACAATAATAGTCACACTTATACCCCATATCTTTAAACGCATTATTAACACGTTTCATCATACCTGCTATTTCCTGCGCCCCCAAAAAAATTCTATGCTCTTTCATGTTTTCACCCATTATTAACTTCCATTTTAAAATATAACTTCCAACGCCCTGATTACTTTGTCCATATCAGTATTTGACATGTTGGGGTATATCGGTAATGTTATTGATGCGTCCTCGCAGAACTCTGCAACAGGAAACATGCCACATTTTAATCCATATTTATTCTTATTGAATTCGGTTCTTGTAATTGCTATTGTTCCTGGTCTAGTCTGAATCTCCTGTTCTTTCATTGCAAGCATTATCTTATTTCTCAATTCCCTGCTACCATTTTTTAATAATACAACAAAAGACTGATAAGTATGCCCAAATCCTTCCAGTGCAATTGGTAACAATAGTTTGTCCTCCGCCTTTAATTGCGTAATATAATAATCCGCACATCGTTTCCTGTCTTTTAGCAACTTGTCTAATTTTTTAAATTGTGCAATACCGACTGCCGCCTGAATATCTGATAAGCGAAGATTATATCCTACCTCATCGTATATTCCCATATAAAATGGGTTGCCATATTCATCACCTTTTTTTGTTGTACTCAATCCATGGTTTTTAAACTGCAGCAATTTATGATACAATTCTTCATTATTTGTAGAGCACATTCCACCCTCACCTGTAGTGATTGCTTTCCTCGGATGGAATGAAAAGCAGCCTATATCTCCTATTGTACCAACTTTTTTGCCTTTATATGTTGTTCCAATCGCACATGCACAGTCTTCTATCACATATAAATTATATTTACGCGCAATTTCCATAATTTCATCCATCTTTGCCGGACACCCGAATAAATGCACTGCGATAATAGCTTTTGTCTTAGACGTAATCGCTGCTTCTATCTTGCACGGATCAATGTTCATCGTCTCTTTTTCTACATCTACAAACTTGACATCTGCATTGACATATTCAACACAGCTTGCCGATGTAATCCATGTAAACGCAGGCACAATTACCTCATCACCTGCTTTTATCCCTAATGCCAGCATTGCTAAATGAAGCGCTGCTGTACATGAAGAAGCCGAAACTGCATATTTAGCATCATGTTCTTTCTTAAATAATTCTTCAAACCTCTCGGTCATGGGTCCCTGCGTAACCCATCCTGATTCTAAGCATTTTTTCAGACAATCCAGCTCATCATTATCAAAATACGGTTTCGTTATAGGTATCATATGCTAGTCTCCTTTATTTGAAACATAATAAAATTCTTCCATAAATTTATCTTTTTCCATATACTTATAGTTATGGCTATATGACTCCACTTTATCTTTATTCATCACATCGCAAAAATAAAATTTATTATTTTGCTCAATCAGAGAACACTGAAATAGCCTGTCGTAACATTTCTTCAGGCATTCTTTATTTGACATTTTTGATTCTGTCCATAAAGTACAAGGACTATTAACATCATACTGCAAACTATCTGTCAAGGAAATTATCTCATAATCCCGATGACTGAAAACAATGTCACACAGTTCATACATATCTAAATAATGCAACTCATTTTTAAAAAACATGTGATTTGTCACATCATAAACAACCCATCTATTACCAGTAAAGATTTCCAACATTGTATGTCCGTTATCATACGAGTTCCACTTATCAAGCGTAAGACCTACTACAAGCCTACTATTAATATTAAATTTTTTTAATACCGATGATACCCACGACGATGCATAACTGCATGAACAAATAAGCTTCCTGTGAAGTGCTTTTCTGTTTTCTTTCTCAATTGTAATCCTATCATCTAATGTACCATGCGCAAGAATCCACGATGTTGAAGATAATAAAATCCCGATTTTTTTATACCCCCCCCCCGTACACACAATTCGCTGTTCAGTCTTATCAAAAGGCTGAATAAAACGGTACAAACCCTCTCTACTCATATCATATACTTTATCAAACACCTTGTACTTTCCTGGCTTAATAATTAACTTTTGGGGTAATATATTACCCGATATTTCATCACTCATTTGCACATCATAAATTTTATTATATAAGTATTGATGTGCTATAACATCTTTTTGTACCTTATTCATATTTTTTACCTTTCCTTTTTAGCTATAACAGTTATTCCTGCATCTTCCACATTCAGTCTTTCGATTTCCAGTCCTGCCTCCTTGCACCATTGAGATACTTCTTCAGGAGTCTGCCTGTGACAATTAGCTGGTCTAAACCAATCAAAATTAATATGGTTCATCTCCTCAAGAGTGTATTCTGATTTATAAAAACATTTACAAATATTCCAATAAAAAAATCTCTGTAAATCAACACTCCCTTTTTTTATTCCCAAAAACGGGATATCGTCTTCTACATTTAATGTAATGTTCATATCGCCTAATTGCTGCCCCAATTTAGTCAATGCCATCATTTCATTCCAAGTTTCCTCATCACTCTTATTCATAAAATATTCTCTAATATAATCATCCGTAAACTCCCTGACGGGTGCTTTTTTTGCGTATACATAGAAGCAGAATACCCCCCCCCGTTTAAATATCGGCTCAAATTAATAATCGCACTTCTGGTAGAATCCGTATGATGCAATACACCTTCCGAAAAAATCACATCGACTTTTTCTTTTAAGGGAATATTATTCAAATCCCCTTGCACTAAAATATAATTACTATAACCTTTGCTTAAAAATAATCTATTTGCTTCATCTACTGCACGCGAAATATCAACGCCAATATATTTAATGGAATCCATTCGGCTGCCAAACAGAGCATTCGCCGACAGCCCTGCCCCACAACCTGCATCCAAAACAACTGCATTATCCGCAAAAACCCTTTTAAACATTTCCTCATCATTATCAAAATACTTTTCCCATAACCATTCTTTCACAGTTTTATAAACCGCTTCACTTTCATATGAGCTTTTTTGTTTCCATTTATATGCAAATGCGTCTTTTGTCTGATTCTGTTCTTTGGAATAATTCTTTTTTTCACGAACAATCCCATCCTCGCCAACAAAATACTCTTCATTAAGTTCTAAATAGTTTTGATAACTAAGCATCTTATTACCCCCGTTAAATATCAAAATCATAATTTGCCTTGCAACACCAATTCATTATAGCATAGGATGTTTTTATTGATATTCTCACCGTTTTCCAATACCTTATTCTCCCCAGCACATCCGGAAAGTTAGGTCTTTCATTAAATATAAAATTTGTACTTATTATTTTAAAATCTATATTTTCTATATCATATCAAAATCCTCCTCTGGCTTATCAAATCTGTACAGTTGTATGCAAACCTTTTCTCCATTTACATAAAAAAATGCCGGATAATTTTCGGGATCGCAAGCCCTAATTTCATTATATAAATCCTTTAATGGTTTATTCCAATCAATAAACGAATCATTTGGGGTTCGCACATAATTATATTCTGTAGCCTCAGATTCGTTTTGGCTGACCAATTTCACTTCATCCTTCTCTATTTTTTCTATAGCTTCAGTTAAAACGCTGCCTTCAATCATGCTTGTTTTACGCTTTAAACTTTTTGGCGTATCAAATACAGACAGCGGAAAAGCGCTTTGGCATATTATTGCCCCGGCATCCATTTTCTCTGTCAACATATGAACCGTAACACCTGATTCTTTTTCGCCATTAATCAGGATATACGCCCCACTTCTAAATCCCCTATATTTCGGCAGTAACGTAGGATGAACATTTAACGCATGCCTGACACTGCCAATAATTTCAGTGCTTATCATCCACGGCCAGCCTAATGAAATCAGCACATCAAAATTATGATTATTAAAAAAATCTGTTAACTCATCTTTTTCTAAATAAGAAATGTTTATTTTATTAGCTTCTGCAAATTCTATAACTCTTTTAACCCTCATCAGAATTGCTTTCTGTTTTGGCACTATTATATATCCAATATCCTTGCCTGCATCAAAAAGAGCCTTAATTGCCTCAAGTCTGTCACCGCCACACAAAAATACATATTTAAACTTTTTCAATACTTACACCTCCATCAAAAGGATACACAAAATAATTTTCATAGTTTTTTAAAACCTCATCCTTATTAAGCTGCAAAATATCCTTGTTGAAGATATATGTATAATAATAGTAAGGCAGATCTACAGAACCCCACTTCTTTTTAAATGCATAAACTCCATCCTGCGTAAGCCATGTCCCACCCCAGTTCCAATATTTAAAGCCTTTTTTTACAGCATCGCACATCGCTTGATAAATAATCATCGGCAAAGGTTGATCTGTCCTGTTTTCTTCTACAATGGCAGGGGTAAAGTATTCAACAGTTTTGTTATAATACAACACAAGCAATGCAGCAATCATTCTCCCATCTTTATGCGCAATATAAACATTGTAATCCATCTTTTCTTCAAATACCCTTGGAAACACTTCAAAAAAACATTTCTTCTTTGCAATCCCATTTATTTTCTCTATATTTTTCCTGTGCGTCATATACAAAAACTCTATGCTGCTGTCCGAATTATCTATATCTACAGATATTCCGCCCTTACGCGCCTTTCTAATATTCCTTCTGGCGCTGCTATATATCATTTCAAAAATAGCTTCTTCATAATCAATGTTATTCGGTGGCAAATAGGTGACTTGCCCTATTCTTTTATCCAAAAAACACGGTTTAATATTCTGCTGAAAATATAAATTTTTTTTGTCAAACGGAGAAGAAATAATCGTACCTGCCAGCCACTTTTTTTCATCAGCCATTCTCATATATTCATTTATAAGTGCTTCAAATACATCACTATTATCGGCAATTATTGAACCATTACTGCCATAAAAAGGCAGTGAATTAGCAATACCCCCATATAAATCATTACAACGAACCATTATAGGAAGCACACCTTTGATATCGCCATTTTCTTTTGCAACCAAATAAAAGCTTTTATCTTTTAAAAGTTGTTCTAAAAAATATCTGTATTTTAATGACTGATATATCAGTGTATCTTCTTTACCCAACAAATATTCTTCATATTGTTCCTCATCTGCAGACTTCAACAATTCAACATGTATGTTAGTATTTACCACTCTCATTTTGACATCTCCACAAATTACATAATTACATATTCTGTTCCGCTACCATTTTTATTTTATCTATTCAATACTATGGAACAGTCATCATAAAATTATATTCCTTAGCAGAATTATGCAAATGTCTTTTTATTTTGATGTCACAAAAAAATACTAAACCCTTTCTATACCCCCCCCCTGTATATTTTCTACTGTACAGTCCCATATAATAACTTTCTTATCATCTATTATGGCGTATGCACCTGGATAGGGTTTTGTTTGAGCTCGGACAAACCGCTCTATCTCTTTTGGGCTTTTACTCCAATCAATCAAGCCATCTTCGGGTTTTCGCTGTGGCCATATATCTTTTTCATCCGAATAATCTTGTTTTATACGCGGTGCTTTATCTAATGCTATCAGAGGCAGATATGTTTTCAGCAATTCAATTCCTCTACTCCCCACCTTCTCGTACAGCGTTGCTATCGTATCAGTTTCTTCGATAGTTTCCTCTGCACTGGCAATAATATCCCCACTGTCAATGCCTTCTTCTATATAAAACAAAGTAATCCCTGCTTTATCCTCGCCATTTATCATCTGCCACACCAAAGGTGCACCACCTCTATATTTTGGAAGCAGTGATGCATGCAGTCCCACAACGCCATACTTTGGTATTTCTCTGATTGTTTCCCCAATCATATGATACCATCCTGAAACAACAATCAAATCAGGTTTCCATTTTTTTAATACACCATATGTGTCTGAACTGTTCATTCTTTGTATTTCAAAACATTCAATTCCATTTATGTCACTTATCTGGTGAAGTTCGGAAAGGACTTCATTTTTCATCCGTTTATTATCTTTGCCATCATTATATGTCAATGTAAACTCTGCCTGCGTTGTAACAATGCCAACCACAACTATTTCTTTTATTTTCAAAATTGACATCAAGCATTTTACTCCATAAGCTGATGCTGTAAAAAAGACAACATTCATATTTATATAAAAATCCTTTCATAATTAGATAATCCACTTATATCTCAATCAATCTATATCAGCATTCCTAAAAATCACTTATTTGCAATCGCTTTTATATGCTCCATAAAAGTCTTATGATTAATCGCAAAGTTTCCGCTTACTATCGTACCTTGTTCCACCTTCTTTGTCACTACGCTCCCTATTGAAACTCTTGCCCCATCACCAATAAAAATTCCATTACTAATTGTAGCATTAGGACCTATCCATACATTACTCCCAATACAAACGCTTCCGCTAAGCACCGCTCCAGCAGCAATTCTACAGTTGCGCCCTATTTTATCAGCATGTGCAATATGCACTAGTCCGTCTATTTTACTTCCTCTCCCAATTACAGTATCATCAGAATAGTCAATGGCTTTGGCAACATGCGTCATACCTTGCAATTCTACATCCTGTTCAATAATAACTCCACCAAAGTGCTCTACTGCAAAAGGCATACCATCTTTAGTATTCTTAAATTCAAAACCTTGAGAACCAATAACACATCCTGCACGTATAATACAATTATCCCCTATAACTACATTTTCCTTTACACAAACAAATTCTTCTATCTTTACATTATTGCCAATGACCACATTTTTCTTAGCAATATATGCTAACGGACTGATTTCACATCCACTGCCTATCCTTGTTGTAAATTCCTTTCTTTTTTCCTGCATAGCGTTATGCCTTTTCCAATAGCTGATGCTTGGCTGTTCAGATACAATGACTCCTTCTATATGCATTGGCAGCAAAGGTACAAATTCTTCCCTGCATATAATGCAACTTATAAATTCGTTATTTGTATCATCCAAAAAACGCTCATTATCCAAGAATGATAATATTTTATCATTCTTATTATTGTTTAACAAACCTAGACACTCAAATTCGCCATCTGCTATCAATTTCTCGCCTTCATATAAGAATGTTTCAGATAATCTCATGCACATTTTCCTCCAACATCCGTATGGAGGTATTCAGTGTATGTATTATACCCCCCCCTATATTCTCCAATTTCTCTATTCGCCTTTCTAACTCATATAATTTATCCTGAACACTATAATTCATCCTCGCCCTGACAGAAGTAATAATTTCTGTAATCTTCTTTTCGCTCCCTTCCACTTCTGATTTGCATATAATAATAATACCATCCCTTGCCGCTACGCCAATCCGATTTGTCAGTTTATCAATCATCACAATCTGTCCGGGAACCACAAGCACAGATGTCCGAAAAGGTTCTTTGCTACATTCAAAAATCCGTATTTTATATTCCTTAAAATAAGTGTAAGCTCCCGTAAAGGGACTGCATGATGCCCTGACTAATTTATCTATATCATTGCATGACATTTTCCAATCAATAAAACTGTCCGAAGGCACTCGCGGGTAGCATCTTAATATATCTTCCGGCTTCTTGCTTTGAGATGTAGGAAAAGCACCTTGAGCAATCTTATCCAATGCCTGCATATACATTTCCGGTATCTTTTTCTCCATATACTGATATATTTCAGTAATAGTAGTTTTATCATTCAAAGAATAATAGTCTTTCACCAGAATATCGCCTGCATCTATCTCATCAGCAAGCATATAATGAACCGTTATCCCTATGCGCTTTTCACCATTTATAATTGCCCAGTTAGGACAGGCATTGCCCCTATATTTAGGCAAGTCACCGGCATGTGCATTTAATATGCCATATCTGAAACAATCTATTGCTCTTTGTCCTATTACTGTCAACCAATTAATGCTTATGGCAATATCCGCTTGAACTCTTGAAAGCAATGCAATAATCTCATCTGAATTAATCTTTGCATTATTGAAAAAGGGAATGCCAAGCCTCTTTGCCTCCTGTTCAAAATGTTTTTCATCTACCGAATACTCTGGCGCCGCCTTGCAAGTTCCTATTAAGACAATCTCATGCTCACTTTCTTCCAGCAGCTTTATACTGTTCCACAACATTTCGGTTCTTCCAAGAACTGCTACTCTCATTCCCAACACCCTCCCGAAATAGTCTTAAACTCCCATCCTGCATTTCTTGCTGCATCAATCAGTTCATTAAAGAAATCTTTTATGCCATAATTTATCTGATTAATATACTGCCTTAAACTTTTATAATCCTTAAAATACGGTCTTGCCTTTTCATAAGTTTCCTGGCAGTCACTATTAAGAAACAAATGGATAGGGTGGAAGTTAAATATTCTAGGTGCCTCTATTTCATTTGACAGGAATTCCTGAACCTGTAATTTATTTTTTTGGTTCAAATAGACATCATCTTCATAAATAAAGGGAAGTATCTTTACATCTTCGTCTACAGGCGCAGGAAATGGTCGGATCCGCATACCTTTATAGGCAGGAATCAACGTATTAAGTTCATATTTTATGCCATACTTTTTATAATTTTTTACTATAATGCTGCTTGTTGTAAGGGAATGACTTCTACAGCAGACAGCACTAGGCACAATCTTTTTCATATTTTCCAATACGCTCTCGCAGTCGCTGCATACCCCCCCCTAGTATTTAGCAAATCATTATAATTTGGATGTATTCCCAACTCCACTTTTCTTGAACATTCAAATTTTTGCAAAAGCGGTGTCTCGTGGGTAACGTTTAATGTCGCAGCTACTTGACATTTCTCTATTAATTCGTAAAAATACTCCAACACCTCATCAATTGCCCAGTCCATATCAAATGTCAAATAAATTTCCTTTTTCACTCTTATACCCCCTTATACGCTTTGGCATGCATTCCAGCCAGTATCAACCTTGTCAATTTTTATGAGGCACGTAAAAACAACTGCAGCCACTTTTCAAAATTAATGACAGACCAAATTAATAGACGCTTATTCTCCTTGCCTTTAATATGATTTTGGAACATACGCATTACTTCTGCCTTATCCAAAAACTGATATATATTCGCATTACCATCAGATATAATACTGTTCACATAATCAAGGCTTTCACCTTTAAACCAACTTGCATCCGGGGCGGAAAATCCTTGTTTTTCCCCCTGTGAAATGTCTTTTGGCAGATATTTCTTCATCACATCCCGAAGGATTAATTTTCCATCCTTATGAACCCGATAATATTTATCCACTTTAGGTCCATTATCATTTTCATTAATCCTGTCTGCAGACTCCACACCAGCCAACTTATATTCAGACGGAATCTTCATTGCAAAATCCACCAAATCATTATCTAAAAATGGGACTCTGGTTTCCAATCCGTGCGCCATACTTAATTTATCCTCTACAATCAGTAATCCATGAAGAAATGTCTTTGCCTCTAAATACAGTGAATAATTTACATTATCCTTTGGTGAAAATTCTTTTGATATTACATTGCCAAAAATACCACGGAAACTCTCCTTTGTTGAATAATTCTTAATGCTATCATATATAGGCGAAAAAAATTTCTCCTGTTCGTCTTCCTTCAATAGCCGTTGCCAATATTCATAATAATCATCTATATACTGCTCAAAATTCTGGCTGTTGTATGCCTTGTAATATCTCCATGGATAGCCTGCAAACAGTTCGTCTCCGCCTGTCCCCGCCAAAACCACTTTTACAAAATTGGAAGACAGCTTGGCAGCATAAAAATTAGGATAACTCTGCCCTACTCTCGGATCTTCAAGATGCCATACAAGCTTGTCCATGCACCTCTCCATATCACCAGCCTTTAAAACCATCTCATAATGTTCTGTCTTAAACTTATAAGACATATACTCTGCTTTTTCACGCTCGTCAAATGAATACTCTATACCTGAAGCCGAATGCAGGTCAAAGCCACATGTAAATGTTTTTAAATCAGAAATATACTGTGACGCTATAGCTGTAATCGCTCCTGAATCAATTCCTCCCGATAAATATGTTCCCACCTCCACATCACTTACAAGTTGACGCTCGACAGCCCTTTTAAATAGCCTGTCCAGTTCTTCCATGTACTCATCTCTGCTCAGCTTCAATTCTGAGTTTGAGAAATCATAATCCCAAAAATGTACTGCCCGTGGAACAGATTCCATTTCATAATCTATAACCATATAACTTCCGGCATCCAGAATTTCTACGCTTTCAAAAAAAGTTCTTTTAGAAAAAAGATTTTGGAATGTAAAATATTCCTTTACTGAATTTAAATCAATCTTTTTTTGAAATTCCGGGTGCGCCAAAAAAGCTTTGTACTCAGAAGCAAAAACAAATTGACTGCCTATCCTCGCATAATAAAGTGGCTTTGTCCCATAGCGGTCACGTGCTATAATCATTTTTTTCAAATAATCATCCCATATCGCAAACGCGAATATGCCGTTTAATCTGTTTAAACTTGATACCCCCCATTGCTCATAAGCTTTCAGCAGTACCTCTGTATCTGAATTTGAAACAAAATGATACCCTAATCCCTGCAACTCTTTCTTCAATTCCTGATAGTTATAGATTTCTCCATTGTAAGTTATAGTAAATCTTTCATCTGCACTCTGCATCGGCTGTCTGCCCTGCTCCGATAAATCAATAATTGCCAACCTTCTGTGTCCCAAGAATACATGTCCGTTATCAAGCGTTACATAACCCACTCCGTCAGGTCCCCTATGTGCAATCAAATCTGACATTCCAGCTAATATTTTCTCTGTCTCCCTAATAGGGCATTCCCTTCTCTTTAAGCACATAATTCCGATTATTCCGCACATTTTATATAATCCTCTGTTCTTCTGAATGATAGCTTGTACCTATATATCCTTGTTCTGTATAATCAATTTTCCAATGATGGCAATCCGCACAAATCTCGTCCTGAAGCAGATTATTAATATGTCTGTTCCTGATGGATTCGTATTCTTGAGAATTCCATATCTGCTGAATGCTGCTGTTATTTACATTGCCTAAATCCCGCTTTTCATCCCAGTCGTAATTACATAATGCAAGCCTTCCATCCCAGTAAATAATCATATCTGTAAATATTTTTCTGCAGGGTTTTCTGTCCATAAATATATCCAACTTTCTGCGAACATTAGGATCTACCAGTTGCCCTTTTTCATCATGCTGTTCATATACCCTTACAACGTCAACAAGCGGCAGCCATTTATCTATAAATTCCTTTTGATTCTTCTTATAATCTTCTATATTAATCGTCGATACCTGAACTTTAGGTGCTGTTAATCCTTGTTCCTTTCTTCTTTTACATTTCAGTCCAAAAGACTCCACATTATCAGAACTAATCTTAAGGTTGCCCGATAACCTTGAACATTTATATATTTCCTCATCCGTAGTATCTAAGCTAAAAGATACATAGTCAATGCCCGTTTCTATCAATTCATCCTGCATTTTATCATTCAACAGAAGACCATTTGATGCCATCTGAATAGGACCTATTCCTTTTTCCTTTGCATATTTTATGAAAGATATAATATGCGGATGCATCAATGGCTCACCTCTAAAAAATGGAACCATTTTTATCGGAGGATGTTCTGCCATTTCATCTACTATCTTATAATACAACTCGTCCTTCATATATCCGATTTTCATATCTATTTTTTGACGATTGCAGAAAGTACAGGATACATTGCAGTCATTTGTCAATTCTACGGTTACTCTATTTGGAAATGCGAGTTTCTCCATATTTCTATGTCTCCTTAATTGATTTAAAATTTATCTTTATTTATCTTTTGTTCCCCAATATGACTGTTCTTTTGAATAATCCAGAATATAACATTTGATTTTTTCAGCCATATATAAGATTTCTGACAAGAATTTTTTTTGCGTAATGTATTGAATATCTCCCTTAATCGTTTTTTCTTTGTTGTAAAAACGTATAGGCAGAAAAAATGCTCTATTATGTTGCAGTACATCGCACTCCATACATGAATTAAAATCACCGTTAAACTGCCTTTCACGTATATTCATCAGATTCCTTATAATGTCAGGAATCGGATCTGTAATATTCCCGATTGACAAATACGGATCATACTTTTTCCATAATCCTAAACAACACGGATAAATATTACCGTTTGCCTCTGTTGCCAAAACTTGCCATAATTCATAACATGGGCGCAACTTTTTTCTTTTAATTCCTCTTCCTTTAATGCTTTTTCCAGATATCTGCATATATCTTCTAATTTCAAGCCTGTCTTTTTTATGCAACAAAGGCTGAAAATATTTTATAAATTCTTTAATATCTTTTTTTGAATTTAATTCATTATTCAATATATGAATTGTAATTCTTGTTTTTGAATTTTCCTCCTCGCATATTCTTATGAAATCCAAAATGTTCTTTACTGTATTATCATAATCCAACCCAACTTCTCTCTCATACGTCTCCTTATTAAAATAAGAAAGACTAAGATATATATATCCCATATTGAGTTTTGCAATCTCATGTGCCATATTTCCCTTTAACAAGCTAATATTTGTATTCAGTCCCAATTCAGCATTTGGAAAAAAGATTTTAATATACTTATAAAACTCAATGATATTAGGATTAGTTAATGGCTCTCCCATACCGACAGGACTTATACTAGTAACTTGTATATCTGCCACTAGCGATAGCAATTTATACTTTCGCACCCAATAGCGCAATTCTTTTAATTCTAAAATTTTTGGTAGCAATTCCCCATTTCTAACCATGGTTTCGTGTGTACAATTACTGCATTTCGCATTACATACAGTAGAACACCCCAAAGTTATTTCCACACCCTTGCCATGACAATGGAAATCAAGCTTTTTCATATCATTTATAAATGCTTTATATTGTGTTTCTTCACACTTTTCTTTTTGCCAAAATAAAATATGCTCTTTTATCTTTTCATCCTTAATCTTGGCTGTTTCTGTCTTTTTAGCCTGTTCATACAATACACAACTGTAATACAGTGCTTTTACGTCATTTGTATTGTTCATAATATAATCATCAAGCTCGTAATACCCCCCCCCCGTTTTTAAATTATCCAATATGGCATCTACAATATTTTTATTGCCCATATCATCAACCTCCTTCTATATATTATTTATTAATTCTAATCTGCTCCAATTACAACACCATATCACACATTAACATTAAATAATCTGACCCAGTGTCCTGCACATATTATTCGCCATATCGTAGAATCCTGTCGTCTTACTTTATTATTGCCAAACCATTTCATAACTTTATCACTGTCTATAATACCTTCTAACATCTCTGCGGACTCTTTTAGCTCTTTTTGATATTTATTGTAATTGCTATTTATCCACTGATCCTCTGGCGTTACAAAACCTAATTTACTATATCTGTTCCGAATTTTATCAGGCAACACATCTGCAAGCCCATCCCTCAACACTGATTTAGTAATGCCATCCCTAAGTTTATAATTAAATGGCATAGCATAAACTGCTTCAACTAATCTATAATCCAGAAACGGTACTCTTGACTCAATAGAATGTGCCATAGAGTCTCTATCTTCATAGTGTAATAGGGAAGCTAAACCTTGTTCCAACGATTCAGCAATATATTCTCTTGCATCACATTTTAAACTAAGTTTTTCCTGACGCATCGCCTCGATATGCTGTCTATACGAAAAACAAGCCCTATTACCTGGCCAAATATAATAAATGTATTTTGCAAAATTTTTTATTTTCGTTTCCAAAACAGCAGCAATAGCAGAACATATAATAAAATTTGCAGAAACATGTTTTTCTGTAATAGCCCTTTTATTCTTATATGTCCGCCATTCTTTGTACATTTTTTTAATTTTGCCATTTTTTAAATACTCAGCAAACAATACAGAATAAAAATCAGTATACCCTGCAAGCTGTTCATCTGCTCCCTGACCATCTAGCATAACCTTTAAATCAATTTGTTTAGCTTTTTTAAATACATTCCATTGTGCGTAAATTGACGTTGATCCAAAAGGCTCATCCATATGCCATATTATATTATCCAGTTCTTTGAACAAGCTCTTTTCCTGCGGGAAAACTTTATGTTGAGTTGCTGACGTTTTCTTTATAACCTCATCAATATATTCCTGTTCATCATATCTTTTGTCCTCAAAGCAGGAAGATATCGTATGCTGCTCCATCATTTTTTTCTCTTTGTTTATTTTAGCAGCCATGCAGACAATCGCCGAGCTGTCCAACCCCCCCGACAAAGCATACCCAACAGGCACATCAGCCCTTAACCGCAGTTTTACAGAATCATAAAACCTCTCTGCAAATTTTTGACAAGCATCTTCATAAGACTCTTTGTTTTCCATTATATTTCTTATATTATAATACCTATTTATTTTATACAAATGATTCTTTAAATCATAACTAAGATTATGCCCCCCTTGTAACTGAAACACATCACAAAACATTGTCTCATTTGAGCAATCCAACTTTCCGCGGATAATATATTGCAAAAGTCTTTTTCTGTTCACTCTTGGATTTTGTTTTAAAATTTCAAAAAACTGTTTTATCTCAGATGCAAACAAAAACATTCCTTCTTGTTCAGTATAATAAAATGGTTTAACACCAAATCGATCCCTTGAGCAAAATATCTTCTGCTTTTCTCTATCATATATTGCAAAAGCCCACATCCCATTTAAGTGCTCAACACATTTTTCTCCCCAATTAGCATAAGAAGCTACAAGAACTTCCGTATCTGTTTTTGTATTAAATTTATATCCTTTTCCTTGTAAATATTCTTTTAACTCTAAGTAATTATAAATTTCCCCATTAAATACAACCACATATCTATCACCATAGCAAAATGGCTGATGTCCATCCGTCGATAAATCAATAATAGAAAGTCTTCGATGTCCCAACGCAAGGATATTTTCATAAAACACGCCGCGATCATCAGGTCCTCTATGCTCAATAATATCTACCATTTTTTCAAACCGTGCTTTATCTATTTCTCCTTTTGTTTTTATACACCCTGCTATTCCACACATGCTTATGCCCTTTCTATGTAGTAATCAGCCCTTAATGCTAGTAATTGCATTTTCTATCCGTTCAGTTATATACTGTATATCGCACATACTTAAATAAGCATGCATAGGCAACGAAAGACAACAGTCACAGACATTCTCTGTAATAATGTAATCTTGATTATTATATAGTTGGGGCTGAAATGCTTTTTGTTTGTGCATTGGTTTCCTATAATATATTGCTGTTGGAATATTATCATCAGCTAAAGTTTTTATTGCATATTCACGTTCTTTGTTATTTCGGAAACAAATTGTATATTGCGCCCAGCTTGATATAATATTCGCCCCTATTACTGGTACTTTGACCATATTCATCAAATGTTGTGAATACTCTCTCGCAATTTTATTACAAGCATCAATTTCCTCATCAAAAAACTTTAATTTTTCGAGAAGAACTGCTGCTTGTATAGTGTCTAATCTTGAATTCATTCCAATGCGGACATTATCATATTTGTCCTTTCCTTTACCATGCACCTTATAGGATTCAATCAACTCTGCCCAGTCATTATTGTCAGTAAATATGGCACCGCCATCACCATAACACCCAAGCGGTTTTGCTGGGAAAAATGATGTAGTTGAAATATCTCCAAAGCTACAAGCCTTTTTACCCTCTATACTTCCTCCAAAACCCTGTGCCCCATCTTCCAATAACAATATATTATATTTTTGCGCTATCAACTGAATCGCGTGGAAATCTGCAGGTTGTCCAAACAAATCAACCGCAATCACTGCCTTTGGTGTCAACTTACCTTCCTTTATTACCGAAATAATTGCTTCTTCCAAGGAATGCGCAGACATATTGAAAGTATCTCTTTCTATATCTACAAATATCGGCACTGCATTTACCCAAGAAACAACCTCCGCTGTTGAAAAAAATGTAAAATCAGGGACAAATACCGCATCATTTTCTCCTATTCCCCATGCCATTAATGCAAGCTGCAAAGCATCTGTACCATTAGCGCAAGTAATGCAGTGTTTGACTCCAACATATTCCGCAAGTTTCTCCTCAAGCTGCTTAACAGGTTCACCCCCTATAAAATGACTGCTCAGTAGAACACTTTGTATTGCATTATCAATCGTTGTCTTGTTATTTAGATATTGCGCCTTTAAATCTCTAAATTCCATTATTTATTCTCCTGTTTTATTTTGACGGATACCTTGCCCTGCAATATACTCATACTTCCTATTGCAATCGGGACAGCACAAATCTTCCCCTAAAACCTGTCCGCATTTGCAGACCCAACCTGCCTGCCTTGCTGGAACTCCCATCATCAATGCATATGGTGGTACATCTGTTACCACAACCGCTCCAGCGGCAATAGTACAGTAACTGCCAAGCTCATGATTGCAGACTATAGTTGCGTTAGCGCCAATAGTTGCCCCCTTATGAACCAATGTATGTTTATACCCTGCCCTGCCTTTGGGAAACTGCGCGCGTGGCGTCAAATCATTAGTAAACACCATTGACGGACCACAAAATACACCTTCCTCCAGTTCTACCCCTTCATATATCGCAACATTGTTTTGAATCTTACAGTTATTGCCAATGTGTACATTATTAGCTATATTCACATTCTGTCCTATTGTACAGCCAGACCCTATCCTTGCACCACTTTGTATATGGCAGAAATGCCATATTTTTGTTCCAACGCCAATCTGCACATCATTATCTACATAACTACTTTCGTGAACATAATATCCATCCATTTTTTTCTCCATCAATTATTGCTAAACCTACCAGTAAAATCCGTTGTCGCGCATTTTTCAAGCGGGAACTTTACTATACTCCCTTCTGATGCTGATTTATAGATTGCAAGAACAAGTTCCAACGCTCTTTTCCCTGCCTCGGCATCAACATATGGCTTCTTGTCATCCTTAATCGACTGTATCACATCCGCATACAAAGGTGTATGCCCGTAGCCATATACATTAGGTGGATTTTCATGAAACTGCCTTTTAACTTCATCAGGATCATCAAGCATATCCGAAAACCGCCATTCCTCAATTACATTAACCGACTGCCCACCAGCCTTTACAGTACCTTTTTCACCAAATAAATATAATGTTTCTTCAAGATTTTGCGGATAAATATTTGTAGTTCCTTCTACAATTCCATACGCTCCATTTTTAAATTTAATCAATGCAATGCCTAAATCCTCTGCCTCAATATAATTGTGGTGCAGGCGATCTGTCATTCCCACAACTTCCTCAATCTCATCGCCCATCATCCATCGAAGCAAATCAATATTATGAATACACTGGTTCATCAGCGCACCGCCATCCTGCTCCCATGTACCGCGCCAGTTAGCACGCGCATAATATTCATAATCCCTGCACCATCTTATATGTGCTGTACCGTAGAACATCTTTCCAAATCTATTTTTATCCACTGCTTCCCTTATCTTTTGTATTGACTTATTGAATCTGTTTTGATGGCATGCGCATACCTTTAAATTTAACCTGTTTGATTTTTCAATAATCCTATCTGCATCCTCAATGGATAACGCAATAGGCTTTTCAATAATCAGATTACATCCATAATCCATACAATCTAACGCAATCTGCGCATGTTTTCCGCTCTCTGTAGCAATAGCCACCAGCTCAGGCTTTTCCTTTTCAAGCATTTCATGGTAATCAGTATATTGCCGCACATTGTTATCTAAATCAAATTTTAATTTTTTATCTTTCATGTTTGCAGGCGATATATCGCACACCGCTACAAATTCAAGGTTGTTAGCCTTAGCCGCTGCAATATGATTCGGCGATATCCGTCCGCAGCCTATCAGTGCATATTTCATGTCATACTCCTCATTTTATATAAATCTGTGTTTTTCCAATAAATCTACCATTTTTACGGCAGCATGACCGTCTCCATAGAATTTAGGTCTCTCACTTCCATCAACTCTGACAGCCTCTTTAGCAAATGCCAACGCGCTTGCAACACTCATATCATCTTCGGGATTCATTTTCAAAATCCACCTATTACTAACCAAGTCCTCCCAGATATCTAAGTCAAGCATAAAAATACATTTTGCCCCCGCAAAAGATGACTCTTTTGAAACCCCACCTGAATCAGTGACAATCAGCCGTGCACTGTTCATTAACTCAATCATTTCCATATAGCCAACCGGTTCGACAATCTGCAAATTGGCAATAGACTCTATTTCATTCCACAAATCAAAATTTTTCAAACATTTTTGAGTTCTTGGATGCATCGGACATATAATTTTTCCATCAAGTTTTTTGATAAATTCTATAATGCTTGACATCCTTGATCTTGTTTCTGTATTTTCCTGCCTATGCCATGTCATTAATATTATTTCTTCTGATACCTCTTTATTTCTTGTATTCATAGACATAAAAGTATCATACATGATATCGCCTGTCAAAAATGCCTTTTCTTGCATCCCTTCTTTGACGGCACTCTCCAAGGATGCCCTGTCAGGGCAAAATAATATGTCTGATAAATGATCCGCCACAATCCGATTACATTCTTCCGGATTTTCTTTATGATGAGTCCTCACCCCACCTTCAACATGAGCCATAGGTATATTTAGTTTTGATGCCACCAACGCACCAGCTAAGGTAGTATCTGTATCACCATATAGGATAATCAGGTCTGGTCTTAATTTATTCAGTTCTCTTTCTAATCCCAACATAACTCCTGATGTTATCTCAGCATGACTACCACTCCCTACTTTTAGGTTTAAATCCGATTGCGGTATATTCAATTCATGAAAAAAAACTTCAGACATATTTGCATCATAATGCTGTCCACTATGAATAATGCATTGCCCATAATTCCTGCTTTTTAATTCCTTATATAGCGGGGCTAATTTAATAAACTGCGGTCGATTTCCAACTATGTGTATTATGCTCGCATTTCTTTTCATCATATATTATTGCCCCCCTTCCTAATCATTCAACAATATAATCTCTGATTTTACTCAGCGTAATTGACATATCTACCGTTTTATATGCTAATTGCCTTATATCATTAACTATATCTTTTCTCTCTTTACTCCCCATATATATTTTATCATAAAAATTAACTATCACATTAATATCAACTGGGCTTTTATCGTTCTCAAGTTGTAGGTAGTACATACTTTTTTTCCCCGTCAATGCCGCAGTATCACCTGCTACAACAATTGGTAATCCCTTTGCCAGATATTCATTCAATTTAAGAGAACTGCTCATGTTAAATCCCAGTTTATATAATCCTAATGATGATATTGCTATATCCATCCCATTATATATGTCATCTAATTCTTTTCCATATTTTTTACCATAAAATATTATTTGATTTTCCAAATGAAAGCATTTTGCAAGCTTCTTATATTTTGACAGTTCTGGTCCATCGCCAACAAAATGCAAAAACACTTTACGTTTATTACCATCTCCACTATAATCATGCAGACCATATATTAGCCTCTCATAACCATGAAACTTATACATTCCTGCCACAGCAATCAGGTTTATTCCAGAATATTCATTTTTTTTATAAGATACAGGTACAATATTATCTACTGTAATTCCATTTAATGTTTTTATTGTATCAACACCAAATATATTACAATCTTCAGTATAGGTAATAAATTTATCTATATATAATTTATATTTTTTTCTATTTATTATCTCTTTAAAATAATACGGCCAATAAATTATATTGAAAAATTCTTCTTTGTCATACGGATAAGACATAATTTCAACTATAATTTTACAAGAAGGGTATGTTTTTCTTATATTTTTTATGAAATTCATGAATCCTTTATCTGCAGTTGTACGTCTTATATATATATAATCTGGATTATGCTTCTCCATATGCTCATATGCCTTTTTATAATTTCGTTTTATATTAATAAACGGCAAAAAGGCCAATACAGAACGACAGATGCTGCATTTGGAAGGTGTAAGGTCAATCTCTTCTATATCAGAAAACTTACTAAACTCCTTCAATATCATATCTATCTTCTTAGAAACACCAATTGGAATCCTTCCTTTATAATGAATATAATAACCTTGCAATTATAACACTCCAAACTATGATATATATTTTAAAACTCTAACCAAGCTTGCTATAAACATCTTATACTTTTTATCATATAATGAATGATGGTATGTCAATAATGCCTTGCTATGAAACGGAAAAACAATGTCTCGAAAAAGATTATTATCAACAGTAACCATACGTTTTTTACAAATTAAAGATAGCAGACTTTGATCATGCCTATTCTCTATAAATTCCTTACAGTTAGGTATAATAATTTCATCTGTAATAAGTTTTTTATTTTGAGAATATTTTAACCATTCTGCAACAATTTCTTTGCTCTCTTGACAATTCTGCATTACTATAACAGTAGCAGCAATCTGCTTAGAATTAATGTACTTGCTGTCATTACAATCCAGTGCTTCTAATACATCTGCCTTGGTAAATTGTTTCTCCAAAAATCTCGTTTCTTGTACAATGAATTTTTTATTTTGCCTTATATATGCATCAAGATGCTCTTTCAAATTTCTGTTAAAATACAAAGCTGAATCTGTATAAATTATCCAATCCCCTTCATTACACTCATTCATAACTTTATTAATAAAATATGGCTTCCATAACCAGTATCCTCCGCCTTTTGGTAAATCTAATATAGCATTGTTATTATTCATAAAATTTTTATCTATATCAAATTTGTCAAATTTATATACTGTATTGGCACCATATTTATATGCTGTATATTCACAATAATTTTGGGTTGCCTTATACTTTTCATCAGCATAAGTAATAACATAAATCATTCCATCTCTCCCAAATATTTATTATGCTATAATCATCTTTTAAGTTTCTCATCCTCAGTACAAAGATCCTTTTTTTCTTTGATAATATTACTCTCTCTCTCAAAATAAATAGGTCTATTTTTCACTTCCATATAAATTCTTGCCAGATACTCGCCTATCATTCCCAGCGTAGTAATAATTACTCCTCCCAAGAACAGCATAATTATCATTATACTTGCATACCCGTTTCTTGGGGCATATGGGTTCTGCATTGTACTTATCCATATATTGGCGGCATATATAAATGCAGCTATTGTTATCAACAATCCCAAATACACCACTCCCCTAAGCGGAGTAGTCGCAAACGCAATAAATCCACTATAAGCATACCGAAAAAGCCCCATAAAATTCCACTTGGTCTTGCCCGCTACTCTTTCTACATTTTCATATTCAATCCATTTATTTTTATAGCCGACCCATGCGTATATCCCCTTAGTAAACCGTTCACGTTCTGTCACAGAGAGTATTGCCTCCACTACATTACGCTTCATTAAACAGTAATCCGTGCTGCCTGGCACTAAATCTATCACGGTAACATGATTTATAATATGATAAAATGCCCTTGAAAACAAGCTTCTAATCATGGGCTCACCTGTTCTTGATATTCTCCTTGCAGTCGCCCTATCGTATCCTTCATTTTCAATGGCATCAAGCATCTTTATTATAAGCTCTGGCGGATGCTGCAAATCAGCATCCATAAGCGCTACATAGTCGCCCCTGCTCTTGCTTAGTCCAGCATAAATCGCCGATTCTTTCCCAAAATTACGTGATAAAGCTATATATTGCACTCTTCCCTTTGTCGCAGTGCCTGCCACTTCTTTTATTATATTAAGCGTATTATCTTTACTACCGTCATCTACGAATGTTATGATGAAATCGTACTTATACAGCTTTTTAAAAACTTCCCTAACGCTATTATAAAATGCCTGTATGCAATTTTCTTCATTATAGCATGGTACTATCAGCTCTATTGTCTTCTTCATGAATATGCTCCGCACTTTGCAAAGAACTTTTATTGTATATAGTTGCCTCTATTCATAATAACATACATTTTTTTCATATACAATCTTTTTTGTGCAATAAACATGAATCTGACCATTTACGCTCAATTATTTTTCAAATATTCTTCAAACTCAGCTTCTGTGTATGTATGTACTTTACGAAAGCAATAATTTTCAAAAATCTTAATTCCAAAACATACATACTCTGTCTTTGCCATAGTGCTTATGTTTTTAGCAATATCATCAAATGCCTTTGATGCCTGCACATAGGATTTTTGTTTTTTCAAAACATCCGCTTCTTCTTTATTAACAGTTTCGTTATATACCAGAATATATTCCATATCATTTTTTAATTGGCTTATTCCAACATTTAGAATATCTGTCAAAATAATTATACTGTCATATATTTTTTTCCGCACCGCATATTTCTTTGCTGTATCCATATATCCATTTTTAAATTCCACAAAAACCAAATCATCATTTTTATTTATAAACAGGGCATCATTGGATTTTGGTTCATCAGTTAAAGCCAAATTTTTGATGTATTCCTTCTTTACATTGTCAAAATTTATGGCTTCTCTTTCTGAAGCGGTCATATATTTAATATTATTATTATCATGAGTATCTATGGAAGTTTCTTTTAACGTTGAAACATTATCCCTTAGCAATTTATGTTTATTAATATCAATCAATATTGCACCTCTCGTCCTCAAGCTTTTGCAATGGTTTTGAAAGCTTTAAAAATATTTTATCTATGCTGTCTGTAACATCTGTAATACGGGCTCCGTTTTCATCAACAAATTCCGACAGGTAATACCTACATACATCACTTACATCATATTTTGCAGCATATACCTGTATTGCACGCAGAAAATACGGACTATGCGTGTTTAACAAGATGTTTATTTTAAATTCTTTATTGAGCAAAACAATCAGCTCAGCAAACAGCAATTGCCATTCAGGATGAAGATGTATCTCCGGTTCATCCAGGATAATTGTCCCGTTGGGTTCTATTGTACCATTCATCAGCAACGTCTTCAAAATAACAAATGTTTTTAATCCAGTAGATATGTTTTTTACACTCAGCGTTCTATCAGAGTCCTTCATTTGATACCCTAAACGATAGTTTTTCTGGCGGATTACCTTGCCATCGCAGACAGACAATATCTTCTCATATATTTTATCAATTTTTTTTTCTACCACTATCTCATCTATAACATTTCCATTATCATTTTCTCCCAACAGCTTATAAATAAGCTGATCTCGATGGTCTGTGTAAGCAATCCTTTGTCTGAATCTTCTCAAATCGACATCATCTAACACAAACGGATCGTCTATATAAAATGCTTCTGTATGAAGACTGTAACCACAGCCGCTTGATAATACTGCGCCGTCAGAAACGTTTATACGCAATTCTTCCCCATCGACATTCAAGGAAATTATTCCCTCCGCTTCTGAATACGCATTTATGACCTGCCCGGCAAATTCAGCATTTATTCTCTTATTAATAGCAGAATTAAGTATTGTCTCCGGCTGAATTGCTAATATTTCTATAAGCCTGTCAACAATATCATCTGTATATGTTTTTGCATAAAACGGTTTCTGCTGACTCGATTTTACTGTAAAAATCGAATCAATATAATCTCTCAGCAAATCTGGTGACTCTATATATTTTTCAGAATTTAATAGAATTTCCTTTGAATAGTCAGTCAGTTCCTTTATCTCTCCCGATGCGTGAACAAAAGAATTTCTGTACAGAATCAACAGTGTGTTTTCTATGCTTGAGAGTCTCTCCTGCTGAATTTGCCTCTGAATTTCATAAAAACTGTTAAATATAACAAATAATGACTTGCCAACTGTACTTTTCCCCGTGTTATTCTCTCCACCTATTACCGTAATGCCACTAATTTCTATATTTGCCTCATTTATTTTTCCAATATTTTTTAAATAGAGTTTCATTTTAATCTCCCATGCTGCTTTATTTCCTACCCACCACTGTATTTTAAATACAGTTTTTCAAACTGGAACTTCTTTTCTATTTTCCACACCTTACTTTATCTTCCCAATGCTCCCTATATTACGCAGTGTATTTAAAGTATACAGCACTGCAGCCCTGAAGCATACAACCGGGTGAATAAACCATTCCTTTACAGGGAATTTCAGAAACCCGCGTATACTGTCAGCAATTGGTATGACAAATGTACCCAAAGTCAACCCCAGCTTTATCATCTTAGGCAGGCTAAGATTATATGAATATGTCCTGTACTGGTCATTGCGGCTGAGCTGCTTGGAATTTCGTTTGATTTTGCTCATAAAATCCTTATAATTAGCTGAATGATTGTGTATAACCATATCCTTCATAATAATATAGTCATCAAATCCCAGCTTTACAAGCTCCAGATTAGAATCTATATGGTAAAAAAACGGCTGCCATTTTATTAAATGTACATACTCCTTCTTTATGAGAAACCCCTGTGAGCCAATCGTCGGAAGTGTATCTTCATCAAACTTTACTTTAAAATAGTGCTTTGTTTCCTTTAATACCTGTCCTCCAAGATGCCATTTTTTCTCCGTCTTCATCATATGGTCGCGCCTTCTGAGATAAAATACCGCAGGATCACCGCAGCCAAACAATGCCATATATTTATCAGGTACGCTTGCGCTTTTATCATATGCAAATTTTGCCGCCTGCCCGCCTACACAATTTTCTTTTAATACAGCTCTCACAAGATTAGCAAGCCATTCTTTATGCGGAAGTACATTGTCGTCATCTATAAAAAACAGATATTCTCCTGCCGCATGCTCAATTCCTATTGATTTCCCACGCTCTGGATCATGTTCTCCGTTTCTGACTATCTTGCAGCCAAATTCCTCCCGTGCAATCTGCACCGTACTATCCGTTGAATCGTCATCAACTATAATAATCTCAATTTTATCCTGCGGATATGACTGTTCTTTTATGCTTTGCAGACATATCGGAAGCCTGTCCGCGCCGTTATATACAGGAATTATTACCGTAATCATGGGCTGTACGTTCATTGCCCTACCTCCGTCTGACATTATTGATAAAATTTTGCGTTTTTAAAATAAGCTTGGGACACCAATCTAATAACGCTCCCTGAAAATAAATCACTGCCATATCAAAATTTGACATAATCGGACGTTTTGAAATGTCAATCTTTATTCCGTTTCTCCTGCACAATTTTTCGCCTGCGACCATCCATTTGCCTTTACGCACCCCTTCTTCGTATGGAAATACATAATCCAACGAAACAAGAAGCGGCTGCTCTATGCACCCAAGCTGCATTGAACCAATCCTTTCAAAATCCCATGCGCTCCATTTTTCAATAAGCACTTTATCCAAAAAGGCTGTATCCCAAATTCCAACCTGCGTCACAAGGGAATAAGGTTCTCCTAATCTATAATATCCAATATTTTTCTGATTTTTATAATGCCCCTTGCATTTTGGCGATTCCACAAGCCTAATATTGGCAACGTTATATTTTTTTGCACGTTCAAGCTGTTTTTTAATATCACTGTTGTCAACATAATCACACAGAAGATAATCATCCATCCAAAGCATAACATATTTTGTGCCTGATTTTTTGACCGCTGCCTTTATCATCTTAGCCCATGTACTGTCCAACACAACTACATCATCAAACACGTTAAATCTGCCTTCATCATGGTATTCATCCGTGGCTAAAATCACTTTGTAAACGCAATTCTCCCAATATTTATGAAATAATATTGAGAAAATTTCCCACATATCCCTATTTTTCCAGCATGAATAGATTATAATGGAAAGTTCATCGTCTTTCTTCATTAAATGCTTGTCCACTCCTTATGTCTATTATTTATTTTTCATCAATACCTGTATAAACTCGCCAAAATCATTTCCCGCACTGCCCCACAAAAATTGAGCCGAATATCTGTATGCGCACCTTTGTCTGTCGCCATATAATGTTTTGTTATTAATTACATTTCTCATCTCATCACAAAGCCCCAAAGCGCTATTTTTCTTACACAAAAACCCCGCCCTGCCATAGTCAATCGCCTCACGTATCCCAGGCGAATCATATACAATGCTCGGAGTTCCGACACACCCTGCCTCTGTGACAGGTATCCCCCAGCCTTCCCTAATCGACGGAAACAGCAGTGCCCATGAACGGCTCAATAATTCAAGCTTTTTCTCCTCTGACACGTACCCCCAGCTTATTATATCCCCATCAACAGGCCCGTCTTCTGCGTCTTCCCACTTAAGATTATATTTATTACATATTGGCAGTAAATTTTTTTCCATGTATTCCTGATTTTTTTTCCCTATTATCCACAGTCTTGCGTCGGGAAATTCCTCTTTCAGCATGGCAACAGCTTCAACTGCGGCATCAATCCCCTTATAAGGCGAATATCTCCCCGCGTATATAAATGTGGGACGTTCCTCTTTTTGCAGCCACATCTCAGGCTTCCATGGCTCAAATGACACCCCATTGTGGATAATCTTAATTCTGTCTTTATCGTATCCACGCTCTACCAGCTCGTCTCTAGTGGATTCAGACACGGTTATAACCGCATCATGGCGATTGAGCCACAAAAACCATTCTTCAAAGGCTTTTCCTATTTTACTAAGTGGAAACTTAGCGCTATAGTCCCAAATTTCCTTTGTAAGCTGGTGAATATAAAATATCCTTTTTTCACGCCTCACCCAAAACGGAGTAAAAAAGCGATGAGTATTGCACTGATCGATGACAAAATCAATATTTTTGCGGTTTGTCAGGTAAAACATCCAAGCATGAAAAATCACTGAAATCACATTTCCCGCCCTAATATACATCACGCCGTCCATAACCTCTGATTTAGGCAAACTACCGTATCTCGGCGAAAAATGATATATTCTGAATTTGCTTTTATCCACACGGCTCAGCATCTCATGAGTGTGAACTTCCGCCCCGCCCGCATTTGGTGATTTTATATCACGCCATGAGAGGGATAATATTGTAATTTTATCCTTCTTTTTAATTTTCTTCATAATTGCAGCGCATTTTCCCTCTTTTAATATTATACATCTTTTTATCCTGATTAACCACATTAATCTATCGGTTCAAACCTCCAGAGCTGGTTTTCATCGCCAACTGCCTCATTTAGTTTTACCGAACAATCCTCCAGATTATATGTTTGAGCATATTTTCCATGACAAATCATAAAGTAGTCCCCAACACTTCTCAAAGTCCATTCTTGATGTTCTGAGTCCTCCAACTGCTGCTCTACCCAGATTGTGCCGTTATCTTCCTGTACATCATCCGGAAACCTCACAGCAATCTGATATTCATCAAAAATAAGCTTATATCTATTTTCCACAGCCTGCAATGTTATTGTCTTAGCAAGCGCTTCTTCTCCTATTGATACCGTTAGACCATCTGTACATAA
Organism: uncultured Lachnospiraceae bacterium; assembly: GCA_947623805.1. Taxonomy (GTDB): domain Bacteria; phylum Bacillota; class Clostridia; order Lachnospirales; family Lachnospiraceae; genus COE1. Next base: position 24,581 of record CANQHZ010000010.1, on the reverse strand, counting down.
TGCAAGACCTGTATCGTCACCCTTAGGCACAATTACATATCTTTTATTATTCATACACAGCCTGTCCTCAATATCCATAACCCAATAACGTATATTATAACCCTTATGTTCAATCCTGCCTTCTTTTATTGTCTCCCCATATAATATAAAGTCAGTATCAACGTTTGCCCATTCTGGCACAATATACAATATGTACTTTCCCTTATATACGCGCTCAAGCGCATGATCTAATCCTGATATTTGACAGACCTTTATCAGTTCTCCCTGCTCTGACCATTCTATATTGCTGTTATAGTTTACTCTTTTCTTTCTTTGAGTATCCCATAAACTAATCCCGCCAAACAAGTCATACTCGGTACACAAAGGCTCATCAGGAAGTACAATCTGCATGTCTCCATTATATCCAGAATCTTCCAATACTATGGATATTGCCTCAGAAAGATACACGTATTGACGGTTGTATACAATTCCATCCACTAAAGCCATTCCTCTTGCTTGTAATCTGTATATTTTACCGCTCCCTGTATCTGTCCATGGAAAAATCTTGTCCATTACCGGATCAATTACATAAAAGCTTTGAATTAATAATAAAACAGAAATAAATATATTGCAAATAATAATCGTTTTATTACCCAATTTTATCACCAATGCTGTCGCCGTCAAATACAACAGCGGTATCATCGGAACAATGTATCTTGCATGCGTAAATGTACTATACAGGCAATTAAATGCTATAACAGACAGCAGCATTATACAGATTGGGAATAAATCTCTTAATATATTTTTTTCTATTTTGATTTTTGAAATAATACATCCAACTAACGCAATGATAATCAGCAGCCAAAACAGCCAGTTAAAATTAAGGCAAAATATCTGTTTTAGTTTCATTGCTAAGACCTCTGCATCAACTCCAAAATGTCCTATGCTGCTGCCACTTCCCCACGCGCCATTAGGATTTAACAGATAAAGCAATAACCACCCTATTATCGGTAATGCATAAATATAATTTTTTATATTGCAAACAGCGCACTTCACAAAATCCATCAGCCGAAACGAATGGTTATATAAATACTCGCCTACAATCTTTGCCGCTATATAAGCAGTATAGTATATAATAGCCGGCTCTTTAGTAAAGACAAAGCATATCGCGAAAATCAATTCAAGCCATTCATATTTATACAGCGAACACGCAATAAAAATAACCATATAATACATCGCAGCGCTGTCAGGATTGACATCGCCGACAATTCCTAATACAAATGGTGAAAAAGCATACGGAAGTGTTGCCAGTACTGAGGCATACCCCCCCCCAAGTATCTTTCTTAATATCTGATAATATGCATAAATGCTAATTAAAGCCAACGTAATATCGGCAATCTGCACCATTGCGTTTCCTTCTTTGATTAGCTGGAATAAAATCAGCCATAACGACCAGCCCAGACTTGCATGTCCGCAAAGATACAAATCATAGATACTTTTCAGGCTTCCTTCTGATATCTGCCTCATTATTCCCTGTACATTTCCGGTTGTAGAATAGGCGCTTGAGCAGTAATCATCCGCATCCCATATAATCCATGAATCAATCACTTCAAGTGACAGCGCAGAGAAAACAAACAGGATTATAAATATAGGACAATTACGCAGAAGCCAGCTTTTAAAATGATTATCATTACCCGTCATTTTAATTCTATGTACCTCCTATTCATATGAAAAATCATTTACATTTCCATCATCATCAAGCCATGTTATTCCTACTATAAACTCTCCCATATTGTAGTATCTAATCACATCCTCCATACTCTCCATCAACTCCTGCTGATTCGGATAAAAAACATAAATGCAATCCGACTTGGGCCCCTCATGGCTTAAGACATCTTGATTCTGACGTATTCCTTCTATATCACGTGCGAAATAAAACGAATTCATCATCCAGTTATATTTTAAAGCCAATGCCCCAACTTGCATATACGTCCCCTCAGCCTGATAAGTAAAGCATACGCACTTAAAATTCCGGTACTCAGACAACCGCTGCCAAAAATCTGCATCCGAATATTCATATTTTTGCTCATTCGCAAACGTTTCATGACGACTTATCAAAGCCGAACTAATATCCACTATCTGAATTATGAGGCATATCACCAATATACACACATTAACAATGCATTTCTTGCTATACTTTAAAATTGTTATTCCTTTAATGCTATACAGCATTATTAAATACCACATAGGCCAGATTAATCTTCCTGTCGAGCGGAATACAGAACACAGCCTATTGATTTTCTCCGGAAGACGAATGTCTATTAAAACTTTATTACCTAAAGTCACTGTTGGAAATGTCGCCATTAGCAAACTTATAAGGCAAATACATATGATTATAATATTATCAGCCGTAAACATATTACGCAGGCGTCCTTTGAAACAATATGCCAAAATGCATATAGCACACATACATAAGGAACCTAATCCTAAATAAGCGAAGCCTTCATACCCCCCCCCCCAGCATTATCTAAGCTCGGTAAAAATCTTGAAAACCCATCCGGATTTATAAAAGAATTTAAATTAATGCCAAATTCCCCAAGGCCGAACGAACTTCCGATTGCGTGTGATGCAAAGCCACCTAAAATATATAAGTTACCGCACGTTCCCACTGTATAACTTATAACAGGTAATGCATACTCAAATTTTATTTTCTTATATTTGATAATTCTCTTAGCTATACCTCCCACGGTAAATAAAAAACACATCGGAAAAAAATACAAGTGTATACCCGCAATCAAAAATCCCAGTATTCCCCAGTACAATATTTCCTTTTTGCTGCATTCGCATTCATCATTATACGCAAAAAACAAATAAATCGCAGCAAGTATAATCCATTGCCCTCCCAGCGAAGTATGGGTAAACATTCTATTTATCATGACTGGCGAAATTATGATAAAAATACTTCCCAGAAATGAACATCGATAATCCAATTCCCATGCATTAAATATTTTTACTGCAAAATACCCTTGCAGACCAAAACACAGAATCCCCCACAAACCAAAATATTGAAAATATTGAGGGAATACTCCCTTAAATATCTTAAACACTACTGCCAGTATCGGTATTGAATCCGTAAAGACAACCGATGTCTCTATCGGGTACGCCAGTCTGTTTGTCATTCCAATCGGAAATCTCCACACATCCCTGCGATAAAATTCCCATCCAAGATAATGCTGTGATAAATCGCCCTTTCCAAGCAGCCAATCTACATAGACAGGATTCAAAACCCTAACGCCGTATATTATAATAAAAATCAAAAAACCTGTCAAAAGTCCAATTACAGGACTCAGCCTTTTATGTTCACAATCAAGAAAGTGCATTACCAATTCTCCCTGTAAAAACGCTCTATCAATTCGCAACTGCGTTTTCATAGTACACATTGTCAACTGATATATTTTTTCCTGTTATATTATACTTTATCGTCTGAGCCTTTTCAACGTCAACTCTATACTTATTTTTTATCATTCCGTCCGTAAGCCGACAAACCGATATGCCCTCACCTTCAAAAACTGCCTGAGCATCATGTAGTCCATCCCCGTTAAATGTTATGACATAGCTGCCCGGCTTTAAAAATATTTCATTTGAATCCAATTCTATCGCAGCACGGACACGTTTCAGCACAATCTTGTGGATTGTAGTCAGCTCGTCCGCTTTCCGCGCGACATTAAATGCCACATTTGTATTCTGTGTGCATACCAAATCTACATATATCTTGCTGTCACTTATTTTTTGTACCGACACACTGCTGACATCCTCGTTGTCATTGATGGACAGTTCAAAATTTTCACTATTTGCCACATCCATCTCAATGCGGTTTGTTCCGACGGGAAATTCAAATTGGTACTGTATAGGTTCTGTCAGTTCATAGTCGGTACCGACAGCTTCCATAATCAGTCTGGGAACCCACCGTATATCGTAATCATATAAGTAATATATAGTATTGCCAATCTGTATTCTGTCGGCATAATCACCTCTAAGCAATTCAATATTTTCTTCATCTATTTTCATAGTATTATCTAAATATGAAATTATGATGTTGAAATAATTGCTTCCATCTTCATACTCATGTACATTATTTGAACCATACAGATACAATTGCTCAGGTTCAGTCTCGTCTTCAGTCACCCACCCACAGCACATAGTATACTCTCCATTTGTCATCGCCGTAATCGGATGCGATTTCCAATAACTTGTCAATCCGTATCTGTACTCGTCACCGTGTTCTTTAAGAAAATCTATCTGTGCCTGACATTCCTCTGACACAAGGGCATCCCTTCCCTTATAAATCGGCTGTGAATATCCAACTATTAAAAATATCAATGCCAGCCCCATTATAAAGCCGGACGTCATATTTATATTTTTAATCTTTATATAAAATGAACTGTACTGTTCATCCACCCATCTGATAAATATTATAATCAGCAAATACCATGCAAGTCCCGCATATCTATTAATTGGCTGACCATACACAGAATACGCCACAGCAATACCGTTCAATATATTAACTCCGACCAGCGACACAGCAGTCAATACGGAAAGAGAATCTACAATATGCACATTCTCCACACCCTTTTTGAAAATATCCCTGCATCGAAGCACAAACGCCAAAAGCATAGCCCCCACAATGACCAGCCTGATTATCCAGTAAAACGACAGAAACTGTATCAATCCCCCATCTGCCGGTATATTATACTGATTCATCAGCGCGGCAAAAACGGAAGGGATATTTTTTTCAAATAAAGTCTGTATATCCGTCCAATACATATAGCCATCTCCGCCATATCCCCCCCATGAACCGGCTATTGAAAGCGAACATGCATCGGATACGATTCTGACACAAGCCAGCAGAAACGCAATTCCTCCTGTGCCAAACAGTAAATATTTCCTCCGTTCTCTTTTTTGCAGACACCAAATTATTGCATACATCCCGGCAGGCGCAACAATCTCCATAAACAACAGCGCTTTATCGGCAGTAAACAAAAAAGTATACAATGCATATATAACAGCAGCTATTAATGCTCCCTTGTTATGTTCCGAAACAAACTCATCAACAGCCCACAGCAACAGTAACACTGCAAATATAGTCGGAAGGTGATATCTGTTCACAGAGACGGATGGTATCATAATAAATGTCGCTAAAAATGCCAGCCAGCTGTTTTTACCTTGTCCCTTGACGCATCCCCTTAAGGATATTTTTAATGTCATAAAAGAACACAAAAAAATCCATATACTATAACAATATGCCACCATGGCAGCTCCCGTATTCCCAATTCCAAGCCTGTATAATATAGCGGCAACTAAAAACCATGGATTCAAATACTCCTTTATGGAGTGATGCACCGCTCCCAAAGCAAACTGCTCCCTTAGCCATACATATGTCGCCGCATCATCTGTGTTTACTCCGCAAAGCACATAGAAATTAGCAGCCAAAAAAAGCGATGCCGCCAGCAATATGGCATTATGTTTCATAAGTATCTGTTTTTCCTTCTTCATAATATATATCCTCCGATTATTCACCAAACCCGTTTACTTTCGCTTTCAGTCATCCTGCCTCCCAACGGCATTTCATATACTCCACATCCTCATCTGGTCATATAGTTATTACGATAAACATTTTTTTAACGCGCTCCGTATATTTTCAGTATATTTTTCTATTGTAAACTCATTGTTTGCGTACTCATATATTTTGTTGCTCATAGCCATACATTCTTCATCGCTCATAGCCGTAACTTCCGTCAATTTTTGCTCTACCAAAGCAATATAATAATTCTCAAAAAACAAGCAGTATTCTTCAAGCATGTCCATTCCTGTACCATGCATTGTTATTGGTATAAGCCCATGGCGCATGCACGTCATGAGGCCCGTTGACATACCTTCCGAGCAAGATGGGAGGAGTACAAACATGCAGCTGCCTGCTATGTCACAAAACTGCTGCGACATAGCGTCTATATAACCACAATCAATTATATTCGCAGGCAGCTTATATCCCAGTTGAGCACACTCTTTCCCTATATTTGCGCCACACATATACAATGTCCACTCCGTATGCTTCTGAAACACTTCTATGAGAATATCATTACCCTTATGAACAAATCCCTTTACGCCAAAAACTAAAAAATTTGTTTTTTTCCTATTTTCAAAAATATTTTTAAATGCTTGATTTTTAAATGCACTCGGAAATACCCTCATTACTGGCTTTTGCAATTTATTATAATATTTTTCTTCGCCTAAGCATATAATGGCATCCGCCTTTTCCTCATCAGCTTCATTATAAAATTTGCCTGTCCTGCTAAATTCCAGTTTTTTTCCTGTCCGCTCATAAAAATACTGCAGCCTTTCATCTTCCCGCTGGCGCGAAACATAGTATGGATTTTCCGTCATATACAGGAGCAAAAATGCCTTGGGATTATACTGGGCAGCTTTCCAGAATACTTCGCCCAATCCGAATATATAATCATAATAGTCCCTTGGAAGTTCATTGACTGCCTGGCTGTTGGAGCAGCCGCAGACGTCAATTCTAAAATCCATTTCGATAAGAACTCGTATAATCTGACAAAGCTCCTGATAATTGGTGTGCCCGAAATTGTGCCTTAAAGCATACATAGTCCTTCCATAATCTAAATAACATATCAGTATCCGCTTTTGCTCTGAGCCATAATTTCTATTAATGTCAAACACTATGTTTTCACTTCGCCTGACATCAGTTTTTCGAAACTGAATGCCATATTTGTCTAAAAGAATGCCTTGTATACGTTTCATCAGCTTATACATTCATCAGTCCTCCCTACACCCGCAAAGAATAATCACTATAATCCAACGAAAAATTAGGATTATAATAAGGGTCCCCTTTCTCCAGAAACGCCCTCCACTTCTTACGAAAATGCTCCGATTCCTCCTCGTAGCGTTTTGCCTTTGCCTCATCAACAACATCAATTCCTCTTGAGGCAGATTCAAAATGATAAAGCTCAGCAAACGGCGTAAATACGTTCAGATATCCTTTCTCCAAGAGCCTCAGGCAGAAATCCACATCATTGAGCGCTACCTTAAACTCCTCATCCAGCCCTCCAAACTCGTCATATAGCGACTTTTTAACCATAAGACACGCGCCCGTGACTGCCGAGACATTCTGCGCATAGCAGAGCTTTCCCATATAGCCGAGATTGTCATAATTAATCTTGTAGTGCGTATGCCCCGCTGTCCTATGCGCTCCAAGCCCCACGACGACGCCGGCGTGCTGGATAGTCCTGTCACCATAGTACAGCTTTGCACCTACCGCACCCACGTCATCGCGCTGCGCGTACATCAGCATATTCTCCAGCCAGTTCATAGTGATGACCTGCGTGTCATTATTAAGCAAAAGCAGATATTTCCCTGTAGCAAAGCCTGCGCCGAAATTATTGATTTTGGAATAATTAAATTCTCCCTCATACATAACAACAGTTATTTTTTCTTGCTCATCAAGCGTCCTGTAATAGTCAAATGTCGCTTTCTCCTCGCTGTTATTCTCTATAATAATAATCTCATAATTGTCATATGTGGACCTTGTCTTTATCGATTCAATACACCTGCGCAAATCATCAACATGGTCTTTATTTGGAATAAGTATCGATATCTTGTCCTCGCTCAAAATCTCATATTTAATCTCAAAAATCGTATCGAATGCCCGTGTGCTCCTAATCTCAAAATTTTTGAACCCGCTCTTTTCAAGATGGTCGGCGACTGCCCCTTTTGCCGCGGCTATCGCATAAGGCTTAGCGCTTATATCGCTTGCCGTGCTGTTTTTGTGTGAACGCCAGTAATACATAAGCTTCGGCACATGTACGACCTTTTTGGCATTCGACGTGAGCCGCAATATCATGTCGTGGTCCTGGCTGCCATCAAAGCCACTCCTGAAAAGCTCAGTACCCTCCAGAAGTTCACGTGAAAATACGCTGAAATGACAGATGTAATTGTTCGCCCGCAGATTGTCAATCGCAAAATCGGGCTTAAAATGGAGCGTAATCATATTGTCAATGCTGTCGCCCTTAAAGGTCGTCTCATCACAATAAATATAGTCCGCGCCCTGCTCATTAATCACCTTGGCATACTCGTACAGCACGGACGGGTGGAGAATGTCATCGTGGTCAAAGAGCCCTATATATTCGCCTGTCGCCAGTTTCAAGCACTCATTTGTGTTTCCTGCGATGCCCTCATTTTTTTCAAGCTTTCTGTACACTATACGCTTATCAGTCTCTGCGTACTCAAGGCATCTTTTTCCCACCTCACAGTGGTCCTCATCCGAACCATCCGCCAGACAAAGCTCCCAATTTGCGTAAGTCTGCTCTATAACAGACTTAATCATCTCATCAAGAAAATTAATCGGCGTATTCCAAAGCGGCACCAGTATACTGAATTTCACCATGCGCTCAAATTTTTCCTCACGCTGGCGCTTTGCCTCCTCCGCGCTCGGGAAACTTGCCGTACCGTGAAGTCTTTTTGCCTGCGCCTCTATCTTCTTTTGGCGCAGCTTCCTTGCTATCCCGCGCGGACCACCGAGATTCTTAAGCCGCCTAAAGTTTCTTATCCCCCAATGCATAGCCACCCTAAGCGGCTTGCTCGCTTTCCAAATCGGATTATTCTTTATACGGTCAAGTTGAAGCTGTAAATTGTCCGCTTCATTTTTGGCATCCGCAAGGCGTCCCGCAAGCGATGCCGAGCGCGCCTTTTCCTGCTCATAGGCACTCTTATAAAATTCTAAATCATATATACGTTCTTCATTATCCATCTTACATTACTCCGGCATAACATTTTAGCTTTTAAAATCATGCGTTATTACATTTGCTGTAAAGTTCATTTTTATAAAATAACTGCTGACATTAAATGTCTATCGTGCACCCACTCCACTTGATGTACCCGCGCCGCTCATTGCCCGCAGTGGCAACTATTCCTATTTCATAACTTCCCTCAACAAGCGCCATGCAATTAAATATCACCCGTATCCCGCAAAGCTCCGTGTTCTTCGTCCTGTCTGAATCTTCGCTGTTTTCAATCATTTCAGACACATCACCCCTAAGCTGCGGATAAACCGGCAAAATATATATATGGCTGTTATTATCCGTTTTTTTGAGCAGCAGCGCCTTTTCAACACAAGCGTTATCTTTGCCGCGTATCAAATACCAGCCTACTATGCTCGCAAGACGTTCCGTACAGTAGTGAGGCGTTTCGATATCGCCCGTTTTTATTTCATCTATCGTAAGCATTATACGGTTTTCACCCGTCATACGCCTAATCAGTTTGTTTTTATGCGCTCTTGGCAATGTCCTGATTATATCATCGGCAAGTCTTACCGGCAGTGCTTCATTATCGCAGAAATATAAATATCCCGTGTTATATTTTACATCGCGTTTCCACTGAACAAGATTAGGGCTGTAAAACGGATCTGTCCCCTCCATGTCCGGATACTTATTATATAACATCTGCTTTTCTTCTGACAGTCTTTCCCGTTTTTCAGCACTGTCATCACTCCCACGGCTCAGTGATTCACAATGCACAAGCCTTGCGTCATTCCTAACAAGATTATAATAACCTGCCTTATAAAGTCTAAAACACAGCTCCACATCATTATAGGCAACGGCAAGTTCCTCGTCAAATCCGCCTGCGGCGTCAAATTTTGCCTTTTGAATCATCATACATGCACCGGTAACGGCAAGCATATCATATGTGACAAGATTATGCCCATGGTAAAGACTGCCGCTGTCCTCCAAACCGCTAAGCTTATGCGCAGGACCTATTCCCATGTTTGCAATACCAATATGTTGGATTAAATAACTGTCGCTATTTTCTTCCCGAGGATAATACAGCTTCGCTCCCACAGCGCCAACATGCGACAATGCTGCAGAAGAAAGCATATTTTTAAGCCACTCCGGCTCTATAATTTCCGTATCATCATTTAAGAACAACAGATATTTTCCGTTTGCCATTCTCGCGCCGATATTGCACATCACAGAAAAATTAAACGGCATTTCCCTCCAGATATATTCAATATTAAGCCCGTTATTTTTTTGCTTAAGCCGCCCCGTAAGACCATATACAGCCGCTTTCTCCTCATTTTTGCTGCCATTGTCCACGATAATGAGCTCATAATTTTTGTACGAGGTAATCTCCGTAAGCGTATCAAGGCACTTTCCAAGGACCTTGCTGTTATCTCGGCTCGGTATGATAACAGACACAAGCTCATCCGGCACATATCCCTCATCTGCCATCAGCCCGCGCCCCTCAAGCTCCGATACACCGGACAGACTATTGTTTGTATAAAGCACTTTCGGTATATGTACCACCTTTTCCCTGTCCATATCAGCCGATAGGCACACAAGCTCATACAAATTAAGCCCCTTTTCCACAGCCTCCCTAAGTATCGCGCCGCGCACGGCAAATATGCTGCCTATATAAAAGAAAGCGCTGAGCGTATCAGGCGAATAATCAGGCTTAAACCATGGTTCTCCGCGGTATAGAGCGCCGTCGTCCTCCAGCCCGTAAAGCTCATCAAGACCGCCGAGGTAATCCTCATCCGCATATACAAGCTGTACCTTTTTGTTCTGTCGAAACGCTTCCCATATCTCATACTCCGCGTCTTTTGACAATTCTCCGTCCTTGCGCTCAAAGAGATAGACCGCCTTATCTTCAATCCCGCCTACGCCTCTATGTATCGCCGCCTCCGCAATGTCTATCACCTTGTCCTCACACGAACAAAAGGGAAGTCTGCACAACTTTTTCCCCGTATGGGCTCCACTATATTTCTCCTGCTCCTTGAGCCATTGAAGATACGGCGTTTTTTGAGCGAACAGCTCCTCCTCGTAATACCCCATTTAATGTCCCCTATCTTATTATTAGCTGCTTTTCCATATTTCTGTAAAGACGCTGCCTCGAACAGCCATCCTTTGCCGTAATCCACAAATCGTACGTGTCATTCGGCAAAGCGCCCTCGTATATCCAGCAGCAAAAGCCCGTCATCTCAACATTTGTCTGATTTTCCAATATGGCTGCCACATCTTTGCGATAACGCTTCTGCACAGGCAGTTCCCACACCTGACCGCTACCGTTTACAAAAAGCAGCTTAAAGCTGTACCGCGCATTGTCCATATCAGGCACATACGCCCAGCCTTTTATGAGATAATATGGTCTTTTCGTGTGCCGCTCTTTTTTGCAGTCCTCCGTAACCACCATAATCGCGTTGTTCATTCTGCGCTCATTGGGCAGACGCTTTCCCTGCTTTAGCTGCTCCGCACAGTCGGTCGTGTCCGCAAGCTCATATGCCTCGAGCCAGCGGCATTTGTACTCGGGACTGCCGTCGTTCATGAGCGTGCCTATAAAGGGGTCCCTATGATAAAACTGTTTATGCCTGCTGTAAAGAAGTTCCTGCTCTCTAAGCAGGCGTTTCAGCTTCTCCTCGTCCTGCATATCATCACCGCGGCTTAGCGATTCATGATGATAAAGCACTGCATCATTTCGCTGTACATTGTACAGTCCCTTTGTGCAAAGCCTAAAGCACAAATCCACATCATTATATGCCACCGCAAGCCCCTCATAAAGCCCGCCAATCGCTTTCAGATAATCCTTACGTATAAGCAGGCACGCCGCCGTCACGCCTATCATATCGTACACGAAACGGTTTCTTCCATAATAATATGAAACGCTGTCATCCATCTTTTTCAGCTTATGCCCCGGTCCGTAGATGGTATTGCTTATACCCGCGTGCTGTATGAGCGTGGAATTGGGATACAAAAGCTTTGCGCCCACTGCTCCCACATGCTTAAGCGCTGCCTGCCCTACCATCCTGTCAAGCCACAAATCCTCCACAGCCTCCATATCGTCATTTAAAAGCAATATAAAGCTGCCCTTTGCCGCCTTTGCACCGATATTGCACATCTGCGAAAAGTTAAACTCCATAGGCTGATAAATATATGCAAAATCACACTCACTCTTAAACACATCAAGCACAATACGGTTCTTTGCCGAGCTGCCGTTGTCGACCACAATAATCTCAAATTTTTTATAAGCCGTATGGCTGTAAATAGAGCGTATGCACTGTTTAAGCACTTCAGGATTGTCCTTTGACGGTATGACTATGCTTACAAGCGGATTATCCTTTACCTCGTATATCGGATAAGTTATCCCTGTCGCAGCGTCAAGCTCCATTCTGCCCTTAATTCCCCTGCGCTCCATCGCTGCCACGCGGATAGCGTCATACTCCGCACCGACACCGATAAAGTCCGTGTCGTGCATACACGCTTCCTCAATCTCGGCTATGTTTTTTCCCTTTTTATATGCATGGAAAAGCACTTTTTCAATATGCCCGGCGCGCTTGCCGCTCTCTGTAGCTTTCAGCGCAAAGTCATATATATTTTTCCTGTAATCGTCATCTCCAAGCCATTTTATGCCCAGAAACGCACTCTTTCTTATCGCGAAAATATTTCCGAAATAAAAAAACGAAAACAGCGTATCTGGCGACCACATAGGCTTTGTCCATGGAAATATGCGGTGATACAGCTCATCATCGCCATCGCCTCTGCGCAAATCGCTTTCATCCGCGCACAGTGCCCAGATATCCTCATCGGGATATACAATGTCAGTATCCATATGCGTGTCAAAATAGCTCATAATCTCGCCGAACGCTCTCACGGAAATTTTGCCATTCCTCGATGCAAATATTATATACTCGTTTTTTACGTCGTCAAGGGTAAATCCGCTCGTGCACTGCTCCATATAGACTACGCCGAGCGACGGATACTCCTCCTCGTCCGCGCGATTTTCTCCGTAAAGCTCTGTCTGCTTTATCCACAACAAATACGGGTCTGTCTGGCAGCACAGCTCCCTGCGGTATTCGTCTATGCAGTTTTCATACAGCCTGTTCTGGATTGCCTCTTTTATCTTACCTATCATTATAAATCATTTCACTCTTTCAAAAGCTTTCCTTTGATATATCCCTTGGTGCGCGACAAAAAGCCCTGCTTTTGCTCCTGCCTGTCAGTAAACACCTCTGCTATCTCAGCCGGTATTTCAAACACTTCCATGTCAGCCTCAAGCCGTCTGCCTCCGTCCACGGCAACCGTTATATTCGGGTCGCCCTCAAATATAACATAACCACTCTCCTGCGCCGTACCGTTTATCCAAAGCCTGTCCTCCGGATATTCCCTGCCGTCGATTTTTATCCCGTTTATCTTTACCGCGCAAGGTATCTCGCACGGGTCTATTCTCAGCCTCGCAGCGCCGTGCGGTATGTCAAAGCCGATGTGCAGATACTTCTCCTCAATATAGCAGTCCACAAGCTTAAACGAGTTTTCCTCGCTGAAACCGTCGCCGTAATCCGCATATATTTTCGCCGCATACCTGCTCTCAGCATATTTACAGTATTCAAGCATGCCCGAAAGCTCATATGCCCTATACCCGATAAGCTCGCGCATTTTATTGACTGACGCGCGACTGCCGTTTATATAATCCTGCAGTTCGCTCTCCTTTTTTGCCGCCGCGTCTATCTCATCCTGCGAAAGTCCAAGCACATCTCGCATCAAAAGTTCCCCGCAGGTCTTTCTTGTATCGCCGCCGAGCATATAATTATAAAAGGCACGGAATGCTATGCTCTTTGCGGGGATTTTGCGCTCAAATGTCCACTCATAATCAATTATATGCCATTTATCGCCGTCTACAAGTATATTCGGAAAAATAAAATCAATATTGCTCACGCATGTACTGTCCTCATTGTAGCTAAGCCACTCCATATACTCGCCGACAAGCCGTTTAAAGCCCTCCGTATCCGCCTTTGAAAGACACTCGTCAAGCATCGCCTCCAGCGTCATGCCCCCGCAAAACTCAAACCTAAGACCGTTTTTGATGTCCCCGTCAATCGGTTCACATTTGTTAATGTCTATCTTCGTCCCCTCGTACCGCTTTGACAGCAGCTCATAAGCGCGACGCATGTCAGTGATATGCCCATATGCCGCAGGAGTATCCGGCTGTTTCTCCACGCGTAGCTTTCCCGGCGCATCCTTTAGCATAATCGTGCGTATAGCCCACCTCTTATCTCTGTCATTTGAAAACTTCGCATACAGCGCATCAGGCTCACCACCCGCCACGACAAGATATGAATTGGAAAAAAGCGCAAACTCTTTCTCATCGATAATCTGGTCAAACACTTGAGTTTCATCAAAAAGCAGCACCCTGTCCCTGTCAAAATTGCGCAGATTATTTGACAGCTCTCCCTTTCCGGGCAAATATTTGTCAGAATATATTGTCGTCATAAATTTGTAGTCGGGATAAGGATAGTAAAAGAAATACTCATGTATGCCTGCGCTCTCCATAATATTTTCAAGCCCGCGCCGCGTAAATGTCCTCGCCGAGCCGCCTCCATGGTAGCCCTCAATTCCCGAAAAATGAGTGCCGATATGGTCTTCCCTGCACCCTGCCCAATATTTAAGTCCGAATTTATTTTCAATTGCTATAATAAGCCTGCCACCAAGCTTTCTATGACAATTGCAAATGCGCATGAAATCCTCATATGGAGCAGCGCCTCCGATATATGCCTGCCCATACTCAAACACGCCAATCAACAGCACATAATCAAAATCCCTCGAAAGCCGCGGCTCAATATCCTTGAAATTGCCAACCTTAATGGTTATATTGTCATATTCCTTGTTTCTGTAGGCGTTTATCAGACTGCGTTTTTTGGACAGCTCTACGCAGGTAACGTTCCCTGCACGCCTTGCAAGCGCACCCGTAATGGCGCCGCACCCGGAACCGATTTCGAGTATTTTATCCGTCTTTTTAAACGGGAGCCAGTCAATGATATTTGAACGAAACGGCGAAAAATGATAAAAGACCGGCCAGCTTTTTTTCTGCTCTATGATGCTAGGAAACTCATCAACGGAATGTTTCATGGCAATGTCAAGCATCTCGTCCTCAATATCGCCGTCCGTATACAAATCCTCGCCCGAATAAAGGCTCAAATCCAAAACCACGTTTCCTATCTTTTCAAGCTTTTCAGGTTGTTCAAACTGTCCGAATTGTTCAGCCATTATGCCATCCTCCAAATAATCGCCAAAGCTCTATGAGCCGCATCAACCGGCATCTTTCACACTGACCTTGGAATTCATGTCGTAATATCCTACCGTATTTTTGTCCGATATCACAGTCACGTCAAGCGCGTCATACATTCTATGGTATACCTTAAAATCATTGCCCTCATAGCCTGTAACTCCGAATGAGATAAGGTATTCGCCGCCCTGCAGCGACATCTTCTGCGTAAAGGTTATCTCCTTTACCGAGCCCGCGCTCACAGGCTCTAAAAACGCTTTCTCAAACATGGTGTTCGTGCCCGTAATTTCCGTCCCTTTCGCCGTCTTAAGCGAAAACGCAAATATCGGTGCAGGCAAATCGCTCTCAAAGCGAACTTTCATATATATAGTAAACTCATTTCCCTTTATAATCGCATTGGTACGTGTGCCCTTGTCGTCAATGATATAAAACTCCTCGATAACCGCCTGCTTAGTGCCATACTCAAGCAGCTTTGACACTTGCTCGCCCTTTTCGCGTGCTTTCTTCTGCTCAGCCGCCTTTGCCTCAACCGCCTCTTTCACCTCAGCATCATTTATAAGGCTCTGTTCCGCCTTGCCCTCCGGCACTTCGTACTGCCCCACAAGCACGCGTTTGAAGTCGTCTATCATTTCCTTTGGCGAGCCCTCTCCAAGCTTGACACCCTGATTTAAGAGAATAACCCTGTCACAATATTTGGCAATGCTGCTCAAATCATGACTTACGATAATTATAGTCTTGCCCATCTGCTTAAATTCTTCAAACTTGTGATAGCACTTTGCCTGAAAAAAAACGTCCCCCACGGAAAGCGCCTCGTCCACTATAAGTATCTCAGGCTCGATATTTATCGCCACAGAAAACGCAAGCCGCACAAACATACCGCTCGAATACGTCTTTACCGGCTGATAAACATAATCTCCAATATCCGCAAAATCAAGAATATCCGCCATTCTCGCATCTATCTCCGACTTTGAAAAACCGTTCATAGTGCCGTTGAGATATATATTTTCCATGCCAGAATATTCCTGATTAAAGCCTGCCCCGAGCTCCAGCAGCGCGGATATCCTGCCGTCCACTTCCACGCTCCCGCTCGTCGGATTAAGAACACCTGTTATTATTTTGAGTATGGTTGACTTACCGGAGCCGTTCGTCCCTATGATACCCACGCACTCGCCCTGCTTTACCTCAAAGCTCACATTGTCAAGTGCGCGGTGTTCCTTGTATTTTTTTGTCCTTGTAAGCCCCAGTGCCTCTTTCATGCGGTCCATTGGCCTATCATAGAGCTTATATATTTTGCATACGTTTTTTACCGCGATTGCGGTTTCATTACTCATATCGATACCTCTTGTTCGCTTCCGTGGACATTACGGTTTTCTCCAATAAGCACTTTATACCAAAACCGTTTTCACAAAAGAATTTAAAGCACATCCGCAAAATGCACTTTCAGCCTGCGAAAGATAAGCGCTCCCAGCCCGAAAAATACTACCGTCACAATCCAAAAGTAGGCTGTCGAGTAAAAATCCTGCCAAAACCATGTCTTTGTAAACATGGCATCCCTGTAACCGTTCACGATGTAAAATACCGGATTGATTTTGAGTATCTTTTGGAGCACGGGATTGTCGTCAAGGCGCGTGATATTCCACAATATCGGAGTCGCCCACATTCCTACCTGCAGCACTATATTTATAATCTGCGTCAAATCCCTGAAAAATATAACTATCGCACACGTTGAATAGCTGATGGCAAGCACGAAAATAAACATACAAAGGCTGTAATAGATAAGCTGCAGCAAATAAACATCCGGCTTATAACCATAAATAAAATATACCGCCAACATAAAGCATACAAAAAATATATGCGTAAATGATGCCGCTATAAGCTTCACTATCGGGATAATGCTGATTTTAAACACTACCTTTTTCACAAGGTAGTTGTATTCAAGCAGCGAGGTCGTGCCGTTATTTATCGCCTCGCTAAAATAAAACCATGGCACAAGCCCTGCCGTAAGCCACAGCACATACGGCGCCTCGATGCCTACGGTAAGTACCTCCAGCTTGTCGCGCGCCATCACATGACCGAACACAAACCAGTACAAAAGCACAGTCACCACAGGCTGCGTAAACGCCCAGACACGTCCCATATAAGAGCCTGCGTACCTGTTCTTGAAATCGTTTTTGGCAAGCTTCCAGATAAGCTCGCGCGACTGCCACAGCTCGACAGGAAGTGATACAAGCCTGTCATAAAATCGGTAAAAAATAAGCATGGCGCCGACTATTATAAGACACGCAATCAGCTTTTTGACATTTTCCTCATGCTGATTTGCCAGCGGATTGTGATGTATTATAATCACAGCCGCCAAGGCCACAGCCATAAACGTCGCAAATAATTTTATCGTCCGTTTGGATATGACGTTCTTCATTTCAATCCCCTTATGCCGCCCCACTTTGTATCTTTCTCAGACATTATAAGCTCCATTCCCTCCGGAATATTCCACTCCACTCCTATGTCGGGGTCGTTCCAAAGCAATCCGCCCTCATCATCAGGGTGATAAAAATCCGTGCATTTATAACAAAATTCCGCATATTCAGAAAGCACAAGAAAACCATGCGCAAAATTCTTCGGCACAAAAAACTGTTTTTTGTTCTCCTCTGAAAGATGCACGCCATACCACTTGCCAAAAGTCTTTGAGTCCTTGCGCAAATCCACCACGACATCATACACTTCACCCTTTATGACGCGCACAAGCTTGTCCTGCGGATAGTTTTTCTGAAAATGCAGACCGCGCAGTACGCCTCTCTTTGACGCAGACTGATTATCCTGCACAAAGACCTGGTCTATGCCCGCCGCCTTGAAGTCATTATAATTATATGTCTCCATAAAATATCCCCTCTTATCTCCAAACACCTGCGGGGTTATGACTTTCAGGCCCTCTATCACAAGACCGTCCGTAATACATTCCTCTACCGTAATTTTTCCCATTTTAATCCTCCATGCCGCTTTAACGGCTCAAACAGATATATTATATTCCAAGATAGCTGACATTCAAGTCAACTCTGCCCTCAATGCCGCCTACCGCGCCGCTCGACGTGTACTGCCACATATCATATTTGCCCTCATAGAGCGGCGTCTGCCTGTACTCAGCAAGCCATATCTTAATATCATAAAATTCATCTGTATTTAAATTATTATAATACCAATTGCGGCTTGAATATACGCCCGCCTCCATTTGAGCATTTTGTATCGTCTGGCAGAACGCGTTCACTATAGCCGTGCGCATCGCCGCATCGAGGCCGTCCGCCCTGCCGTTACCGCCCATGCCCTCAATATCAATAAATATCGGGAAGTCAAGCTCCGTGCCGTTTAACAGAGCGATAGCCATACTTGCCTCCTCGACGGCTTCCACCAGGTCGACCGCCTGCGAAAAGAAGTATACGCCTACCTTTATGCCCGCTTTTTTTGCACCCTCTATGTTTTTGTAAAAATAAGGGTCCTCAACAAGAAGTCCTGACGAAGAACCGCGGTATCCACAGCGTATTATCGCAAAGTCGACGCCCTCCGCCTTTACTATCTCCCAGTCTATCTCTTTGTTCCATTTTGAAACGTCTATGCCCAGCGATACGGCATTGTCGCGCTCATCTTTGTCAAGCAGCGCGGTATACTGCGTATCATCTTCGTCGTCACTGTCTACAGCCTCGTTCTTGTATTCCAAATCGTCGTTCAAAACATCTATTTCATCTTCCGAATGGACGAAAAAGCTTATGTCATCAATCGGAGCATAAGAAACAATCGACTTCACCCGCACATTGGCAGGCTCACTAGGCACCTCAAATCCCTCAACGCTGCCAAGCGAAACCTTGTAGTCGCCGGGCTTTACATCGGTTATATGGACGATGCCGTCCTTATCCTCATCAAAATATGTGCCCTCGCCCTCGACTTCAACCATGAAGTCATGACCGGACACTACATCACCTTTATCGTCAACCACTTTTACCCTGATGTCACGCTGCACAGAGCTTGCAAGCAGCGTAAGCGGCGCAATTTCCTCATTTGATGCGTGACTTAGATTGGAACTGTTTGACGTTTCTTTGTCAAAAAAATCCTCGTCATTCAAAAACGCCGACAAATCCGCTCCCTTTACGCGCCCATCTTCTGCTATGCCACTGCCGGTATCAACAACCTGCTCCTCGTTATTTTTTGCAGAACCGCCGTCGGCAAACCGCCTGTAATTTATAAACGCAACCACAGCCATCACAGCAAGCACAGCGCACAGTGCAAGCAATATGCCGACCCTTTTTGCCTTAGAGTCCATTCGCAACCTCAACCAAATACTTTCCGTAATCCGTCTTCATGAGCGGCTCGGCAAGCGCCAAAAGCTGCTCCTTTGTGATAAAGCCCCGCTTGTACGCAATCTCCTCTATGCAGGAAATATACAACCCCTGTCTTTTCTGAAAAGCACACACAAAATCAGCCGCGTCAAGCAGTGAGTCGTGATTACCCGTGTCAAGCCACGCAAAGCCGCGCCCCATGGTTTCCACAGTGAGTGTTCCGCGCCTTAAATATTCATTGTTTATGCTTGTAATCTCTATCTCACCACGCGCCGACGGCTTTACGTTTTTGGCAATCTCCACCACATCATTGTCATAAAAATAAAGTCCCGGCACAGCGTAGTTGCTCTTTGGCTTTTGCGGCTTTTCCTCTATGGAAATAGCCTTGCCGTTTTCGTCAAATTCCACTACCCCGTATTCTCTCGGGTCTCTGACATAATATCCGAAAATAGTCGCACCGCTTTCCTTTGCCGCCACTCTCTGCAAAAGCTTTGAAAAACTCTGCCCGTAAAAAATATTGTCGCCAAGTACCAGCGCCACGGAGTCGCTACCGATAAAGTCCGCACCTATAATAAACGCATCGGCAAGTCCGCGCGGCTGCTCCTGCACGGCATACTCCATGCGCAAGCCCAGCTGCTCGCCTGTACCAAAGAGCTCCCTAAACACGGGCAAATCCCTCGGTGTCGAAATAATCAAAATATCCCTTATCCCCGCAAGCATCAGCGTGGAAAGCGGATAGTAAATCATGGGCTTGTCGTACACAGGCATAATCTGTTTTGAAATCGCCTTTGTAAGCGGATACAGCCTTGTGCCTGAGCCACCTGCTAAAATAATACCTTTCATATCAATCCTCATTCTTCAATCTAAAAAGCTTAAAACTCCAATTGTCTAATTTTTCCACCTTCTACTTGTACATTTCCGCGTAATATTTCTGATAATCGCCGCTTGTCACATTTTTCAGCCAGTCCTCGTGCGCGAAATACCATTTGATTGTTTCCCTTATGCCGTCCTTAAACATAGTTTCCGGCTCCCAGCCAATCTCCGCCTTTATCTTGTCGGGAGCAATGGCATATCGCCTGTCATGTCCTTTGCGGTCCTCAACATATGTAATCAAATCCTTTGAAACATGCTTTTTTCTCGGGTCATCGTCGGAAAGCTGCTCCTGCAGTGTCTCTATGATTATCTCAACTATTTCTATATTCTGCTTTTCATTATGCCCGCCGATATTGTATGTCTCAAAAAGTCTACCTTGCTCCTGCACCATATCTATCGCTTTCGCATGGTCCTCGACATAAAGCCAGTCGCGCACATTCTTGCCGTCACCGTAGACCGGAAGTTTCTTGCCCTGAAGCGCATTGTTGATGATAAGCGGTATCAGCTTTTCGGGAAACTGATACGGTCCGTAATTGTTCGAGCAGTTTGTGATATTTGCCGGAAATTTATATGTATCCATATACGCCTTTACAAGCATATCTGAAGACGCCTTGCTCGCCGAATACGGACTATGTGGCGCATACGGCGTCGTCTCATAAAAATATTCGCCGTCATTTTCAAGCGAACCGTACACCTCGTCCGTAGAGACGTGAAGAAACTTCTTGTCCGCCTTAAACGTGCCGTCCTCAAGCTCCCATGCCGCCTTTGCACAATTTAGCATGACCGCTGTACCCAACACGTTTGTCTGGACAAAAATCTCGGGGTTTTTTATGCTCCTGTCCACATGACTTTCAGCTGCGAAATGGACTACCCTGTCAATGTCATTCTCCTCAAATATTTTAGCGATTGCCGCCTTGTCAGTGATATCTGCTTTGATAAATGTGTAGTTTGACCTGTCTTCTATATCCTTTAAATTCTCGAGATTACCCGCATATGTGAGCGCGTCCGCGTTGATTATCCTGATTGCATCACCGTATTTTTTAAACATATAGTGAATGTAATTCGAGCCGATAAAACCTGCTCCCCCGGTAACTAAATAAGTCCTCATAGAAAAATGTTTCCTCCATAAAATATTGAAAAAATACTGATATTACAAGTATACAGTCAAATGCCAACTTTTTCAACATTTTTTATTAAAACCACATTCCGAAAGGCGCAAAAATCTCCGCAAGCCGTACGCTCACAGAGATTTTTGATTATTATTTGCAATTATCAGCCGTTACACAAGCGGCACTATATAAAGATTATTCCCTACCGGCGCGCCGTCTGCTTTTCTAAACAACAGCGCGTCTACATTGTCCACATCAATCACCCTGTCAAACGCTGACATAAAGTAATACTGCGCGGCTGTTTCGTCTGTATATCCGCTGGAGCCGCCGTCCGCAAGGTATGGAAGCATTGTGCCGTCCTTTAAGCGCACTCCGCAGAACAGCGGCGGATTGGTGTAGCTTTTATCTGAGCCCCCCTGCGTCACTTTTTCTCCCTGAAAATCATAGTTTACCTTTATGGAAATGGGGGACAGCTCCACTGTAGTCACTGTCGCGCCCGAGTCGCCTACTGATGCGCCAAGCGCGTATGTCTTTGCCGAATTTTTTTCAGTGACGGGAATGTCAAATTCCCATTTTCCGCTTAGCACGTTTTCATAATCTGCGTGGTATGTCGTTCCGAGGTTTTCCAATTCTACATGAATGGTTTTGCCTAAAATTGTCTGGTCATAGGCTGATATGCAGGTTATTACGTATTCGAGCGTGCCATCGGCGTCCGTATAGTGCGAGATTACCGCGCCATCGGCGTCAAGCTCAATCGGAGTGCCATCGTCATATATTGGCTTACCGTTGCTGTCCGAAACAATTCCGTCGTAAAAGCTGGCGTTTACGGCAGCCATTCCTTCACATTCCGCGTCCATATGCTCAAAGCTAGGCTCCACCTGCTCGCCCAGCGTATAGCCTGATATTGAGAATGATATATGGGCAAAATGGCTGTCCGCGATTATCTCCATGGGCTTGACCGTGACGCCCCCTACCGTGACTTCCTTGATTTCCGCAGGCGCGCCGCCGTTATCGTCTGTGTCCTGCGTGTCCAATATGTCCGCGACGCCGCTCTGCACCAGCTCTATCTGCTGTGTCTCATCTGCCTGGAGTGTCCCGCGCATGCTGCGGCTCCAGTAATGATATCCCGCCGCAAGCGCGGTTATCCCGCCAAGCGCCAAGACGCATACGGCTGCCACAGCCGCTGTTGGTTTTTTGAATGTCCTCGCATTTTTTGATTTCTTTTTGAGATTTTCCCTTTCAAAATTTTCCATAGAACCTGTCCCTTTCTTTTTAATCATCGAAAAGGCAGTGTCCGCTTTCTTCTGCACAATCGCAGGCAATTCTATATCCGACGAGAAAATGCCGTGTTCATCTACGCTCATCTCAAACCCTCCCTGTCGTTCATAGACGTTTCATAGTACCTTGCGAGCCTTTCCCTGCCTCGCTGCAGCCGTGTCGTGACCGTGCTTTTGGGAATTTTCAAAAGCTTTGCAATCTCGCAGACGCTGTAGCCCTCCCCGTAAAACAAGAGTATTACGAGTCTGTACTTTTCATCAAGGGCGGCAAGCGCCTCTTTCAGTTCAAGATTGCAGCCGCCCTCATAGGCGGGTTCGTCATAATCCTCAAGGCTTGTCAGGCGCGCGCGTTTTTTGCGTATGTCATAGCATTTGTTAATCAGTATGCGCGTGAGCCACGTCTTAAAGTATTGCGTCTTTTTAAGCGTGTGCAGCTTTTCCCAGCAGGCAAGAATCGTGTCCTGTATGGCGTCTGCGGCATCCTCGTCGTTCATAAGGATTGCCAGTGCGGTCTTGTACATATCCTTCATACAGTATTGCATTAATTGCGTGAAAGCGTCGTACTCGTGCCTTTTTGCCTGATCTGCCAGTTTTTGTATTTCGTTCTGCTTCATTACAGCAGTACCTCCTGTGCGCAGCAGTGTTGTGCAGGCTGTCAAAGCGTCCTTTGTTTTTTTGTCCTGCATACATTAGACAAAAAAGCGCGCTGGAAAATCTCATCAGGCTGGAAAAATTTTTTAGGGACAGTATGTGTTTTTTACATTTGTTAAAATTTTTGAGCCTGCTGCTGCCAGTATGCCACGATTTTGTCAATCATCTTTATGCAGTCTTGCTGCGCGGAGGGCTCATTATATGGCTGCATCTCGCTGTAAGTATGCCCGCAGGGCTCAAGCTCATCATCTTCAAAGCCGCCGCTTACGCCAAGCAGCCATTTCCCAAACATTCCTGTCTTAAACTTAAAAATATAATAGGTCATTTCCCTGTACTCAAATTGTCCCGCACATTCGAGCTTACTTGGCGCTTTTCCCAGCTCCTGCGGATTTGCCAGCCATTCAAGCATATTTTCTTTTGCTGCATTAAGCTGCTGTTGATTCATTGTTTTTTCCTCCATTTTTACATTATATTGTAGACGTTTACGAAACTCTATTTGATAACCTAGAATTTAGTCAAAATATATAAAATAAGCGGCGTCTTGCAGCTAGCTGCACCTAGCCGCGTTTTTATATATTTTGACTAAATTCGGACGGCTGAGAACATGTTTCGCAATTACTTAACATTATATTATTTCTTATATCTGGCTGTGACGTATGGATAAATTCGGCATATTATCTTAATCCGTTGTTATCCAGTTGTGATTGCAGTAGTTATTATCGGTTTTTATTCGATTATTACACGATATTCTTCGTCATCTCCTTCATCTGTGCATGGAACGGCATAAAAACGTTTTCCTATGATTGTCCTCAGCTTTCGGATATCCTCTATTTCATCGGAGCCAAATTCCTGATAACACGTCGTTTCACTCTGCTCGTTCAGTTCGTCGTAAAAATCGGTAACATACACATTAAACTCATCCAGAAGATCCTCAAACGGTATCTGACTGATGTCTTGGGGAGAACCTTCTTCTTCACCATAGCACTCCGTCTCCATTTCAAACGAAAGTGAAGTGACAAATATATCCTCGTTCTCATACGGACTTTTTGTCTTATAAATTCCTTCCTCAATCTGCTTAAAATCCGATGAAGAATATTTTTCTGGTGTATAATCCTTAAAATTTTTCATAACTGATTTCCTCCTATACTCATACTACAATAAAATAGCTTTTTCACCTTACCATATATCTTCACACCACCCGTCTGCAAAAACAAATTCCTCCCCACATTCATCGCAAATAATCT